>JBPCTR010000172.1:0-29912 GCA_051011575.1 Acidimicrobiales bacterium | reverse complement strand
CCAACGAGACCATCACGATCGACGGCGTCGAGTACCCCCTCGCCAAGGTCGAGCTCTCGAGCCGCAGCCATCCCTTCTTCACCGGCCAGATGAAGATCGTCGACACCGCCGGTCGCGTCGAGCGGTTCGAGCGCCGCTACGGCGCCCGTCGCAAGAAGGCCGCGTCGGCCGACGCCGCCGACGAGAGCTGACTCCCGAACGCCTCGCCGAGCTCGCCGCCGTCAAGCTGCGGGGGCTGGTCTCCGAACACACAAACGCTTCGATCCCCGAACCGACGCGCCTCGGCTCGGGCGCGGCCGTCGTCGTGAACGACATGGCTTGGCTTTACCACGCGGAGCCACCGTCGGGGATTCTCGGTCTCGGACTCTCATGGGCTGCCGCACACGACGCCACCCAGCTCCAGCTGATCGTCGATGATCCGGACCTCGCCGGCGGCCTCGCGTCTGCGGCCCAGCACTTTGAGAGCCCGCGCAGCTCGGTTTTTGTCGCGCACGAGCGTTCGCTCACCCTGGCGGTTCCGGTCGCCCCCGTGATCGAGCCGCCACCGTCGTGTCCTGACCTGGCGGCCGAGTTGGCGCAGGCCGGACTCGAGGTCGTGGCTGATCACGGCGTGTGGATCGGCGAGTTCAACGGTCTCGAAGTCGCCCGTGTCGGAAGTCGTGATGGATCGTGCTCGATCGACATCGGAGTGGGCGCATACGACCAGTTCGCATCGGCGTCAATCAACCCAGACCGCCCGATCGACCAGGCGATTGCGCACGTGGTCGGTATGGTCCGGCCACACCGGACTGCAGGCTCCGCTCCCCACCCGATTGGGCGCCTCGTGCGCGCACGGTGGCTTCGTGCCCAAGCCGTGCGAGATCCGGAGCTCCTCGGTCTCGACCGCCTCGACCCGATCCCCCTCACTTCGCCTCGTCCCGGACTGTCTGAGTCTCAGCCCGCGGCCGCACTCGGAACCCGTGGCGATCGCACGGTTCTGATCGTGTTCACGGTGGGTGTCGACCTGGCCGCACCCCAGACCGCGGCCGAGCTCGCCGGGCTGCACAAACCCGACGAGGTCATCGTGGTCGCTCCGACCCGCGACCAGCATCCCCGAATTGAGGAGTCGCTCTCTGCACTCGCGCTGCCTGCCACGCTCGTGGCGCTCGATGGTGAGTGGTCCGACTGAGCAGCTCCGCGGGGCCTACCCGCGCAGCTCCTGAGCCTCCGGGTTAGGTTGTCGACGTGCTGAGTCGCCTGGAATCCCTCGAGCGAGAATTCGCCGACGTCGAGGCACGGTTGGGCGACCCCGACCTGATCGCCGACCAAACGCGTTTCCAAACCGAAGCGCGCCGGCACAAGGAGCTCGATGGAATCGTTGCCATTGGACGCAACCTTCGTTCGGCCAGCGAAGACCTCGAAGTCGCGCGCGAAATGTTCAGCGAGAGTGAGGGCGACGACCGCGAATCGTGGCGGGACGAAGTCGCCGAACTCGAGGCACTGGTCGAGTCCTCGACCGACGAATTCCGCCTCGCGCTGCTTCCCAAGGATCCCAACGACGACCGCAACGTCATCGTCGAGATTCGTGGCGCCGAGGGCGGCGAAGAGGCCAACCTGTTCGCGCGCGACCTCTTCGAGATGTTCCGCGCATTCGCCACGCGCCAAGGGTGGAAATTCGAGATGCTCGACGGCACCGAATCCGACATGGGGGGCTACTCGGCCGTCACGTTCAGTCTTTCGGGCGAGGGCGTGTGGAGTCGTATGAAGTTCGAGGCGGGCGTGCATCGGGTCCAGCGAGTACCGGTGACCGAATCGCAGGGCCGAATCCATACGTCGTCGGCGACGGTCGCGGTGCTCCCCGAGGCCGACGAAGTCGAGATCGACATCGACGAGAATGACCTGCAGATCGACGTGTATCGCTCGTCGGGGCCGGGCGGGCAGTCGGTGAACACCACCGACTCAGCGGTCCGGATAACCCACAAGCCCACCGGCGTTGTCGTGGCGATGCAGGACGAGAAGAGTCAGCTCCAGAACAAGGCGAAGGCGCTGAGGGTGCTGCGCAGCCGGCTTCTCCAGGCCGAACAGGATCGGGCAGAGGCCGAAGCCTCCGAGCAGCGCAAGAGTCAGATGGGCGGCGGTGGCCGGTCCGAGAAGATCCGGACGTACAACTTCAAAGAGAATCGGGTGAGTGATCATCGCATCAACCTCACGATCCACAAGCTCGACAAGGTACTCAGCGGAGAACTCGACGGCATCTCCGACGCCCTCCTGCACGACGACCAGCAGAAGCGTCTGTCCGGCGAGGAATGAACGTCGATCCCGACGACGTCGACCCGGGCGAGCTCGAGGGAACGGTTCGATGGGAGGAGTTGCTCGCCGAAACCGAAGGCCGACTGCGCGCAGCCGACCTCGACGGAAACCCCACGCTCCACGCGCGCTGGATCGTGGAGGAGATCGTCGGTTCGTCGGCCACCCACTTCCGTGAGGGACTTCAGCAACCGGCAACCGTGCGTGCGGTCGCGAAGCTCGATTCGATGGTCCAGCGCCGATGTGGTGGTGAGCCGATCCAGTACGTACTCGGCCACTGGGCGTTCCGGGAACTCGATCTGCTCGTCGACGATCGTGTCCTGATTCCCCGTCCCGAGACCGAGATCGTGGCCGGGCTCGTGCTCGACGAACTCGATCGGCTCCGGCCACCCGGCTCCGGTCAGACCGGCACGGTGGTCGACCTCGGGTCTGGCTCGGGAGCGATCGGATTGTCCGTCGCGTCGGAGCGACCTGGCACACGAGTCGTTCTCACAGACTCGTCGGACGATGCTTTGGCCGTGGCCCGGGCCAATCTGGCGGGTCTCGGTATGCGAGGAGCGTCGGTCGAGGTGCACGCTGGGTCGTGGTTCGACGCGCTTCCGGAACGGCTGCGCGGCGAGTGTGATGTGGTCGCCTCGAACCCGCCATACGTACCGGCAGGCGACGAGCTGCCCGCGTCGGTGGAAGCGTGGGAGCCGGCGTCGGCGCTCAGGAGTGGTGCCGACGGCCTGGACGATCTGCGCAAGATTGTTGCCGACGCCCGACCCTGGCTGGGCCCGGCCGGCGCGATCGTGCTCGAGATGGACCCACGCCAGATCGAGCCCATGACCGCGCTGTTGCAGGAACACGGATTCGACACCGGCACCCATCCAGACCTCGCCGGTAGACACCGTGCGATCGTCGCGAGACTGCGGACATGACCCACTCGCTCGAGCGCCATGTTGTCGCCGCCACGACTGCGCTGCGCGCCGGGGACGTCGTGCTCATCCCCACGGACACCGTGTACGGGCTCGCCGCCGATCCGACAAGCCCCGAGGGGATGGCACGGATCTTCACGTTGAAGAACCGCCCAGCAGGGCTGCCCATCGCCGTGCTGGCAGCGTCGACGCAGCAGGCGACGTCACTCGTCGAGCCGACCGAGGGATTCACCGAGCTCGCGGAGCGCTGGTGGCCTGGGGCACTCACCCTGGTGGCTCCGATCCGAGCCGGTCTTGTGCAGTATGCGACGACCACCGAGACGCTCGGCGTGCGCGTTCCCGACCATCCCTTGGTGCAGGCGATCACACGAGCGTTCGGGCCGATCGCAACCACGAGCGCCAACCGTCACGGCCACGCACCTGTGATCACGCTTCAGGAGGCCCAGGCGCTCTGGTCTGGTGAACTCGCCGTGATGCTCGACGGCGGCACGCTCGCTGGTTCGGCATCGACGGTCGTTGACGTCACCGGAACCGACTCAACGGTGCTGCGACAGGGTGACATCGACATCGGCACGAACCCCGCATGTCAACATGGGAAACCGTCGCCGTAGCTACAGCGGTGCCGTGTGATGCCGATATCCCCAAGGATTACGACGTCCGTGACACGAGTATGCGAGAAGGGCTGAGCACATGAGTCAGATCGATCCTGCCGACATCCCGGTGGTTATTCTCGCCGGCGGCAAGGGAACTCGAATTCGAGAGGCGTCCGAGTCGCTCCCGAAGCCGATGATCGACGTGGGTGGCAAGCCGATCATGTGGCACATCATGAAGACGTTCGCCCACTACGGTCACCGCCGTTTCGTGCTCCTGCTCGGGTTCAAGTCGTGGACCGTGAAGGAGTACTTCCTCCGGTATCGGGAAATTACCAGCGACTTCACGGTCGATCTTCGCACTAGTGGTCTGAAGTATCACGGTGACTACGGGACCGAGGAATTCGAGGTCACGATGGCCTACACGGGCCTCGACACGCTCACCGGCGGACGACTCGCCCGGGCTCGTCCCTACCTCGAAGGTGCGCCCGCATTCATGCTCACGTACGGCGATGGTCTGGCCGACATCGACGTCGCTGCGTTGCGAGACCACCACTTCGACCACGGCAAGATCGGTACGGTCACGGCGGTCAACCCGACCTCACGATTTGGGGAGCTCGCGACCGACGGCGCCATGGTCACCGACTTCGCCGAAAAGCCCGATCTGAACACAGGTGTCGTGAACGGCGGGTATTTCATGTTCAACGCCGATTTCCTCGACTATGTCACGGACCCTGATGGCGAGATGCTCGAGTCGGACGCACTGCAGCGACTGACCAACGACGGCCAGCTCGGCTTCCGGCTGCACAAAGGATTCTGGCGGGGGATGGACACCTATCGCGAGTACGTCGAGCTGAACGCGCTCTGGGATTCCGGGGAGGCGCCCTGGAGGGTGTGGCAGTAGGTCGCTCAGGCTGCCCGGTCGGTGTTTTGCCGATCGGCCTGGAAGGTGTCGGCGATCTGGCCGACCTCCATCGGACGGTGGAAAAGGAAGCCCTGGGCCCGATCACATCCGAGTGTGCGCAGAACGCCGTACTCGGGGAGACCTTCAATGCCCTCGGCAACCGTCGTGGCGCCGAGGCCGCGGGCCAAATTGATGATGGCAGCGACGATCTCGCGCTCTTTGAACCGACGTTCATCGGCGAGCGGTACGACAAACGCGCGATCGATCTTCAGGTAGTCGAACTCGTAGCGCTGCAGGTAGCTGAGACTCGAGTAACCGGTGCCGAAGTCGTCGATCGCGAGCCCCACGCCGAGTTCTCGGAGGAGTCGGATGCGGTGAGCGATGAAATCGGTGTCGTCGATCAGGACGGACTCGGTGATCTCGATGATGATTCGCGCGGGGTCGACCGCCGTCTCTTCGAGGATCGTGGCGACCCGGGAGATAACAGCGTCTTCTCGGAGCTGATGACCCGACATGTTCACGCTCACGGTGAATCCGTCGAGGCCCTCGGCTTCCCAGGTCTGCACCTGGTTGCATGCGCTTCGAAGCGCCCACTCACCCAGCCGGATGATGGCGGTGGATTCCTCGGCGATCGGGATGAACACCCCGGGAGAGATGTTGCCCCGTTCGGCGTGATTCCAGCGGGCGAGGGCCTCCATTGAGACGATGTTGCCCGATTCAACGCTGATTATGGGCTGGTAGGCAAGCCGCAGACCACCGTCGTCGATCGCAGAGTCGAGGGCCGCACGAAGGGTAAGGCGTTCCGAAACCGCCTCGCCCATGGACTCCTCGAACATCATCGCCTGGCCTCGCGCGGCGGTCTTCGCCAGGGAGAGGGCGGTGTCAGCGCTGCGCAGGAGATGTGTTGCGAGCTCGCTACCGCCGACGTCCATCGCGAGACCGGCGGTCGACTCGAGTTGCACCGAGTGTCCCTCGAGCGAAAAGTCGAGACGGAGTTCGGCCATGATGCGCTCGGTGGCGGCGACCGCCTCGAGTTGGCTGTAGCCATCGGGCATGAGCACGCCGAACTCGTCGCCGCTCAGCCGGGCGACGACGTCGCCCACACGAACGGCTCGGCGGATGCGCTGGGCCGTCTCCACGAGTGCGCGATCGGCCAGCATCGGACCGAGCGCGTCGTTGATCGTCTTGAAGTCGTCGAGGTCGATGATCGCGATGGCTACGGCATCTCCGGTGACCGAGGCCCGGCGTAGAGCCGTGTTGACCTCATCGAGGAAAGCCTTCCGATTGAGCTGCAGCGTGAGCGGATCGATCGTCTCCGCGTCCCGGAGATCGCGCTCGAGACTTCGGCGCTCGGTCATGTCCGACACGTTGAGCACGATGCCGGAGACCTCGTCGATGTGGCGCATGTCGGTCATCAGTGACTCGAACAGGCGGATCGAGCCGTCGGCGTGGAGAGCACGGAACTCGATTCGTTCCTGCTGCCCGGGTGAGGAGACCACCGAATCGAACTGTTGAAGCCCGGCGTCCCGATCCTTCTCGTGGATGACCCAGAGCAGGGACTGCCCCATGAACGCATCGACGCCGTGCCCCAACGAGACCTCGACCGAGTCGCTGATGTATTCAACGTTTCCCTCGTTGTCGAGAACGATCACAATGTCGGACGCGTGCTGTACCAGGGACC
Source organism: Acidimicrobiales bacterium (assembly GCA_051011575.1). Classification (GTDB taxonomy): domain Bacteria; phylum Actinomycetota; class Acidimicrobiia; order Acidimicrobiales; family SHLQ01; genus SHLQ01. The sequence goes on along the minus strand of JBPCTR010000172.1, from coordinate 23,534 downwards.
GAAAACGACGTTCGCTCGCGACGATTGCAGCCTGCGCGTTGCGTTCTTCGGTGATGTCGTGACCGGTGAGGACGATTCCTCCGAGCTCGGCATCGTCGCGGAAGTCGCGCGCCGTCATCGCGAACCAGCGAGCCTCGGACTCGATCGTTCGCAATCGGCACTCGACCGACACGGGGGTTTCACTCGGTGGCGTGGGAGCCGCGAGGAGATCGTCGAGCGGAACCCAGTCGTCGGGAACCACAAATCCTTCGAGGTGATGACCCTCGATCTCCCCGCGCTCGTAGCCGAGCACCCGCGTCACGTTCGGCGAGGCGAACGTGATCACATCGGAGTCCTCGAGGACACAGATCAGGTCGCTTGATTGTTCGACCAGCGATGTCAGACGCTGCTCGGCCCGAGACTGAGCTGCCTCGATCGAGCTGAACGCCTGAGTGATCTGGGTCGACATCGTCTGGAATGCCACCTGCTCGGCGTGCTCGGTCTTCTCGTTGGTTCGAATGAGGATTTGACCGAACTGTCCGTCCTGGCCGAGCTCGAGCCTGGTGATCAACGAATCGCCGGGCTGGGCATCGACCAGTGCGTACATCTGGTCCTCGCCTTCTTCGACGCTCGACAACAACCCGACACCGCCGGTTCGGGACGAGATCAGGCGCCCGGCCGGCTCCGAGCCGTGGATGAAGGCGGCGAAGTCGGCGCGATCGGCCACCACCGCCCGAATCGCGTGCTCGGAGGCTTCGATCGCTTCGACGACGTTCGACGAATCGAGGAGAGACTGTCCGGACAACGAGAGCGCTTCGTTGAGCGAGGACACGAGTTCCTTGGTGCGAAAGAGCAACCGAATGCGGGCGAGGGTGAACAGAGCCAGCAGTACCGACCCGGCGACGAGCACCGGCAGGTCGGCGTCCGTTCCACTCATCACCGAGATGAGGAGCGCGATCGGGACGGTGAGAAGAGACGTGGCCAGAAGCACAAGCCGCGCGGGCGAGAGTTGGGGAGGCGTGTATTCGGGCCTTGCGGTGAGTGCGGCGGCCTCGGGATGCAGCACCGACGCGGTCGCGAGCACGAAAGCCAGCGGAGACACGATGCTCGTGATGACGAGACCCCACTCGTTTCCAACGGTGACGAGGACAAAGAAGAGCTCGTTGGTGATGATGCAGGCAACGGCACCCACGAGCAGGCGCCAAGCCCCGTTTCGGACACCGGAACCCACGGCCAGTCGAGCGATGAGTCCGAACATGAGCAGGCCGAGGAGGTTGTAGGTGCCGTTTCCGACGCGCTCCTCCCATGGAATGAGGTCGTCCCGGAAGTACTCGGAAAGGAGCGCGGAAAAGACCACGACCGCAGAGGCCGCGGTGACGAGCAGCGCATCGATGATCGCATCGGGATCGCGGCCCATCGACCGAAGTCGACGGAACCAGTGGGCGGCGGCACTCAGGCACAGGTAGCCGGCGATGGCGGGAATTTCTGCGTAGCTCGGAAACGGATTGTCGACTCCGATGATCGCGCCGTGGATTATGCGGATCACGGCGGAGATGAGTACGAGCGTTCCTCCTGCTGCAAAGAAGACCCACGGGGTGCGAACCAGGTCGCGCGAGGTCCGGAGTCGCCACGTCGTCGCGGCGATGAAGGCCACCGCCGACGCAGCGCGGACACCCTGCTGGGCGGCCGGTCCAACCAGGGCCGCGATGCCGATCAGTCCGACGCCGACGACAAGGATGACGCGCGTGCGATTTCTCATGCACTGTTCTCGTCGGCTGATCGAACCGACTCGTGAGGCCGTTCAGCGTTGAATCAGGTGCCAAAAACGCTGTGGCTCAAGCGATTTCAGGTTGGATTTCCGGGACGCGCGATCGCAGATCGATCACGTAGTCGTCGAGGTCCTCGAAGGTGAGCCCGATCCCGTGACGGAGGAGGAAGTCGGGGTCGTATTTCCGATAGAGCTCGGTCGCCGATGGTACATACATCGCGAGCGGAACCTGGGGGCCACCGAACTCATCCACCTCCGGTCCGATGACCTCGAACGGGAATCCGAAGAAGCGGCGAAGAATTCGAAGCATTGTTCGATCCGTGAGGGCGATCATGTATGCGTGCCGATTCACGACGCAATACCGCCAGACGGCACCGTAGAGCGCGGCGGCAACCGAACGGTTCTGCATCCCGCGTCTCGTGGTGGCAAGTGCACTGATCTCAACGCACGTGTTCGCATCGAGTGTCGAGAAGAGCGCCTGGCTTTCGTCGTCGAGATCGGCGTAGTGAAACGTCTGGAGACCCCGGGGCGACGGCTTGATCACGCGGACGGTGCCAAGAAGTCCGCCGTCATCGTCGAGCGCGATCATGTAGTCGGAATACGGAACCCATGGATCCTCGACGGTGCCATCGAGCCGAAGACGGCCTGCGTCGTAATACCCGGCACCGATGTAGCACGACGCATGCAATCGACGAGCATCGAGTAGCTCGTCGTCGGAGTTCACGAGTCGGACGACGATCTCGCTGACTTCGGGCGACGATGTTTCCCGCTCCATTCCCCGCGACGGTACCGACCGAAGTAGTTCAACACCAAACGGCATACCGGTAGTGGTCGGTACACTCGCCGTGGATGAGCTCCATCGTGCCGAGTGGCTGGTTCTCGAGAGCCTGGATCGTTGCAGTAACGGCGTATGCCGTCGTGCGAGCTCTTCTCGCCTGGCCGACTCTTGGTCAGTACGGCGTCAATCCCGCCATCTTCCTCATCATCGACATTGCCACGGCGCCGCCATACGCCATGGGACAAGTAGGGATCGTGAGCGGCTTTCGCTCGAAACAGTGGGGGCAGGTCCAGTTCTGGGCGGTTGTCGTCCTCGTCACGTTCCTGGCGCCGTACGTGTACATCGTGGTCGCCGGTCGGGAAGAGCTCCCGCTCATCGCGTACATCGTGCTCGCCATTCTGGTCGTGGTGTTCGGAACTGCATCGGTTCTGCGTATGCGGTCCCAGGTGCGACAGCCCGATGAGGTCGAGCCGATCGCTCAGCCCTGATCGGGCCAGTTCGAATCCTTCTCGGATACGTGCTCGACGCGGATCGGCCATTCGACGCCGATCAGCGGGTCGTCCCATCGGATACCCCGTTCGCCCCCTGCACGGAACGGGCGTGACACGTTGTAGAGGAGGGTCGTGTCCGGCTCCAGAATGAGGAACCCGTTGGCAAACTGCTCGGGGATGTAGAGACAGCGGCCGTTGTCGGACGACAGTTCGACGCCGAACCACGACCGAAACGTGTCCGAGTTCGGGCGCATGTCGATGATCGCGTTGAACACCGCTCCCGAGGTGCATCGAACCGTCTTGCATTCGCCGAACGGAGGCTCTTGCCAGTGAAATCCGCGGAATGTACCTGCGGCGAAGGTGCGGCTCATGTTGGTTTGCGCAATCGTCGGATTGAGGCCCCGATCGGCGAGCTCCTCGGCGGACCAGGCTCGAGCGAAAAACCCGCGGTCGTCGTTGATCGGATCGAGGTCGATGAGGTACGCACCCTCCAGGGGCGTCTCGGTGAAGATCATTCGCCGATGTCGTGGAGGTGTTTCCACTTCCGGACCACGGTGCGCTCATCGTCGAGCCGTACCGAGGAGAGCGGAATCGCCGCGTCCTGCGGGATCGGTTCGATCGCGGTCGCAAATTCGACCAGTCCGACCGGCAGGTGCCCGGCGGCGTTTTCCGCGGTGTCGATGTGGCCGTATGCGCTGAATCCGCCGATGCTGTCGAGTTTCTCGCCGGCCGCGAGATCCTTCTTCGCCATCGCGACGACCTCGGCAACATGGGGCGCATCGACGGTCGCGAGCGGTTCACCATCGAGGATCAGCTCGGCCACCGTGAGCGGAATCTCGAGGTGCACGAGGTGGTATGGACGGAAGAAGAAGTAGTTCGGCCCATCTCCCATCTTGTAGAAACGCATGGCCTGTTCGTGCAGTTCGGCTTGGGGGTGTACCGCTACGATGCCCACGCCCGCCCCGAAGTCGCCGCCGAGCGTGAAGTCGACTCGTCCGGGGGCGGAGAGTGCCTTGGGGATGTCGACGGCAGCCGTCGCCACGGCGGATTCGATGCCGTGCATTCCGCGGACGTCGGGGATGAACCCGGTCGCGTTTGCGACTACCGCTTGTTCGACCTGCATCTTCGTGCCGTCTCCGAACGCGGTCGTCATGAGCGCCGAGGTCGTGTCGCGGGCGGCGTAGCCGGCGCCGGTTTCAGGATTCTGGTGAACATCGAGGTGGCGTTTGCAGTTGAGCAGCGCGGTGACGTCGAAACCCATCGCCTCGACCTGCTGTTGGAGGCGAAAGAGGACACCGGGCTGATCACCATCGGCGATCGTGTAGATCACATTGTTCTGACGTGCTCGCTCGTGGAACAGCCAACCGAGCAGGGCATCGGCTTCAGCGTTGAAGGACACCACGTGGGTGCCGCGGTCGAGCGCGGCGAGAATCGTTTCGGTTCCATAGTCGAGTGCACCGGTCACCTCGATCACCACATCGAGCGGAAGATCCGCGAGCAGCGACGCGTGAGGTGCGACCGCCGGCCGTCCGGCGCGAATCGCCGTGCGCAGTGCGTCGGGTGATTCGGACGTGACAACATCGGCGGCGTCGAGGCCGAGCTTCGTGAAAGCCGCAACACCACGTTCGACGTTTCGGTTCACGACGAGCGATGGACGCATGCCGGGCGACTGCGCGATCGAATGAACCACGCCGGTACCGACGTATCCGGCACCGACGATGGCGACGTTTGCGTCGCCGACCGTGTCGGAGCGGCGTTGGAGGCGATCCCAGGTTCCCATCAGATCTCCTCGAACATGTGGGTCCCGAAGTGATCGGGACTCGCGGAGCGACCCTCGTCAGGATGGTGGAGAATGTCGGCGAGGTTGAGTACGAGCCCGCCGTCGGCGCCGCCGCCGAACCCGAACCACGTGTTCGGCTCGATGGTGAGGCGGCCGTACTCATGGTCGGGGCCGAGGTCGTATACGTGGAAGTCCTGGTCGCGCGGGTCGCCGACCTGGATCGCGAAGCGGACGTGGCCGACGGGTACGACGACGTTCACGGTCATCTCCGTGTGGAGCTTCCACGCCCGGATCGAGCGCGCGTCGACGCGGGAAAAATAGGCCTCTCCGAGTCCGCGGTAATCCGCTTCATCGCTTCGAAGCGCCTTCATGACCTCGCCGCCCGAGGTCTCGATGCGCTCGAGGGGCGTGAAGGTGGCTGCCATCTCAGTCGTTGGCCCAGACGAGTCCGCGCTTCGCTGCAAGCCCGGTGTAGTAGTCGAGCTGGCCCTGTGTGAACGAGGCGATGCCCGCGGGCCCCTCGGTGTAATAGCGGGCAAACCATTCGGCAGTGATCTGCATCGTCTCGTCGAAGTCGAGCACAGGCGTCCACCGCAGATGGCTCAGAGCCTTGTCGCACGTGAGCTTCAGCAGGCCGGCTTCGTGAAAGTGGGCCTGGCTTTCGTCGATCGTCAGGTCGAGGCCGGGGAGATGCTGCTGGAGAGCGATAACGACGTCGCGCACCGGGTTCACTGCCTCCGCCGGCGGGCCGAAGTTGAAGGCCTCACCATGCAGCTCGGGCCGTCGAGAAAGTTCGGCACCGAGTTGGAGATAACCGCTGAGTGGTTCGAGCACGTGCTGCCACGGTCGGGTTGCCTGCGGGCGCCGAATCGTGACGTTCTCGTCCTGCGACCACGCGCGGGCCACGTCGGGCACGAGGCGGTCGGCGGCCCAGTCGCCGCCACCGACGACATTGCCAGCACGGGTGACACCGATACGAACCGTGCCGTCGTCGGCGGAGAAGAACGATCGGGTATGGCTCGAGATGATGATTTCGGCCGCTGCCTTCGATGCGCTGTATGGATCGGCGCCGCCCAGACGGTCGTCCTCGCGGTAGCCGTAGTACGTCTCGACGTTCTCGTAGCACTTGTCGGAAGTAATCAGCACGGCGGTGCAGGGGCTGTCGAGACGACGAAGGCCCTCGAGCACGTTGGCGGTGCCAATTGCATTCGTCGAGTAGGTGCCGACCGGATCGTCGTAGCTTGCCTTGACCAGGGCCTGGGCCGCCATGTGGAAGACGAAGTCCGGTGCCTCGCCCGCGATCGCGTCGGGAATCCGCTCGGTGTCCCGCACGTCGAGCCAGTGGGTGGTCATCGACTCGCCGAGTCCGGCGGCCTCGAAATGGCTCGGCTGAGTCGGGATTTGGTCGGAGATTCCGACGACTTCGGCCCCCATCTGTTGGAGCCACATCGTGAGCCACGTGCCCTTGAAGCCCGTGTGGCCGGTGACCAGCACCTTCTTGCTGTCGAATGCGTTCTCGAACATGTCGTGTCTGTTCCTCGTCGGCCGCGTGCGAACCGCAGGCGGGTACGCACATCCTCGCATCTCAATCGGCCTTCCACCCGCCATCGTTGAGCTTCGGAAATCGGCGTGTTTTTCGCACCGATCTGTGGTGGTGGGCCCGCGCGGGCGCGGTACTCTCCCCGGGATTCGTAAATCCTGACGACGGAGGCCGATCGTGCCCTGGACAAACGACCGCGACACCGAGCTGTTCGACCTGATCGACGCCGAACGTGAACGCCTCAACACCGGCCTCCAGTTGATCGCATCGGAGAACTTCACATCTCCGGCCGTGATGGAGGCGACGGGTTCGGTGCTCACGAACAAGTACTCCGAGGGATACCCGGGCAAGCGGTACTACGGCGGCAACCAGGTGGTCGACTCCGTCGAAGATCTCGCACGTGAGCGCGTCAAGGAGATCTTCGGCGCCGATCACGCCAATGTGCAGCCGCACTCGGGTGCAAACGCCAACATGGCGGTGTTCCTCGGGCTCCTCGAGCCGGGCGACACGGTCATGGGGATGAGCCTCGACCACGGCGGCCACCTGACCCACGGATCGCCCGTGAACTTCAGCGGCCGGCTCTACAACTTCGTGAGTTACGAAGTCACGGCGAGCGACGAGCGGATCGACATGGAACAGCTCCGCGATCGTGCCCTGGAACATCGCCCGAAGATGATCATCGCTGGGGCTACGGCCTATCCCCGCATCATCGAGCCCGCCCCGTTCCGTGAGATCGCCGACGAGGTCGGCGCCTACCTGATGTTCGATGCCGCCCACATTGCCGGTCTGATCGCCGGCGGGGTGCATCCAAATCCCATGCCGCTCGTCGACATCATGACGTTCACCACCCACAAGACGCTCCGCGGTCCGCGCGGCGGCTGCATCCTGAGCACGGCCGAACACGCGGTCGCCATCGACAAGGCGATTTTCCCGGGGCTCCAGGGCGGTCCTCTCGAGAACCACATCGGTGCGAAGGCGGTCGCGTTCAGCGAGGCCCTCCAACCCGAGTTCAAGGACTACGCCGCTCAGATCGTGTCGAACGCAGCGGCACTCGCTGGGGCTCTTGCAACGCGCGGCTTCCGGCTGGTCTCGGGCGGCACCGACAACCACCTTCTGCTCGTGGATCTTCGACCTTTCGATGAGGAGCTGACCGGCAAGGAAACGCAGGCAGTGCTCGACGACGCTGGGATCACGCTCAACAAGAACACGATCCCCGACGACCCCCGTTCACCGTTCGTCACGAGTGGTGTGCGGATCGGCACGCCGGCCGTCACAACGCAGGGGATGCGGGAACCCGAGATGGATGCGATCGCCGATCTGATCGCCCGCACGCTCCAGAACCGGACCGACGCCGCAGCCGTCGCTGGCATCCGCCGCGAGGTCGCCGACCTCTGTAGCCGGTTCACGCCCTATCCTTAGGAGCACCGGCGAGCCACTTCGGTGGGGGATACTGAGTTCCGATGGCATCAATCAGCGACTTCATCATCGTTGGCGCGGTCGCTGCTTTCGTCACCCTCTCGCTCACGCCGCTGACCCGTATCCTCGCCTTCCGCGTGGGCGCGGTCGCGGCCCCCGACGCTCGCAAGGTCCACGCCGTTCCCACCCCGAGTCTGGGCGGTCTGGCGATGTTGGGCGGTATCGGTGCGGGGCTTCTGACCGCGTGGACGCTCGGCACGTTCGACCCGGTCTTCAGGTCGATCACCGACATCGGCGGCGTCGTGATCGCTGGGCTCATCATCTTCGCGGTGGGCCTCGCCGACGACATCCGTGAGGTCTCGGCGCCCGCCAAGGTCGCTGGCATCGTGCTCGCCGGGGTCGTTCTGGCCCTCGCCGGTGTGGCGGTGCTGTGGTTCCGGGTTCCTTTCGCAGGGTTCGTCCAGCTTTCACCCGACCTCTCGGTCCTTCTCACGGTGGTGTGGCTGCTGGTGATGACGAACGCCATCAACCTGATCGACGGCCTCGATGGTCTCGCCGGCGGCATCGTCGCAATCGCATCGGGCACGTTCTTCGTGTACGCGGTCCAGCTCGGTCTCGACGACGTGCTCTTCGACAGCAACCCAGGCGCACTGCTCGCCGTCGTTACGGCCGGCGTGTGTATCGGCTTCCTCCCGTGGAACATTCATCCCGCCAAGACGTTCATGGGTGATGGTGGTGCGTTGCTACTGGGGCTGATGCTTGCCGCATCCACGGTGTCGGTCGGCGGTCGCGTCGATCAGGCCGTGTCGGGACAGGTGTTCTTCTTCTTCGCCCCACTCGTGATTCCGTTGCTGCTCCTCGGCGTTCCGCTCGCCGATCTCATTCTCGCTGTCGTACGGCGCGCCTCTCGTCGCGGCGTCTCGATCTCCGAGGCCGACAAGGAGCACCTGCACCACCGGCTCATGCGCCTGGGTCATGGACATCGTCGAACCGTTCTCATCCTCTGGCTCTGGACAGGTCTGCTCTGCGGTCTCGTGTTGTACTCCACCCTCACCGGATCCGGCGTGGGCGTGATGCCCTTCGTCGGCGGTGCGTTGGCGTTGCTGTTGTATACGGTGTTCCATCCCGGAATCGGGTCGGCCACGAGCGTCGCGTCCGACGCCGGCTGAACCCGGTGCGGGTCGTTCGGCAGGGCGACTGGCGGTGGCAGAGGTCCTCGACAGCTGAGAGGCTGCGCCGATGACGAGCGTCCTCGACGGGATTCGGGTAATCGAGATCGCCAATTGGGCGGCCGTGCCGAGTACCGGTGTGTTGTTGAGCGAACAGGGCGCTGACGTGATCAAGATCGAACCGCCGAGCGGTGATGGCATGCGCGGTCTGATGCACCAGGCGTCGGTCGACGGGGCGCGCGAGGTCGACCATCCCTTCCAGTTCTCGAATCGCGGAAAGCGTGCGATTGCCATCGCGCTCGACACAGCCGAGGGTTCTCGACTCGCACTCGAGCTGATCGCGACGGCCGACATCGTCCTCATGAACCTCTTGCCCGAGCGTCGTGAGCGTTTTGGGCTGACGGTGGATGAGATCCGCTCGGCGAGCGCGACGGTGATCATCGGGCTTCTGACCGGGTTCGGCGAGCTCGGACCCGAGGCCGATCGGCCCGGTTTCGATCTGACCTCTTTCTTCGCCCATTCAGGCCTCAGTGCCAGCATCGCGGGCGTCGACGGAGCACCTCCGAGGTGGCGGGCCGCGCAGGGAGATCATGTCGCCGGACTCGCGCTGTACGGCGGGGTGGCGGCGGCGTTGTTCGAGCGTGAACGTACAGGAATGGGCAGCGTGGTCGAGACGTCCCTGTTGCAATCCGCCGCGTGGACGAACGGCTTCGACCTCACTCGGGCTGCCGCCGATGGCAGGCCGACGAAAGCGAAAGCGCGCGAGCTCGCCGCCAGTCCGACCACCGAGGCCTATCAGTGCGCTGACGGACGTTGGGTGCAGCTCTCGCTCGCGGAGCCGACCCGAGGGTGGTCGATCCTGTGCGAGGTGATCGGTCGATCGGAGCTGGTGGATCACGCGGACTACCGCAGCCCTGCGCTCCGGTTCGTGAACATGGCAGCGCTCACCGAAACGTTGGCAGACTCGATTCGCGCACTCGACAGCGCCGAGCTCGTCGCGGCCATCCGCGATCGTGGGGGTGCGTGTGCGCTCGTGATGACAACCGACGAGGTCGTCGCCAATCCGCAGGTCCGAGCGGTGGGGGTCCTTCGACCCGTCGAGCACCGAAACGGGCTGTTCGAGGTGGTCGCAGCACCGGTGCACGTGCGGACCGATGGCGCGCCAGGTCTGGCCGGATCGCACGAGCCGATTTCCTCGTATCCCGGACCGGGTGCCCACACCGCCGATGTTCTCCGGGAGATTCTCGGCTATGCCGAGGCGGACATCGAGGCCCTGGCGGCGCGGGGCGTTGTCGCCGTTGGCACCACCGACAAAAAGCCGCGGTGAAACCTCCTCCTCGGCTACATTGACGCACGGCCTGAGGGCACCGGTTTTATCGGGTCGAGCGGGGAAAACGTCCCGCCGATTCGCTCGCCTCCGAAGGTTGCAAGTAGAGGAGCTTGTGTATACATTCACAAGCGAAACGACGGACTTCGAGTGGGGAGAATCTTGGTCAGCATGTCCACAACCGAGCCACCTGTGGGGCGCTCAGGTGACGCTCTTGCCGCTGCCTTCGAACTTGTGGCAACCCCTGCTCTCTTCGCATTCTTCGGCTGGATGATCGACCGCTGGCTCGGTACCGCTCCGCTCTTCATTCTGATCCTCACGATCTTCACTGCGGGTTACTCGATCTGGCGCCTTTTCAACCAGTACGAGACCGAGATGCAGGCTCATGAAGCCGCCCGTCGGGAACGTCGCTCGCACGCGAACGGTGCGGCCGAGTGAACGAACCCGCCCCCGCCCCCGAGCGCGAGATCGCCCACGACATGGTTCGACGGGCCGTCCTCGTTGGGCCCGTCATGCTGGTCGTGCTCGGCTCGATCTGGGGTGTGTCCGGCGCGCTGTCGGCGGCCCTTGCGCTCGGACTCGTGATCGTCAACTTTCTCATCGCGAGTTCGCTCATCACCTGGGGTGCCCGAATCTCGCCCCAGATGCTCATGAGCACGGTTCTGGGTGGTTATGTTCTTCGGCTGGCGCTGCTCACCGCGGTCGTTCTCCCGATTCGGCACGCCGACTGGTTCTCGGTCGCACCATTTGCGATCGCGCTCATCGTCACGCACCTCGGCCTTCTCGTGTGGGAGATGCGATTCGTCTCCGCCACCATCGCGTTCCCCGGTCTCGCCCCCGGGAAGCAATCGTCACTACCGATCAACACCAAAGGATCCTCGATCACGTGAGCCTCCTCGCCCAACTCGAATTCCCTCCGGTCAGCCACCTGTTCGAGTGGCCGAACATCTTGTTCGACGGCACGATCTTCGCCATCAACAAGACCGTGTTGATCTACTTCGCCGCCGTCATTCTCACCTCGGCGCTGTTCTGGGCCGGCTCGCGCAACAAGAGCATGGTGCCCACGGGCGTGCAGCAGGTCGCCGAGGGTGGCGTGCAGTTCGTCGAGGAGAGCATCGTGATGCAGACGATCGGGCCCGACGGAAAGAAGTTTCTTCCGTTCCTGACCACGGTCTTCTTCTTCATCTTCTTCGCGAACATCTTCGAGGTGATTCCCGGCATCCAGTTCCCCGCCAACAGCCGTATGGCCATGCCGATCCTGCTCGCGATGGTCGTGTGGGTCGTCTACAACGTGGTTGGCATCCGGTCGCAGGGCTTCGTGCAGTACATCGTCGGATCGATCTTCCCTCCAGGCGTGCCGAAAGCGCTCTACATCCTCGTCACACCGATCGAGTTCTTCTCGGTCTTCATCATCCGGCCACTCTCGCTCGCCATTCGACTCTGGGCGAACATGGTCGCCGGGCACCTTCTGCTCGTCACATTCGCCGTGCTGAGCGCCACCCTCTGGAGTTCGACGTACGTCGGTGCGGCGTTGCCGTTTGCTGCGCTCGTGCTCTTCACTGGCTTCGAAGCATTCGTCGCCGGACTCCAGGCCTTCATCTTCACCATTCTCACCGCCGTCTACATCGGCGGTGCCATGCACCCTGAACACTGAGTATCCAGAACAAGTAGGAGACAACCAGACATGAGCATCATCGCCCAGACGGGAGCCGGAGAGTTCCTCGAGGGACTCAAAGCCATCGGTGCCGGCCTCGGTTACGGCCTTGCCGCCATCGGCCCCGGTATCGGCATCGGCATCGTCGTCGGAAACGCCATCACCGCAATGGCTCGCCAGCCCGAGTCCGCAGGAACCGTCCGAACCACGATGTTTCTAGGCATTGCCTTCACCGAGGCTCTTGCCCTGATCGGCTTCGTCGTATTCATCCTCCTTCTGCCCTGAGCAGACGGACCAACAAGGAGCAACAGATGAGTAGTCGCAAGACTCTCGCTCTCATCGCCATCGCGGCTTTGGCCGTGGTCGTGCCGACCACGCCTGCGTTCGCGTCCGAGGAGACGGTCGGGACCTGTCTCGTCGAAGAGCTCGAGCACATCGGTATCGAGGACTTCGAGCACATCGTCGAGGACGGCCACGCCAGCGGCGCGTCCGACGAGGCGAAAGAAGCGCTCGAAGAGGCCGAGAACGATCTCGAGAAGTGCGTCGAGGCACCGAGCCCGATCATCCCGGAGATCAACGAGGTCATCTGGGGCGGTCTCGCGTTCCTCGTGCTCTTCGGTCTCATGGCATGGAAGCTGTTCCCGGCCGTGAAGGGCGGGATGGATGCTCGCGCCGACAAGATCCGTGAGGATCTCGAAGCGGCCGACAAGGCGAAGATGGACACAGCCGCCGATCAAGCCCGATACCGGGCCGAGCTCGACGACGCCAAGACCGAAGCCTCCCGAATCATCGATGAGGCTCGGCAACAGGCCGACTCGGTTCGTGTCGATCTGCAAGCGCGAGCCGAAGCCGACATCGCCGAGATGCGTCTGCAAGCCGCTGCCGACATCGAAGCGTCGAAGATCGGTGCGATCAACGACCTGCGTGGCGATGTCAGCGACATCGCGCTCGGTGCCGCCGAGATGGTGATCGGGAGCAACCTCGATCGCTCGGCCCACAGTGCGCTCATCGATGACTACATCAACCAAGTCGCGTCGCGGAGCTGATCGACGTGTCTTCCGAACGCATAAACGGCTACGCCGATGCACTCGTCAGCGTCGCACAGGCAGAGGGCATGGGGCCGATCATCGAGGATGAGCTGTTCCGTGTTGCCCGTGCGGTCGAGCGTTCCGATGAACTGCAGTCGACGCTCGCCGACGCTCACGTGCCGGCAGCTCGTCGTCAGCAGATCATCGAGGATCTCCTCGATGGCGATGTCTCGCGGGTCACCTCGGCACTGGTGTCGATGGTGATCGCGGCGAATCGCGGCGGTGACCTCTCCCAGATCCTCGACGCCGCAGTCTCCCAGGGCGCAAAGACCAGGGGACAGGCCGTGGCCGAGGTGCGTTCAGCTGTGCCACTCGACGACGATCAACAACAGCGGTTGGCCCAGGCACTCGCATCGGCCACCGGTAAGAACCTGACCATCAAGACGGTCGTCGACGAGTCTGTCCTGGGCGGAATCGTCACCACGATCGACGACGAGGTCATCGACGGCAGCGTCCGCCACCGTATGGCCAAACTGCGCGAAGCCTTTTAAAGGAACTCAATGACTGATCTCAATATCGACACTGCGGCGATCTCTGCTGCGATCCGCAAGAACCTGGAGGGCTTCGAGTCCTCGATCGAGGTGGCCGAGGTCGGCCGCGTCCTCGAGGTGGGCGACGGTATCGCTCGCGTGTCGGGTCTGCCCGACGCGGCCGTCAACGAGATGCTCGAGTTCGCCAACGGCGCCATCGGCCTGGCGCTGAACCTCGATGAGGACTCGATCGGTGCCGTGATCCTCGGGTCGACCGACGGAATCGAGGAGGGCCAGCCTGTCCGTTCCACCGGCGACATCTTGTCGGTGCCGGTAGGCGACGGGGTGCTCGGTCGCGTCGTCAACTCGCTGGGAGAACCGATCGACGGGAAGGGCCCGCTCACCGGCACCGAGCCCCGCCGTATGGAGATCCAGGCACCGGGAATCATCGGTCGTAAACCCGTCGACACGCCCATGCAGACCGGTATCAAGGCCATCGACTCGCTCATTCCGATCGGTCGGGGTCAGCGCGAGCTCATCATCGGCGACCGCAAGACCGGCAAGACCACCATCGGCATCGACACCATCCTGAACCAGAAGGGTTTGGGTGTGAAGTGCATCTACGTGGCGATCGGTCAGAAAGCGTCCACCGTGGCGCAGATCGTGGCCGAGCTCGAGGCGGCAGGCGCTCTCGACTACACGGTCGTCGTCGTCGCTCCGGCGTCCGACCCCGCACCGTTCAAATACATCGCTCCATACGCGGGCTGTGCGATGGGCCAGCATTGGATGGAGAACTCCGAGCACGCACTCATCGTCTACGACGACCTCTCCAAGCAGGCAGAGGCGTACCGGCAGATGTCGCTGTTGCTTCGCCGCCCGCCCGGGCGTGAGGCCTACCCCGGGGACGTCTTCTATCTGCACAGCCGCCTTCTCGAGCGTGCGGCCAACCTTTCCGACGACCTGGGCGGCGGCTCGCTCACTGCGCTTCCCGTCATCGAGACGAAAGCTGGCGATGTGTCGGCTTACATTCCGACGAACGTGATCTCGATCACCGACGGCCAGATCTTCCTCCAGGACGATCTGTTCAAATCGGGCGTGCGCCCCGCAATCGACGTGGGTATTTCCGTTTCCCGCGTCGGCTCGGCCGCACAGATCAAGGCCATGAAGACCGCCGTGGGCACGCTCAAGTCCGACCTCCAGCAGTTCCGTGAGCTCGAGGCGTTCGCCTCGTTCGGCTCCGACCTCGACGCCGTGTCGCAAGCGCAGCTCGATCGTGGTTATCGCCTCACCGACCTCCTCAAACAGGGAATCAGCTCGCCCATGGCCGTTCAGGAGCAGGTCGTGGTTCTGTTCGCCGGCACCCGCGGTCACCTCGACGGCGTTCCGGTGAGCGACGTGTCGCGTTTCGAGGAGGAGCTTCTCGACTACTTCCAGTCGCGCTACAGCGGACTCCTCGAGGAGATCGCGGCAACCGGTGTGATCGCCGACGAGGCCGACTTCGAGGCAAAGATCAGCGCGTTCGCCCAAGGCTTCACCGTCACGCCCGACGCCCACCTCGAGCCCGACGCGCAGGACCCAGGCGCTCTCGACTCCGATCTCGTCGACGCGGAGACCACTCTCCCCGAAGAAGAGATCCTCGCCACCGCCGACGACAGTTGAGCTGAGATAATCGATGCCAGGAGCAAAGGAACGCGAACTCCGACGCCGGATCGGCAGCGTGCAGTCGACCAAGAAGATCACGCGCGCGATGGAGCTCATCGCGGCGACCCGGGTGGTCAAGGCGATGCAGCGAGCCAATGAGGCCAAGCCTTACTCGACCCAGATCACCGACGTGATCGAGAATCTGGCTGCCGGTGGTGCCCAGGTCGATCACCCCCTCCTCCGTGAGGCCGAGTCGGCGAAACGCGTCGGGATCATCGCGATCACATCCGACCGCGGGCTTGCGGGCGCGTACAACGCCTCGGTGATTCGAGCAGCAGAGCGCCAGCTCGACGCCGCTCGCACGGACGGCGCCGATTACGCACTCATCCTGATCGGTAAGAAGGCGCACGATTACTTCAGCTTCCGGAATTATCGGATCGACGCTTCGTACACCGGGATGAGCGATACGCCCACATATGAGAACGCTCGCGAAGTGGCCGACCGCGTCGTCGAAATGTTCACGAGCGGCGAGCTCGATCGCGTCGAGCTGATCTACACCGAGTTCGTCACGATGGGAACGCAACGCGTCACCGCGCGACGGTACCTACCGCTCGAGAGCACGAGTGCCATGGCCGAGACCGAGCGAGCGTCGGCCGAAGCGCTGTCGGCGTTCGAATTCGAACCCTCTGCCGATGGCGTGCTGGAGTCACTTCTTCCCCGCTACATGGAGTCGCGCCTCTATTCGGCGATGCTCGAGTCAGCGGCGTCCGAGCATGCCAACCGCCAGCGGGCCATGAAAGCCGCCACGGACAATGCAGAAGACCTCATCGTCAAGCTCTCTCGTGAGATGAACCAGGCCCGTCAGGCCGCTATCACCACCGAGATCATGGAGATCGTCAGTGGCGCTGAGGCGCTCGGCGACGACGGTGGCGATGACACAATCGCAACAATTCTCGAACACATGGAAGGCGCAACGGCATGACCGTGACCGAACCAGAACTGAAGCCAGGCCGAGTCGTCGGCATCGCGGGCCCTGTGGTCGACGCGCAATTCCCCGCCGGGCATCTGCCCGAGATCAACCGGCAGCTCACCCTCACCATCGAACTGGAGGGTGAAGAGGTGATCGTGCCGCTCGAGGTCGCCCAACAGATCGGCGACAATCGTGTTCGAGCGATCTCCATGAAACCCACCGATGGCCTCACCCGCGGTGCGATCGTGCACAACACCGGTCATGGCATGCAGATGCCGGTAGGCGAGGCCACCCTCGGTCACGTCTGGAACGTCATGGGCGAACCCCTCGACGTGCCGGCGTCCGAGGTCGAAATCGAGACCCGCTGGGACATTCACCGCCCCGCACCCTCGTTCGACTCCCTCGAGCCGTCCACGAAGATGTTCGAGACCGGTATCAAGGTCATCGATCTGCTCACCCCCTACAAGGAGGGTGGCAAGATCGGCCTGTTCGGTGGAGCCGGCGTGGGAAAGACCGTGCTCATCCAGGAAATGATCACCCGAGTCGCCTCCAATCACGGTGGTGTGTCGGTGTTCGCCGGTGTCGGCGAGCGCACCCGTGAGGGAACCGACCTCTTCATCGAGATGGGCGAGGCCAAGATGGGTGCCGGCGAAGACGCCGCCACGGTGCTGTCCAAGGCCGCCCTCGTGTTCGGGCAGATGGACGAGCCACCAGGCGTTCGCCTGCGGGTCGGCCTTGCCGGTGTGACCATGGCCGAGTACTTCCGAGATGTGCAGAACCAGGATGTGCTGTTGTTCATCGACAACATCTTCCGCTTCGTGCAGGCAGGATCAGAGGTGTCCACGCTCCTCGGCCGGATGCCATCAGCCGTGGGTTACCAGCCCACCCTCGCCGACGAGATGGGCGAGCTCCAGGAGCGCATCACATCAACCCAGGGCAAGTCGATCACG
The DNA here is from genome assembly GCA_051011575.1 of Acidimicrobiales bacterium. Lineage (GTDB taxonomy): Bacteria > Actinomycetota > Acidimicrobiia > Acidimicrobiales > SHLQ01 > SHLQ01. The sequence goes on along the minus strand of JBPCTR010000172.1, from coordinate 6,513 downwards.
TCGCTCCAGGCCGTGTACGTGCCCGCCGATGACTACACCGATCCGGCACCGTTCACCTCGTTCACCCACTTCGACGGTACAACCGAGCTGAGCCGTGACATTGCGGCGCTGGGTATCTACCCGGCAGTGGATCCGCTCGCATCAACCTCCACGATTCTCCAGCCCGAGGTCGTGGGTGACAGGCACTACAACATCGCTCGTCGGGTGCAGGAGGTGCTCCAGCGCTACAAGGAGCTCCAGGACATCATCGCGATCCTCGGTCTCGACGAGCTCACCGAAGAAGATCGAATCACCGTCGATCGTGCTCGCAAGGTTCAGCGATTCCTGAGCCAGCCGATGTTCGTCGCTGAGGTCTTCACCGGCCAGCCCGGTGTGTTCACCTCGCTCGAGGAGACGATCAACAGCTTCGAGGCACTCCTCACCGGCGAGCTCGATCACCTGCCCGAGCAGGCGTTCTACATGGTCGGCGGTGCCGACGAGGCCATTCGCAAGGCCGCCGAGCTCGAGGCATCTGCCTGATGCAGGTCGAGGTCGTCTCGCCGGAGCGAATCACCTACTCGGGTGAAGCCGAGATGGTGATCGTACGTACGGTCGGTGGTGGAGAGCTGGCATTTCTATCGGGCCATGTGCCGTTCATCGGTGTACTCCAGGTGAGCGCGGCCCGGGTGATAGATGGTGGCGAGACCACGGCGTTCGCGCTTCACCAGGGGTTTGTGCAGATGGCGAACGAGAAGGTGACGATTCTGTCGGACGTCTCCGAGGCGAAGGACGAGATCGACATCTCACGCGCCGAGGCCGCCCGGTCGAGGGCGGAGGCCGCGATCGCCGCCGACGCCGACGACGAGGACGCGCAGAGTTCGCTCGAGCGAGCCCTGATCCGCTTGAGTGTTGCCACCGGCGAAGCGGTCGGCGTGTAACGAGCCTCCGGCGCTCCGGTAGCGTCGGCAGACATGGACGAAGTTCTCGCGGAAGCCGCAGCTCGCGCCATCGCGTATCGGCGCACGGTCGACGCTCGAGGTGTCTTTCCCGACGAGGCGGCCGTGCTGGGGCTGAATGAGTTCGTCGAGGCGCTGCCCGACGAGCCCGCCGCCGCGGCCGAGGTCATTGCGCAGCTCGGCGAGGTCGGGGCACCCGCGACCGTGGCCAGTACGGGTGGGCGCTACTTCGGCTTTGTGACCGGTGGCGTGCACCCCGCGGGTCTGGCGGCATCCTGGATGAGCGCCGCTTGGGATCAGAACGCAGCCATGGGAGTGATGTCGCCTGTGGCTGCCGTGCTCGACACGGTGGCCGGCGGCTGGCTCACCGAGTTGTTCGGCCTGCCGGCCAGCAGCCAGCACTCGTTCGTGAGCGGCACATCGGCTGCGAACAACATGTGTTTGGCCATTGCGCGAGACCGACTTTTGCACGACATGGGCTGGGATTCTGTGCAGAACGGCTTGCGGGGTTCACCCGAGGTGCGCGTCGTGGTGAGTTCAGCGGCGCACTCGAGTGTGACCAAGGCACTGAGCTATGTGGGCATCGGTCGCGACGCGGTCGTCTCGGTGACCTCGGACGACCAGGGTCGAATCGACGTGAAATCTCTACCGGCCGCGGGAGCGCCCACGCTCGTTGTGCTCCAGGCCGGCAACGTGAACAGCGGCGCGTGCGACGGCTTCGACGCCGTAGCCGACCACTTCGAGGGCTCTCCCTCCTGGATTCATGTCGATGGTGCTTTCGGCTTGTGGGCCGCGGCGTCGCCGTCGACTCGGCACCTGGCGGCGGGAATGAACCGAGCGGATTCGTGGGCGACCGATATGCACAAGTGGTTGAACACCACGTACGACTCGGCGGTGGCGGTCGTCAGGGATCCCGCCGACATGGCTCGCACCTTTCAGGTGGGAGCGCCGTATCTTCCCGGAAGTTCGCGCCTCGAGCCGGTTCAGCGTGCGCCCGACATGAGCCAGCGCGCTCGGGGAATCGAGACGTGGGCGGTGCTCAAATCGCTGGGCCGGAGTGGGGTTTCCGACCTCATCGACCGTTGCTGCGCCCACGCGCGTCGATTCGCCGAGGAGCTGGCCGCTGCTGGCTTCACCGTGCACAACGATGTGGTTCTCAATCAGGTGTTGGTGAGCCTCGATTCCGACGAGGCGACGCAGGCGCTGATCAATGCGGTGCACACCGATGGCACCCTGTGGGCAGGCGCGTCGGTGTGGGCCGACCGCACGGTGATGAGAATCAGCGTGTCCGGAGAAGCAACAACCGACGTCGATGTCGGCGAATCCATCGCTTCGCTCGTAGCACTGTCATCATTACTGGACTCCTGACTTGTCGGCCCGCTACGACCGCAAACCGCTGCGCAAGGTGTGCCCACCGCTCCCGCTGGGAGCGTGTTCGCCCGGTGCGTACATGGAGAGATTCGTCGTGTGGCCCACCGAAAGCCCGACGTCTTCGAGGCGCTCGACCAGTCCCGTGAGCATGAGCGAGCGATAGATCGGCTCGGTGGTGCGGTCGGTGATCCAGGCGTAGACCCGGAAGATCGTGGCTTCGCCAGCAACCTCCTCGAAACACACGAATGGGGGCCGGTTGGGAGCCGACCACTCGAAACCGGCCACGACCTCGTTCATGACTCGGGTCGCAAGCGCTCGGTCGGGGGAGTGGTCGAGCGGGATGAGGACCGAGATTCGGTATCCGCCCAGCCGGGTGTGGTTGAGGGTGCGTGTCTCGGAGAGGGCCTTGTTGGGAACCCACGCGGTCGTGCCATCGGGCATGGCGAGCTCGATGCGGAGGAGTGACCGGCTGATCACGGTTCCGTGAACGCCCTCGACTTCGATCACATCGCCGATTTCGTACATCGCGTCGAGCGTCGTGATCAGGCCTGCCACCATGTTCTGGCCGAGTGGGGTGAAGACGACCGCACCCGTGAACCCAACGGTCGTGAGCACGGCGGCCATCCCCGTGATGTCGATGCCGGCCACTTCGAGGCCGGCGGCGATCACGAGGACGCGAACGATCTTGGGCGCAAAGAAGTCGAGTTGACGCCGAGTGCGCTCGTCGTCGATGCGGCGTATCGCTCTTTTGACGAGTCGGGCCGCGATAAACGACATGAGTGAGAGTCCGAAGAGTCGGACGACAATTGGTCCGCCCTCGTAGAGAACGGCGGCGCTGTCCCAGCGGATCCCGAGACTCTGCTCGAGAATGTTCGCGTCCACCCCGTTCCGGCTCCCCACACGCCCGCGCGGTTCACTTCGTAACGAATCGACACGAGTGTAACAGAACTGAAATAATTTCTCAGGCGGTGGCGGCGAATGACGCGGAGTGTTCGAATCGTAGCCAGTTTCGCCACTGCGGGAGGACGGTGGCGCGATCGAGGAGGAGACTTTCGAATGTCGGCATGACGGGACTCTGCTTCAGTGTCCAGCCGAGTTCGTCGAGCGTTCGATCGCCTTTGGCATTGTTGTGCTCTGCGCACATCAGAACAACGTTGTGCCAACTGTGCCCGCCTCCGCGGGAACGGGGCACGAGATGATCCATCGTGGCGCCGCGCTTGCGGCATCCGGCCTTCTGGCAGCAGCCAGAATCGCGGGCCATCAAGCCTCGGCGCGTGATGGGCGTTGCCTCCCGACGGAAGGGGATGATCACCATGTCGCGAAGGCGGAGAACGGCAGGCCAGGGGAACTGGTGACCGCCGCTCGAGTTGATGGTTCGATCGGGGACGGACTCGACGAGATCGGCCCGGTCGGCCAGCTGGAGACAGATCGCGCGCTGCCAGGAAATCACGCGCAGAGGTTCATAGGAGGCGTTGAGCAAGAGCACCGACACGAGCGACACAATAGCCACGACCAGAACAGTGGTGGTTGCGGTCGGGCTTCCTAGGTGCGGAAGACCTCGATCACTGCCTGCTCGCCACCGCCGAAGGAAGCCGCGATGTTGTTGGCATTGCACGGGGTCGAATCTCCGAATCCGGCGCACCATGTCCAGCGGCCGGCGTCTCCATACACGTAGCCGCTTACGCCGGCGTTCTCGGCCGCTTGGGCATCGGCTCGCACCTCGGCCACGCCCGGATTGCGGAATGTGGCGTTCACCCAGTCGAAGTTGATGTTGAAGTACCGCGGCTCGCCCTGCCAGACGGGGATGCCGTACACGGATTTCGCCGTACGCAGCTCGGCTTCGGTGGTTGCTGCGTCCTGGGCGTGGCCCGTTTCGGGCGCCACGAAGTCGAGCCACCACTCGCCCGCGTAGTTGAGCTGGTCGAACTCGCTGGTCGGCGTGTGATACGTGATGGCGATGCGACTGCCAGCGTCCTTCACGCCCGATGCCATCTGGCGCCAGACCTCGATGTTCGCCGAGGTGTTGTTGGTGCCGGCGTCGCCACCGAAGACCCACATGCTCACTGCGGGGTGGTCGCCGAAGGCGTTGACCATGTGCTGGCCATATGCGTAGGCGTTGGCGGTCGTGATCGTTCCCCGAACCTGGTTGCTGATGGCCAAGCCGCTGTCAGCGCCGCCGCCCGGGAGATAAAGGTTCTGCCAGGCAACAACCAGGCCCACCTTCATGTCGTGTCGATCGGCGGCGTCGAGCATGCTGCGGACGTGAGCGATGTATTCGGGCGTGAGCATCACCTGGCCGTTGGTCAGGTTGCCGACTCGCCCACCGCCGGCGAAGTTCGTGTTGTACGTAGCTGGAGCGTGGTGGATCACCCCTGCCCACGCACCGGTGAATCCGTTGTTCTTGAGGGCGCTGAAGTATTGATCGGCTTGAGCGGGGGTGCCTCGGACCAGCATCTGCCAAGCGGTGTCGTACACCGGGACCCTGGTTCCGGCGGTGGGAGCGATGTAGGTCGCGCCCGCACCGGACCCGCTGGAGGCGGGCACCGGTGGGGCCGCAGTTGACGCCTCGGTGGTCGGCGCCGCGGTTGTGGGAGCCACCGTGGTTGTTGTTGTGGTCGTGATGGCCGTCGTAGCCGTGGAGGAGTTGCTGCGGGGCGCCGGGCGAGAGGTCGTGGGGGCGATGCTCGTGGTGGCCGGAGCGGTGGTCGAAGGGTTGGCGACGCCAGCCCCGACGACCTGGGAGTCCGGCACCGCGGTCGCTGTGGAAGCGTCGTCCTCGTCGTTGTCACGATCATCGATGTCGTCGCTGTCATCGTCATCGCGTTCGAGGCTTGCGTAAGGATTGAACGGTTCGTCGGCGTTGGCGAGGGCCCGAGGGATCGAGTCTGCGGGTTCGCCGGCGAGGCGACCAGGCCCAGGCTCGCCGAGGATGCGCGCATCGGATCCGATGGTGGCGACGCGATCGCCGGGACTGGCGGCCATGATCACGGGAAGTGCAAGCCCCACGAAGAACGCGCCGAGGAGTGCGGTGATTCTTTGACGAGCGGCGTACAGTTTGGAGTCGTTCATTTTGCGATGTAACTCAAATGTAACACTTGTAACGTGAATGATCGGCAGGTACGACGAGAATTTCAACGAGAGACTTCGGAACCAGCCGGATTCGTAGACTCCCGAGGTGTCGAGACACGAGCGCATTGCCCTTCCCCGTGGCCTGCGGGCGCTGCTCGTCGCCAACTTCTGGCACACGTTTGCGTTTATCGGACTGGTGACCTTCGTCGGTGACCAGGTTTTCGGCATCACCGGACGCGAACTGGACCTCGGCCTCATCGGACTGGCCCTGTTCGTGCCGGTCTTCTTTCTCTCACCCATCGGCGGACCAGTGGTCGATCGTTACGACAAGCGCGTCGTTTACGGCATCGGAATCGCCGTTCAGATCGCGATCGCGCTGGCGATTCTTCTTTATGTCCGCAGCGAACCCACGCGGGTGTGGCCGTTCTTCGCGCTGATCTCGCTGTATGGCGCGGCGCGGTCGTTCGCCGCTCCCGCGAGTCGAACGATGCCGATCGATCTGGCCACACCGGCAAGCCTCGATCGGGTCATCGCGCTGAAGGCGTTCGTCGCACAGACTGCGATCATCGCCGGCCCGGTGACAGCAGGGTTCGCGGCCGTGGTGTCCGATGAATTGCCCTATCTGGTCAGCGCGGTCGCTCTCGCGGCAGCCGCTATCTCCTTGCTGTTCGTGCCGAAGTCGAAGATCGACCGCCTCGATACCCCTGCGGGGGTGTTCCAGGCTTTTTCCGATGCCATCGAGGGGATGCGCTACATCCGCAGCAATCGCGTCGTGTCGGCCGCGATCCTTCTCGACCTGTTCGCGGTGCTGCTCGGCGGCGCGACCGCCTTGTTGCCGGCGATCGCCGAAGAGCGGCTCGGGGTCGGAGAGGTGGGGCTCGGCTGGCTGCGCGCTGCCGACGGCATCGGTGCTGCCGCCATGACCCTGACGCTGAGCGCGTTCGTGCTGAAACGGCGCGTCGGTCGATTGCTGCTCACTGGTGTGGGGGTGTTCGGCGTTGCCACTGTGGTCCTCGGCCTCACCACGAACTTCGTCGTTGCGTTCGGCGCAATCGTGGTGTTGTCGGCCGCCGATGCAATCAGTGTGTACATCCGGTCGAGCATCGTCCCCCTCGCAACCCCCGAAAACATGAGAGGC
>JBPCTR010000171.1:0-3071 GCA_051011575.1 Acidimicrobiales bacterium | reverse complement strand
GGGCGATGACTCGACCGACGTCGCTTCCGATGCCGACGCCACGACGACGGTTGCGCCGACCACCTCGGCGTCGTCGGCGCCCACGACGAGCGAGGCCACGACCGAAGCTCCTGCCAGTACGGAGGATCCGCTCGCAGGCCAGCAGGTCTCCGTGTTCGAGCTACGAGCCGGCGACTGCATCGACGGCGAGATCGGCAGCGGTCAGGTCCAACGACTCGTACGCGTCGATTGCTCGGTGCCCCATTCGTTCGAGGTGTTTCGCGAGGCGCTGATCGATTCGTCGATCGACGAATTCGACCTCGAGGCCATCTCGGATCAGGCCGAGGATCTGTGTCGTACCTCGCTCGAGGCGTATGTGAGCCCCGACGATGAGCGCGACCTGAAGTTCAAGTGGTTCCAGCCCACCGAAGAGAGCTGGAACCAGGAGGACGAACCCGATCGCGTGATCACCTGCCTGCTGTTCGATGAGGACGGTCCGCTCACCGGTAGGGCCGCATGATGGGTGACTCGATCACCTTCTACTGGCGGCCGGGGTGCCCGTTCTGCATGTCGCTCGAACGGGGACTCGACAAGCTCGGCCTCCCGCTCGACAAGCGCAACATCTGGGAGAGCCCGAAACACGCCGCCGCGGTGCGCAAGATCGCGAACGGCAACGAGACCGTCCCGACCGTGGTGATCGGCGACGCCGAACTGGTCAACCCGAGCACGGGTCAGGTGCTCCAGGCACTGAGCAACCAGGCGCCTCACCTCGTGCCGGAGGGTGTCGACGTGCCCGAAGGCGGGCGCGCCGGTCGCTTCATGAACAAGCTGCTCGGCGGCTGACCATCGCCGGGCGAGGTCGCCCGATCATCTTTCTCTCGCGGGACTTCGTCTGGGTCAGTTAGTTTTAGTGGTAAATACTTTCAATTAGCGCTAAGTTCTCATCCATGGACGACCTCTATGTGGTAACGGGCTCCCAGGACTGGGCAGCGACGGGCCTCTGCAAAGGAAACCAGGATCTCTTCTTCGCTCCGTTGGGTGAGCGCCGGACGAAGCGCACGAAACGCGAGGAGCTCGCCAAGGCGTATTGCGACCAATGCACCGCCCTGTTCGCGTGCCGAAGCTGGGCCCGCACGAATCGCGAGCACGGATTCTGGGGTGGTGAGAGCGAGGAGAAGCGTGCCAGTCTCGGTTACCCGCCACGAAGTCCGAGTCGCCGGGCTGTCGCCGAAATCGGGCGCTCAGCCGTTCGAGATGAGAACATGGCAGTCTGATGTCCGAGCACATCTCTCTGACCGAGGCAGCCGAGCGTCTCGAGGTGCATTACATGACGGCGTACCGCTACGTGCGCACGGGCCGGCTTCCGGCGTTCAAGCACGGCGGACAGTGGGCGGTCTCGATCGATGACCTCGACTCCTTCGAGACCCAGGGTCACCGCCCCGCGCCCCGTAGGGAGATCTACCCGGAACTGATCGAAGCTCGGCTGCTCGCAGCCGATGAGGCCGGCGCATGTGCACTTCTCGAGGACGCCATGGCCGCCGGTGCGACCGCCGACGAGGTGTACATCGACCTGTTGGGTGCTGCCCTCCGCTCGGTGGGTATGCGGTGGGCCGCCGGCGAGGTCTCGATCGCCGACGAACACGTCGCAACGGCCACGGCCCACCGTCTCATCTCCCGCCTGGGCCAGAACATGGCGAGGCGAGGCCGGCACCGCGGCACGATCGTTCTTGCGACGGTGGCCGACGACCACCACACGCTGCCGACCGCACTTTTGCGCGACCTGCTTCGCCAACGTGGGTTCGAGGTCGTTGATCTGGGCGCGCACACCCCGGCGGAGTCGATGGTGGAACGAGCGTTGGCCGCCGATGGGTTGGTCGGCGTCGGTGTGTGCGCGACCCGGACCGGCAACGACGACGCGATTTCGGAAGCGCTCGCACAGCTCGCCGACAACCTGACGGTCCCGGTTGTTCTCGGGGGTGCAGCCATTGCCGACGAGGCGCACGGCCATAGCCTCGGACCATGTATTCCCGCCCACTCCGCGCGCCACGCGCTCGAGCTCTTCGACGAGATCCAGGGCGAGTCGTCGCTCTCGGCCTGACCCCTCGCCATGCCTGAGGGCCATACGATTCACCGGCTCGCCCGCGACCTGAAGTCCACGCTCCGACCAGGGCCGGTCGAAGCCTCCTCGCCCCAGGGGCTGTTCGCCGAGGGTGCCACCGAGCTCGATGGCCACACACTTCGACGTGCCGACGCCTGGGGTAAACACTTGTTCCTCGACTTCAACGAGGCACCCCTACTCCACATCCACCTCGGTCTTATCGGGAAGCTCCGTCCGAAACCGATCGACGCCGGCGAGGAGGGGGCGATCCGACTTCGGCTTCGGGGCCCCGAGACGCTCTGGGACCTCACCGGCCCCATGGTGTGTGCGCTCATCGATCCCGACGATGCCCAAACGATCACGAACGATCTCGGCCCCGACCCGCTGCGGCGAGGCGCGTCCGTCGAAAACTTCGTCGAGCGACTGGGCCGCAAGTCGGTGCCGCTCGCCGCTGCTCTACTCGATCAGAAGGTGATGGCAGGGATCGGCAACGTCTATCGAAGCGAGTTCTGCTTCCTCGCTGGAATCGACCCACGCACCCCGGCAAACAGTCTCGACGAAGACGAACGGCGGGCGATGTGGGACCTCGCAGTCGAGCAGTTGAAGCTCGGCGTTCGGCTCAACCGGATCGTTACACGCGACCCTGCTGAGGTCGGGACCACGGTTGGCCGAATCGGCGGCGAAGATCGGCTCTACGTGTACAAGCGGGAGGGCCTCCCCTGCCACCGATGCGGCACCGAGATCCGGCTCCTCGAGATCGCCAAACGCAAGGCGTGGCTCTGCCCCTCATGTCAGAGCTGAACCGATGAGCACCACCGACTACGACGCCGTCCTCGTCGTCTCGTTCGGCGGACCGGAGGGCCCCGACGATGTCGTCCCATTCCTCGAGAACGTGACCCGCGGGCGCGGGATCCCGCGTGAGCGCCTCGAAGAGGTCGGAGCCCATTACCACCTGTTCGGAGGTCGAAGCCCGATCAACGACCAGAACCGAGCA
>JBPCTR010000170.1:0-38502 GCA_051011575.1 Acidimicrobiales bacterium | reverse complement strand
TCGTTGGAGACGTCGTCGTCGGTGAGGCGTTGGAGCAGTTCGCGGCTGTCGGGCCCGGCGATCGACAGCCCGCACATCTCGTAGCCGAGGGTTCGGTAGCCAACCGACCCATCGTCGGGGAGGAGCGAGTCGAAGTAGCGCTGGTAGTAGCGCGTTGCCACGCCCGAACCGAACATGAAGAAGCGCTCGTCGTCGGAGGTGGTGTTGCCAGTCGCGCCCCCGGTGAACGTGGCCAGCGGCCCTTCCGCCTGGCCGGGGGTGGCATGCAGGCAGGCGACGGTCAGGTCACCGATCAGGTGACCGGCCGCATTTGTCATCGGGGTGAGCGACATGCGCCCGGCCTTGGGGACACGGCCGGCGAGCGTGTGGTCGAGCCAGTCTCGGGCGCCGGGACCACCGAATACGAACTTTCCGAAACCGGTCGTTTCCCACAGACCAACCTGTTCTCGCACCGCCTTCGATTCCTCCCGAACCCGGTCCCACGCGTTGCTGCGATACCACGTCAACTGCTCGACCGGTTCCTCGCCGTCGGACTGGAACCACTGCGCCGTCTCGAGGCCATAGCCGTTGCCCCATACCGCGTTTGCGGAGACGAGCTTGTCATGGATCGGCGTGGTCTGGAGGTTGCGTCCTTCGGGCAGGAACTCGTTCGGGAACTGGATCCGGAAGCGCCGCCCGTAGTTTTCGCGCACCTTTGAATCGGTCCAGGACATGGTGGCGAAGTCGCCGAAACGGGCGATGTCCATGCCCCAGATGTCGTGGCCTGGATCGCCGTCGGTCATCCAGTTGGCTAGGGCCAGGCCCACGCCACCGCCCTGGGACAGTCCGGCCATGACGCCCGTGGCCGACCAGTAGCCGGGCAGACCGCGCACCGGGCCGAGCAGCGGGTTTCCGTCCGGGGCGAAGACGAACGGGCCGTTGATGACCGACTTGATGCCGGCGTCGGCGAAGATCGGGAAGTGTTGGAACCCGGTTGCCAGATGGTCGGCCAGATGTTCCAGATCGGGTGGGAGAAGCTGCATCCCGAACTCCCACGGCGTCTGCTTGGGCGACCACGGGATTCCATTGGGCTCGTAGGTGCCGAGGAGCAGACCGCCACCCTCCTGGCGCATGTAGATCTCGCCGCCGAAGTCGATGGCGTGCATGATCTGCTTGCCGGTGGCTGCGTTGTACTCGGCGACCTCGGGCAGATCCTCGGTTATCAGGTACTGGTGTGCCATCGCCAGGATCGGCAATTCGAGGCCGACCATACGACCCACTTCGCGACCCCACAGCCCGCCGGCGTTCACGACGTGTTCGCAATGGATCACATCCTTGTCTGCACCCGTGCTCGTCTCGATCGTCTGCACGTCCCAACCGCCGTCCGATGACCGTGTGATCGATCGGGCCCAGGTGTCGCGATACACCTCGGCACCGCCCTGGCGAGCGGCCCGGGCGTAGGCGTGGGTCACACCCGTGGGGTCGACATGACCCTCGTTGGCGTCGTACATCGCGCCCACGAAGAACGTCTCCTCGAAGATCGGATGGAGCTCCTTGGCCTCGGCGACCGAGATGATCTCGGTCTCCATGCCGAGATAGCGACCCTTGGCGTGAGTGGACCGGAGCCAGTCCATCCGCTCAGGGGTGTCGGCGAGCATCACACCGCCGGTGACGTGGATGCCGCAGTCCTGCCCAGAGATCTGTTCGATCTCCTTGTACAGGTCGATCGTGTACTGCTGGAGCTTGGCCACGTTGGGATCGCCGTTGAGCGTGTGCATGCCGCCCGCGGAATGCCAGGTGCTGCCGGCCGTGAGTTCGGTCCGTTCCAGCAGGACGACGTCGGTCCACCCGTTCTTCGTGAGGTGGTAGAGCACCGAGGCCCCGACCACGCCGCCACCGATGACCACGACCTGTGCGTTCGTCTTCATTCGGCGAAGAGTACTCAGGCACTCGGTCGCGTTTGGTATCGAATCGGTCCCGCTTCGGACGCTCTGGCTATCGGTGTCCGATCAATCTCGGCCGAGTAGTCCTCCGACGATTCCAGCCGCGCCCGAGGGTTCGGAGCTGTTGCCGGTTCCGAGCGTCGCGGTGATCCAGCCGAGGAACTCGTTCGGGTTTCGGGTCTGTACCAGAAGCTTGCCGGGCCCGGTGACATCGAAGACGAGACCCTCTCCGCTCTTGAATGTCTGCACCAGGCCGCCCGTGGCCTTGCGGATCTGCATGTCGACCGACGCGTCGTAGGCGACCATGTGGCCGGTGTCGAGGGTGACGGTTTGCCCGGGAGCGAGCTCCCAGGTCTCGATCGCGCCGTACGCGGCGACCACGAGTTCGCCGGCGCCCTCGGCCCGCAGGATGAATGCTCCCTCCGATCCGAACATGTTCTTGAAGCCACCCCATTGCGTGTCGAGTTGCACCGACTGTTCTGCGGCGAGCCAGGAACCCTTCTGGACCATCATCGGGTTGTCGGCGGCCAAGCTCAGTACGGCGATGTCTCCGGGTAGTCGAGCCGCAACGTCGACCCAACCACCGTGCGCGGGCGCGGTATAGGTCGAGATGAAGAACGACTCACCGCCGAGTGCCGCCCGTTTGAGCGACTTCATGACCCCGCCCTCCGCTTTTGACGCGAGGTTGACGTCGGACGCCATGGCCATCATCGAACCCGACTCGGCTCGGATCGATTCGCCGCCGGTGAGCTCGAGTCGGGCGACGCCGAACGCTGGGGTCTGGCGGGTCGTGATCTGCATCGGGAACCTCCACGGTCTATGGAACGGACCCTAATCTGCGACAACTGCGGCAACCATGGAAAGCCGTTGTTCCTCGCCGCCGTTCATCGCTGTGTGATACGCCCGCGTGTCGGTGAAGTACACCGTTCCGTCGGCGGGCAGGTGTGTGACGTGGTGGTTCACGACAAACAGCGATCCCGGGTTGGCCACGATCGGGATGTGGATGCGCGGTTCGGGATCGCGGTGCCACGAGTTCGCGTTGAAGGGGTCCTTCCCCAGGATGCGAACGCGTCCGATGTCCACCATCGATCGCAGCATCGCGACGACATCGGCGATGTAGGTGCCCTCGAAGCCGGGGTGAAGCTCGGTGTACGCCGACTCGTCGACCTCGGCGTCGCGGGGAACCTCCTCGTATGTCGAGTCGGGACGGATCCAGTAGCGGCCCGACAGGTCTGCCGCGGTCACGTCGTCGAGGCCCGGCCGACGGGTCACATTGAGCGTGTGGAAGCCACCGCCCTGATCGTGTTCGCCTCGCATGAGGCGAAGGGCCTCGAGCTGCAACAGGCGGATGTCGACACGAAGATCGAGCCGGCGGATGTGTTCACTCGGTACGAACTCGGCCACCGTCGGCGAAGACGGAGGCGCGGCCAGCTTGGCCCGGAGTTCGTCGGCCGACAGAGGAGTGTTCAGATCGGTGGTCGACATGGCGGTCAGCATCCCAGATGGGAAGAGGTGTAGCCAGATCGGGGCAGTGGATACGGTGGGGTCGCACAGGAGGATCTGCATGGCGCAGATGACGCACATCAAGACGACGTTGCGACGGGAGCTGGACGCGCTTCTCAACGGCGCCCCCGATCTGGCGGGCTTCGCCCTTCGCACCGACGACAATGTGTGTTCGCTGTTTCACGTCGTGCTCACCGACGACCACGACGATGACGACGACATCGTGTTCGGCGTTTACGACTGGCCCGATGTGCTCGCCGACCGGGGCTTCGAGGAGACCAACTTCCTGCTCGGCGAGCAGCTCGATGCGCTCGACGACGATGAGGCTCGTGACCGCGAGGCCGAGGTGTTCGGGTTGTTCGTCGAGGCACTCGCCGACGCCAAGGGCCGGCATTCCTGCCTCAGCGATGCCTTCCTCGAGGTCTCGAGTACCGATCCGTCCGACGAGATGGAGCTGCATCAAGAACAGGCGATCGCCCGGCTGAACCCGGAAGACGTGTCATTGGCGTGGGAGGCCTGGACAGCTCAGTGGTGACGGGTGCGGTAGCGGCCGCGATCAGCTGATCGTGGCGTTCGCGACGAATACGTTGCGCATGAACCGGTCGACCCGCATCAGTGTTCCGCGAAACGTGATGGTATCGCCGCGGGACACGGTTAGATCCGGCGGCAACTGAACGACGGCGTGAACCTGGCTGCTCACGAGTCGGCTGTTCCCCAGGTTGCCGATCAGGATCTTGGTCTTCGTGCCGTGTCCATCGAAGTCGGAGTCCATGCGGTATTCGCGCATGGTGTCGATCTCGCCGGTCCAGGTGACATGCGCTCCGAGGTACACGGTCTCGAACAGCTTCTCCACCTCAAATCCCATCCGGTTCGACGCGAACAGGTCGGCGACCACGGCGTTCTGTTCGAGGTCGACCCGTTCGGGCACCGGGACAACGGCTGTAGCGCCCGCCGTCGTCTCCGTCTGTGGTGTCGGCGCGGGCGCGACTTCCGGTGCGAGAATCGGCCTCGTCGGGGCGGCCGCCTCGGTGGCGACCTGTTGCCACTTGGCGACATCGGGGTCGGAAGGAAGACGCTCCTCGACGTGTGACAGGACTTCGCGCGCCTCGATCGGTTCTCCCATCGCCACGAGCGACTTCGCCTCGAGCAACTGCGTGAAGCTGTTCGTGGCGTCGACGTTCAGTGCATGAAGCTCGGCTGTTGCCGCTGCCATCTCGCCCTGCTCCTGAAGTTCGAGCGCATGATCGACCAGTTCCGGCGTGCACATGACGAGCGCCGTGTCGACGAGGCGGATGACGTTTCGCACGAGGGCTTCCGGGTCGGTCTCGGCGTTTCGGGTCTCGACCTGCAACCGGCGGTTGCTCACCTCCACGTTGATGTACTCCTCCATGAGGCTGAGTACCGCAAGCCGCCTGCCGAGCGTGAGGAATTCGGAGATGGAGGCGTCGTCGGGACCGTTCACGATCACTTTCGAATCGAACGCGGGATCGCCCACGATCACGTCTCTTCCACCGAGCAGCTTCTTCAGGAACCCACCGATGTTGTACTGCCGGCTCAGCTCGACGTCGGGCCCGGCCGGGGGATACGAGACCTCGTAAGCCGTGTAGGTGCTCTTGTTCTCACCGCCGCGCGTGATCGTTCGCACCTGCACATGCAAGGTCGAGATCACGCCGCTCAGTTCCGACTTCGCAGTGAACTTGGTGGTCGGTCGGTGCACCAGCCCGAGGCGACGGCCCGCATCTGACCAGGCTGCGTTGATTCGTTGCGCGCGCTTTGCAGCCGCCGACGTCGCGAATACGGCGATCGCCACGAACACGAGAAGAAAGATCACGAACCCGGCCACGGGTCAATGTTCGCAGATCGGCAGGGTCAGATCGCGTTGGCCCGCAGGTCTGCGAGATCAATCCATTCGATCGCTTGGGCATGGGTGGCCTCGAGGACGATCTTGGGCGCGGCCCCGGCCTCGAGGGCCTCGGTCCACCGGCTGGCGCAGAGACACCACCGATCGCCCGCGACCAATCCCGGGAATCCGTACTCCGGGCGTGGTGTGCTGAGGTCGTTTCCCTTCTCCTTCGAGAACCTGAGGAAGGAGTTGGTCACCACGGCACACACGATGTGGAAGCCATCGTCCTGGGGATGGTGTTCGCAGCACCCGGTTCGGGTGAAGCCCGTCATCGGATCGGTGCTGCATGACTCGAGTTCACCGCCCAGAACGTTGCGTGGCATCCGGAAGTCTGCCGCGAACCAGGGCGTTTGACACATCCTCCTTCTACGATGCGGAACGTGAATGTCGATCAGGTTGCGGCGGGCCGGCCGTTCACCCTCGCAGTCTCACAGGCGGTCGTGAGTGCAAAGGGCGGTCAACCTCTTGCCCCCGTCACCGTTGTGGTGCCGTCGAACCTCGCCGGCCTCTCGTTGCGTCGCGTTCTGGGCTCGGGTCTCCTGGCGTCCGCAGATCCGGCCCAACCCCGGGGCATCGTCAACGTCGCCTTCGCGACCCCGTTCCAGTACGCCTCGACTCTCGCGGCCCCGGCACTCGCCCGGTCGGGTCGCAGGCCGCTCACCACGGCGGTCCTCGCCGCAGCGGTCCGCCATGTGTTGCGCGCCTCGCCAGGTCGGTTCGAGGCGGTCGCACAGCACACGGCCACCGAAACCGCTCTCGTCCGCGCCTACGGCGAGCTCACGGAGCTGAGTGCCTCCCAGCGGACCGCCCTCGCGGCCGGGGGCACCCGCCGCACCGCCGATCTGGTGGCCTTCGTCAACGCGGTCGCCGAACATCTCGAGTCCGACGGGGCCGGCTATCACGACGAGTCCGCCGTCTTCGCCTCTGCCGTCTCGCAGCTTCACCTCGGCGCCGAGACCACGGCTGCCCCGGTCGTGCTGGCCGGCCCTTTCGACCAGGGAGAGGCCACCCTCACGTTTCTGGCCGAGATCGGTCGTTCCCACCGCGGCTCTGCCGTTCTCGCACTCACCGGCGATCGTGGCGTCGATGAACTGGCGTTGGCCCAGATGGGGGCGGTCGTGAGCCGACCTCTGTCCCTCGAATCCGTCGCCAGGCCCGTGCCGACAACGCTCGTCCCCGTCGCCGATTCCGATGAAGAGGTTCGCGCCGTCGTCCGCGACATCGTCGACCTCGCCGAGCGCGGCCAGCGATTCGACCGGATGGCGATCTTTCACCCCTCCGCAAACCCATATGCCCGCTCGATCCGTGAACAGCTCGATCTTGCCGGGATCCCGAGTGCTGGCCCCGACCATCGCCGGATCGCCGACTCGATGGTCGGCCGCCTGCTCAGCGAGTTACTCGGCCTCGCGACCCGGGATTCTGCTCGCACTCGCCGGTTCAGCCGAGGAGCGGTGCTCGCCTTCGCTTCTGCCGCTCCTATCCACGGTCCGGGCGGGTCCCGGATCAGGTCGGCGCCGTGGGACGACGTTTCCCGCAAGGCGGGTGTCGTCGGTGGTCTGGAGGACTGGACGCTCAAGCTCGCACGACACGCGAAAAATCTCGACGATCAGATCACCGACGGGATCGTGCAGGAACGGTCGAGCGGCTGGGTGGATGCGCGCCGTCGTGAACGCCGGGTCACCGCCGACCTCGACGAATTCGTGCGGTGGCTTCACGATCTCACCGACCCCGACTCACGCGGCTCCACGTGGGCAGAGCGTTCGACGTGGGCTCTCGGTCTGCTCGCCACGTTGCTCCCACGCACCCAGCTCCGATCCTCGTGGCCCGCCGCGGAGGCCGATGCGGCCGACCGCATCGAGGTCGTTCTCACCCGGGTCGGTGTGCTCGACCACCTCGAGCCCGATGCGCCCTACTCCGCCTTCGTTCGTGCGATCGAACTCGAACTCGACGCACCTTCCGGAACCCGCGGATCCTTCGGAACCGGAGTGCTGGTCGCACCCTTATCGTCGGCGGCGGGACTCGACCTCGATCACATCTTCGTGCTCGGGCTGGCCGAGGGCGTGTGCCCTCGCCCCGTCCGCGAAGACACGCTGCTTCCCGACACCGAACGCGAGATCGTCGACGGCGCGCTCGTGACCCGCACCGCAAAGCTCGAGCTCGATCGCCGGCGTTACCTCACCGCCCTCGCCGCCGGCGCCGAGTCGGTCACGCTGGTGCACCCGGCGGGCGATCACCGAAATGGTCGTGTCCGCACGGCGTCGCGGTGGTGGCTCGAGGCGATGCGCGACCACGGCGCCGCGTCGGACATCACCGGCGACAATTGGGCCGAGTCGCCGGTTGCCGCTCTGTTTCCCCTTCGGTCCTTCCACGGCGCGAGCGTGGCAGCAGCTGCGGCCGGCCGGGCGACGTCACCCGCCGACCACCAACTCCATCTCGTAGTCGGGGCCAACGCACCCGCGCCGACCGCGCTTGCCCCGGCACTGCGCCACGGGATCGAAGTGCAGCGCTCCCGCGCTGCCGCTTTCTCGCGCTATTCGGGTGACCTCGGGAGCTGCGACCTGCCGGCCGTGGCGGCACCCGACGCCGTCATCTCGGCCAGTCGGCTCGAGTCGTGGGCATCGTGTCCGCGCCGATACTTCTTTGCCGAACATCTTGGGCTCGGAACCATCGAGCCACCCGACCGCATCGAACGAATTGCAGCCCTCGAACGCGGAACCCTCGTCCATGCGATCCTCGAGGACTTCATCGCCACCGTGATCGGCGCCGACACAGCCTGCCCGGGCCCGGGCGATCGTTGGACCGACGACGACCGCAGCCGACTCCACTCGATCGCCGATCAGGCGTTCGCTGATGTCGAGGAGCGCGGGATCACGGGCCGACCGCTGCTGTGGGAGATCGACAAGGAAGCCATCCGGTCAGACCTGAATCGATTCCTCGAGGAGGACGGCGACCTTCGAGGCGATTTGAACTCAACCCCTCATGCCGTCGAGATGGCCTTCGGTCTCACCCTCGAGCCCGGAGTCGAGCCGCCGCCGGCGGCCGACATCGCCCTCACCGACGGGCGCACGCTCCGAATGCGCGGGCTCATCGATCGCGTCGACCTTCGTCCTGACGGCTCTCCGGTCGTGATCGACTACAAGACCGGTAGCTCGAAGTCCGGAGGCCGCCCGGTGAGACTCTTGCTCGCCGAGGATCCGGTGGTCGGCGGCACGAAGCTCCAACTCGGCGTATACAGCGAAGCTGCCCGCCAACACTTCGGTACGGATAGGGCAACCGCCATGTATTGGTACACGTCGGAGAAGGGTCGCTTCGACCGAGCGCGTCTCGACTGGACCAGCGAGGTTCGAGACCGCTTCACCGACGTCGTCCAAGTGATCGTCGATGGCATCGAAGCGGGCTTGTTTCCCCCAAATCCAGGCGACTACGACACGTTCTACGCCTCATTTCGCAACTGCGGCTTCTGCGAGTTCAACTCGATCTGTCCGAGCAACCGGCACCACGAACACGCCGTCGCGATCGAAGATCCACGTCTGGCGCCGTGGGTCGGATTGTCCGACCTGCCCAACCTCGACTCGGCGGAGGGTTCGCCATGAGCGAGCCGATCCAGCTCTCCGACGAGGACGACCGCGAGACCGTTCGGTGCGCCCTCGACCGATCACTGTTCGTGGAGGCCGGCGCGGGCACGGGCAAGACCACCGCGCTCGTCGACCGCATCTGCGAACTGGTTCTCACCGACGACACGGATCGCCGAATTCACCTCCGCGAGCTGGCGGCGATCACATTCACAGAGGCGGCCGCGGCGGAGTTGCGTCATCGCATCCGCTCCAAGTTCGAGGCGGAACTCCGATCAGCCGATGCGAACAACGACGAGTCGCGGGCCGAGCTCTGCCGGACCGCGCTGGCCGATGCCGATGTGGCCGCCATCTCCACCCTCCACGCATTCGCCCAGCGACTGTTGAGTGAATACCCCGTCGAGGTCAAGATTCCGCCGCGCGTCGAAGTTGTCGACGAGGTGCAGAGCATTCTCGCTTTCGACGAGCGGTGGTCTGACTTCGTCGACGAGCTCTACGCCGACACCAATCTCGAAGAGTTCATCGTGCGGGCGTCGATCCTCAACGTCGGGCTGGGTTCGACAGGCTCACCGCTGCGCACCCTGGCGCATATCTTCGACGACAACTGGGATCGCCTCATCGGTATCGATACCGACACGCCGCTCGCAGCGCCCATCGAGTGGGCCGGTCTTCGCTCGCGGATGCAAACCGTCGTCGATCGCTGCGCCGAATGCACCGAGCCCGCCGACAAGCTCTTCCAAACGATCCAGAGCGCCGACCTCCCGCGTTTCGCCGCCATGACCCGAGACACCGAGCGCCTCCGATTCGTCAACGACCTCGTGGGTTCGAAGGGCTGGTCGGGCGGCAATCAAAAGAATTGGAGCGACAAGAAGTCGATGGTCGAGGCGTGCGGCGAGCTGATCGAAACCGCACGAACCGTCCTCGACTACGTGGCCCATCAGACGCTCACGCTGCTCGCGGCCCGAATCGCGTCCTTCACCGTGACCTCCGCCGACCGACGCCGGGCCGAGGGAGTGCTCGAGTTCCACGACCTGCTCGTGCTGGCGAGGCGACTCCTCCGCACATCTCCCGAAGCTCGAGCCGGGTTGTCGAAGCGCTATCGGGTCCTCATGCTCGACGAGTTCCAGGACACCGATCCCATCCAGATCGAGCTCGCGCTGCTTCTCGCCGGCTCCGTCGACGGCAGGTTCACCTCCGACTGGCGAGACATCGATGTCGAGGGTGGCCGCATCTTCATGGTCGGCGATCCGAAGCAGTCGATCTACCGGTTTCGCCGCGCCGACATCGACCAGTTCAACGCGATGGGCGAGAAGTTCTCCGATGGATTGGTTCGCCTCACGCAGAACTTCCGTACGACCCGACCGATCATCGACGTCGTCAACGCGCTCTTCGGTCCGCTCATGACGGCGGGCCCGGGTCAGGCCGACTACATCGCGCTCGATGCGGTGCGCGAGCCGTCGCCAGAGGCCGATCATCGGCCCGTTGTCGTTGGCGGGCCTCGGGCCGGCAGAGCAGGTGAGGTCCGGGAGAGTGAGGCTGCCCACATCGCCGCCACGATCGACCTGATTCGAGCACGTCCCGCCGAGTGGCCGGTGTGTGTCGATGGCACGTGGCGCGATCCCGAGCTCTCCGACATCACGATACTTCTGCCGACCCGCACGTCACTCACGCAGCTGACGACCGCACTCGACCAGCGCCGCATCGCCTACCGTGCCGACACCGGCACACTCGTGTACGAGACCCAGGAGGTGCGCGATCTGGTATCGGTGCTCCGCGCCGTCGATGATCCGACCGACGGCGTTGCTCTCGTTGCGGCCCTGCGGTCACCGCTCTACGGCTGTGCCGACGACGACCTGTTGGCGTGGGCGGAGGCCGGCGCCGATTGGAGCCTCCGGGGTCGGATCCCCGACAAACTGGTCGATTCTCGGGTGGCGAGCGCGATCGAACACTTGCGCTCCCTCGCGGAGCGCCGTTGGTGGGACGAGCCGGGCGAGTTGCTCGCCCGGATCATCGAGGATCGCAACGTGTTTGCGCTGGCGACGGCGCGAGATCGACCCCGGGACGCCTGGCGTCGCATCCGATACGTGCTCGACCAGGCCCGAGAGTTCGCCGAGTCGGGGGGCGGCGACCTCAGGGCGTACCTGTCGTGGACCGCGCTTCAGGGCGTGGACGGAGCGAAGGCACACGAGCCCATGCTTCCGGAGCCCGACGACGATGCCGTGAGCATCATGACCATCCACGGGTCCAAGGGGCTCGAGTTCCCGATCACGATCGTCTCCGGTCTCACCACCGAAGACCCCAAGGGTGGGCGCGGCGTCCAGGTCCACTGGAACGAAGAGGGAACGCTTCCCGAGATCAAGTTGAAATCGAACCTCCGGACCACCGCCTTCGATATGGCGAACGACCTCGAGGCCGAGATGGACCGGGCCGAGAAGGATCGGCTCCTGTACGTCGCGCTGACCCGCGCACGGGATCACCTCGTCGTGAGCGGATACCACACGGTTGGTAAGGACGGGAAGCCACGGGCGAGCCATGGCGCTCGGATCCATGCGTTCGCGACCGACTCCGGTGCGCCGTACGTGCAGATCATCGATGGTCCGCTCGACGATCTGCTGTCGTTGCCTCTCTCGATGTCGGAGGCCGCTCACGACCCGATCGATGTAGCGACGGCAGTGACCGACGAGACCCCCGAGGAGTGGTCTTCTCGCCGCTTGGCGCTCATCGGGGTTGCGGCGAACCCTTCGGTCATATCCGCAACCCGTCTCGCGGCAGAGGCACGGTCGGCCTCAGCCGACGTGGAGTCGTTGGCCGATGAGGAACCCGACCCAGCTCTCGATATCGCCTCACCCGATACGAAATTGCCGCCACAGACCTTTCGCCGAGGACGGGCCGGGACCGCGATCGGGAGCGCGGTTCACGGCGTTCTTCAGTTCGTTGATCTCGCCGACCCGAATTCTGACGAGATCGACCGGCTGGTCGCCTCGCAGGCTTGGGCAGAATCGGTGCCTGAACACAGCGACACCATCGCCAACGCCGTGAGCTCCGCACTCGCGACGCCCATCGTCGAGGCTTGCCGTGACTTGCCGCACTGGAAGGAACTGTTCGTGGCGGCGCCTGTCGGTTCGCTGACGGTGGAGGGCTACGTCGATCTGCTTGTCGACACGCCCGATGGTCTCGTGGTCGTCGACTACAAGACCGACTCGGTCAGCTCCGAGGCTGAGGTCGCGAAGAAGCTTGCGGGGTATGAGATGCAGGGCGCGGCCTACGCCGTTGCCATCGAGGCTGCAACCGGGAGAACGGTCGTCGACGTGCAGTTCATCTTCGCTCGAGCCGGGGGAGCGGTCGTCCGATCGGTCCGTGACCTTCCCGCGCTGCGGGCCCGGGTGAGTGCGCGAGCCGCCACGGCCTAGGGTGTGCCCAGATCAGGGGAGTTGCGATGAGTGGCCAGATGGCGGATGTAATCGTGATCGACGGCGAGGAGTGGGCGCTCGTCGAACCTGAGCCCGGGAAGCTCTTCGAGCCTCGGGATCACGATGTGTTCCCGGTGACGGTGCACTCCGCGAATACTCGGGGAGAGTTCGCTCGGTACCGGCTCGACGAGGACCGTCTGCTGCTCGCCGATCTGCAGGTGGGACACGACGGTGCGCCGGCCGCGATCAACGGCGTCGAGGCGACGTCCGATGAACACGGGAAGGTGTGGACGTATCACACGCTCGACCTGCCGATCGTTTGGTCGGGAGACCTCGTCGTCGGAGCCGAGCCGATCTTGGAGCTGTATGTTCATGCCGGGTTCGCACCGGCATGGCACTACGCACGTGTACTGGCGCTCGACATCGAGGGTGGTGTCGTCGAGAGTCGTGAGGATCGCAGCGAAGAGGTCGCCGAGTACCGAGCGGCCGAGACGCCAAACGACGACCCGAACGCGTTCGAACGACTGATGCGTGCGATCCGCCTTCGCCTACCCGGCTTCGACGGCTGACCGGTCCTCGGTCGCTATCTGGTCGCTCCGGGAACTCGATCGAGGATGTGAAGTTCGGTCACGATCGTGGCGTCGGCAGGAATGCCGCCACCGTTGTCGCCGACACCCAGGTCGGGCGGAATCACGATTCGTACATGGTCGCCCACGTGGGTGCCGATCAGGCCCTGATCCCAGCCAGCAATCGTCTGAGTGGGCTCCACCCCGACCACCAAACGTTGTGGCTGGCCGGACACCCAGGTCGACGCGAACATCTCGCCGGTGGTCTGAAGGATCGCAACGTAGTGGACCTCGATCTGATCGCCCGGTTCGATTTCGGCGCCCGACCCTTCGGTGAGCACCTCGACATCGAGCACCGTGACCGGTTCGGGCACGTTGGCGACGTCGGGTGGAGACACCGCGCGCACCAGATCGACCACGAAGACCAAAGGGCTGCCGGCGGGTATCAGCTCACCTCGGGCCTGGTCGCCGTAGGCGAGGTCGGCGGGGATCGACAACTGCCGGCGTCCACCCTCACGCATACCCTCGATTCCCTGATCCCAGCCCTGAATGACCTGGCCGCCGCCGAGAAAGAACTCGAACGTGTCTCCCCGATCCCAGCTGGCATCGAACTGGACGCCGTCGGCGTGGCGAACCCCGACGTAGTTCATCACGAGGTAGTCGCCCGCCGCGGCCGCTTCGCCGTCACCGACGATCAGGTCGTCGATCTCCAGTTCGACGGGTGCTGGCCCGTCGGGGATGTCGACCTCTGGTTTCCCTTCGACCGCTGCAGGTTCGGTCGTCGGGGCGGCCGTGGAGTCAACCACCCCGGTTGTGATGGACGTCGTGGAATCTGCGATGTCCGCTGTTGTCCCCGACGAACAGGAGGCGGCGAAAAGGGCGATGGCGAAGGTGACGACACCCGCTCGTGACACTGCGTGCATCAGTCCACGCTATCTCTGGGGTGACCGTCCGGAGCGGCGGGTAGCCTCGCTCCGTGCCGCGCACCGATCAATGGAACATGTCGGCCGATGTGGCCCGCCGCGTCGCTCTCGGAGCGATGGGGTTCGCCGATCCCCGGCCGTCGTCGATCGATCGGCGGCATATGCGCCGCGTGATGCGCCGTCTCGGTGTGATCCAACTCGACTCGGTACCGGTGGTCATCCGAACGCAGTACATGCCGTTCCACAGTCGTCTCGGCCCGTACGACACCACGCTCGTCGACCGGATCGCTTATGCCGACGACGAGTGGTTCGAGGCATGGTCACACGAAGCGTCGCTGCTTCCCGTCGAGGCGGAGCCGAACTTTCGATGGGCGAAGGATCGAGCGCGGGCCGGGGCGACGTGGAAGGGTCTGTTCGAGGTCTCCCAACGAGAGCCCGCCTACGTGCAGAGCATTCTGGACGAGGTGCGTGAGCGGGGTGCGGTGACCGGTGGCGGCCTCTCCGACCCGCGGCCGCTGCCCACCGACGGCACGGGGTGGTGGAGTCGGTCACTCGGCGTGCTCGCACTCGACTGGCTATTCCGCATCGGCGAGCTCGGCGTGCGCCGCCAGGGCAATTTCGAGAAGGTCTTCAGCCCGCTCGACTCCATCATTCCCCAAGCGATCCTGGATGCTCGGACGCCCTCGATCGACGATGCCCAGAACGAGCTCATCGTGCAGTCGATGAGATCGCTCGGCGTGGGTACGGCCACCGACATCGCCGACTGGTACCGACTGCCGATCCGCGAAGTGCGAGCCCGCATCCCCGTGTTGGTCGAAGAAGGTCGCATTGTTCCGGCCACTGTGCCCGGGTGGACGAAACCTGCGTTCGCCGATCCGGAAGCGAAGATTCCGCGCGCCATCACGGGCGCCACGACGCTCTCGCCGTTCGACCCCGTGTGCTGGAATCGAGATCGGGCGGTGCGGCTCTTCGACTTCGAGTACCGGATCGAGATCTACACGCCAGAGGCCAAGCGGGTATGGGGCTACTACGTTCTGCCGGTGATGGTGGATGGAGCGCTTGTCGCCCGACTCGACGTGAAGACCGACCGCGTTTCGGAGCTTCTGCGAATCAAGGCGGCGCATGCCGAACCCGGTTGTGCCACCCCGGCAATCGCCGAGCGTGTGATGGAGGCGGCCGGTTACCTCGCTCAGCTCGTCGGTGTCGGCGAGATCGACGTGGAATCCCGCGGCGACCTCGCACCGTTGCTCGCGGCCGTACGGTCGCCCATCTGACCGGAGTCGAACCCCCGGCTGCGCGAGCCGCCTACGATCTCACGGTGGCCGAGAGCAACAGCTCGACCCCCGACTGGGTCGCGGACGCCGTCTTCTATCAAATCTTCCCCGATCGCTTTGCGCGCTCGGGGCGGGTCGACGTGGGCGCGAAGCTCGAGGACTGGGACGAACCTCCCAGCTTCGAGGGCTACAAGGGCGGCGATCTCTGGGGGGTGATCGACCGGCTCGATCATCTCGTCGAGCTCGGAATCACCGCCATCTGGTTCAACCCGATCTTCCAGAGCGCGTCGAACCACCGATATCACACCCACGACTACTTTCGGGTCGACCCGATGCTCGGAGGCGAGGCTGCCTTCGACGCACTGGTGGAGGCGTGCCACACCCGTGGGATCCGCGTGGTTCTCGACGGGGTGTTCAATCACGCCAGTCGGGGCTTCTTCCAGTTCAGCGACGTTGCGGAACATGGAGACAAGTCGGCGTATCGCGATTGGTTCACCGTCGATTCCTTCCCTATCCGGCCCTACGACGTCGACACGCCTCCGACGTACGAAGCCTGGTGGGGAATGCACGCCTTGCCCGAACTCAATACCGACAACCCGCAGGTCGCCGAGTATCTCTGGAGTGTTGGTGAGTACTGGATGCACCGGGGAATCGATGGCTGGCGCCTCGACGTCCCCAACGAGATCTCCACCCCCGATTTCTGGGAGGGGTTCCGTCGCCGGGTGAAGGCGATCAATCCTGAGGCATACCTGGTGGGCGAGATATGGCACGCGGCTCCAGAGTGGGTGGGCGACGCGAACCGATTCGACGGCGTGATGAACTACAAGCTCACGACCGCGATCATCGCCTTCGCGGTGGGGAACCGAATCGATCGATCGACGCTGTTGGCCAATCCCGACTACGACGTCACGCCGGGTCTGAGCGCCGGAGGGTTCGCCGATCGAATCGACTGGCTCACGTGGATGTATCCACCGGCAACTCAACGGGCGATGCTCAATCTTCTCGACAGTCACGACACCGCTCGGATCCGGACCATCGCTCGAGGCGATCGTTCGTTGGTCGAACTGGCGCTGAGCCTCCTCTTCGTGATGCCCGGCGCGCCGTGTCTGTACTACGGGACCGAGGTGGGCATGGAGGGGGGACCCGACCCCGACTGCCGGAGGGGCTTCCCGTGGGCTGATCCAGATGACTGGGACACCAACACTCTGGCTGTGGTTCGACGCCTGATCGAGCTTCGCAGAGCCGAGCCCGCCCTGCGGTCAACAGAGATCGAACGGCTGGGCCCGCCTGCGGGTGCGGACTTCGGCCGAACATGGGTGGTCGGCCGGGGCGCTGGTGCCGACCGTCTGATCGTGGCCGTAAACCACGCCGACGAACCCGACGACGTGCCGATGCCCGTAGGAACCGTGGCAGCTGAGGCCGAGCGTGTTTTCGGTACGGCCCGACTCGTCGAGAGCTCGGCATTTGTCGCGGCCGGCCCCACGACGACGATGGTCATGCCCCCCCGATCCGTCGGGATCTGGAGGGCGCCGCGATGACTTCCCTTCCGGCAAGCGCCGAGCGGGTCATGGCTGCTGCAAGAGAGCACGGACTCGAACTCGAGGTGATCGAGTATCCGGATGGCACCCGAACCGCGCCCGATGCGGCCGCAGCCGTCGGATGTGATGTTGGTCAGATCGTGAAGTCCCTGATCTTTGCGGTCGATGGTGACCTCGTCCTGGCGCTCACGAGTGGATCGAACCGGGTCGACACTGCGGCGCTCACCGAGCTCGCCGGCGGGTCGACGTGCGATCGTGCGGACGCCGACCGGGTGCGAGAGATCACGGGTTATGCCATCGGCGG
Source organism: Acidimicrobiales bacterium (assembly GCA_051011575.1). Lineage (GTDB taxonomy): Bacteria > Actinomycetota > Acidimicrobiia > Acidimicrobiales > SHLQ01 > SHLQ01. Next base: position 21,587 of record JBPCTR010000170.1, on the reverse strand, counting down.
CGTTCCGCCATTCGGCCACGCGAACCCGGTCACGGCCTTTCTCGATCCAGCGCTGCTCGACTACGACGTTGTGTGGGCCGCTGCTGGTACTCCCCGCCATGTCTTTCCGATCGACCCCACCGTGCTCGCATCGATCACAGGTGCTGCGATCGGCTCGTTCGCCGAGCGCTGATCGTCAGCCGAGGAGTTCGTCGAGTCGGTCGCCCACCGATGCCAACTGCCCCGGTGCGGGCTCGGATCTCGTGAGGTGACCGAGCCAGGTGATGGAAATCTGTTTGTTGGCGACCAGCCAGCCGTCGGTCCCCTCGACCAGCTGCTGCTTCGACCCCCAGTCCATTTCGAGCTTCCAAATCTGGCCTTCGTCGTCGGCACCGGCCTCGACAAGTGTCCCTCGCACCGCTCGCCGGGGTGGTTCGGTACCGACCCGCCCCTCGCTCCACCCCTTGATCCGGTCGATCGTTCCGTTCGGGATGTTTGCGCTCACGACGACGGGCTCGTCGGTGTTTTCGGCGATGAGACCTTCGAAGATCGTCGCGGCGACTTCGGCTCCCATGTCCCAGTTCATGCCATCGACGATCTCTTCCCACGTCTGGCCCTCGACCTCGCGGCCGTCGAAGCCGAGACTCACCGCCAATCCGCTGGCTCCCCGATTACGACCCGTGAGCGTCGCCCCGATCGTTCCGGAGTGGTACACCGACCAGCCAACGTTCTGCCCCGGGTTGATGCCCGAGACGACCCAGTCGAAGGGCTCGCCGAAAACACCAAGTTGCGCGTACATCGTGCACAACGCTGGCGGCCCGTCGACCGACCACGTCTCGAGGTCTTCGAGACCCTCGATAGTGCGCGAACGCACGATTGGCGCCTCGAACGTGATTGTGCCGAGCGCCGCCCCTGCGCCCGAGTACTCGGTGGCGGGAGCAACGATCACGACCTCCCCGAACGGCACCATGGCTCGGGCGAGCGCATGCAGCCCGATCGAGTCGATTCCGTCGTCATTGGTCACGAGAATGCGCACGCGCTCACGCTAGCGTTCGTGCATCACCCGCAAGACGTACGTCCTCGACACTTCTGTCCTGCTCAACGATCCGGCGGCGCTTCACGCCTTCGCTGACAACGATGTCGTGCTGCCGATCATCGTCGTCACCGAGCTCGAATCCAAGCGAAACCACCCCGATCTCGGGTGGTCGGCTCGCACCTCGCTTCGCACACTCGAAGAGCTCCGCGAGCGTCATGGCGGCCTCACCCAGCCCCTCCCGATCGGCGCCGAAGGGGGCACGGTCCGGGTCGAGCTGAACCACAAGGACGACGACATCGTTCCGGAGCCGCTTCGGGAGTCGAGCAACGATCACCGCATCCTCACCGTTGCGGCCAATCTGCGAAATGGTGGCGAAACCGTCGTTCTCGTGACCCAGGATCTTCCCCTTCGCCTGCGGGCGGGTGTTATGGGAATCGCCGCCGAGGAGTTCCGTCACGGCGACGATGACCTCGACTGGCGTGGTGTCGTCGACCTCGACGTGACCGGAGCGACGATCGACTCGCTCTACAGCGAGCGTTCCGCAGTCATTCCTGAGGCCGAGGGTCTACCGGTGAACACCGGCGTCATGGTCAATGCAGCTGGGCAGTCTGCACTCGGTCGCGTCGATGGCACGGGTCGGGTCCAGGTGATCACTGACCGCGACGTTTTTGGCGTGCGTGGACGTAATGCCGAGCAGCGAATCGCTCTCGACATCCTGGCCGACCCTTCGGTCGGAATCGTGAGTATGGGTGGGCCCGCCGGCACCGGTAAATCCGTTCTCGCCCTGGCGGCTGGCCTCGACTCTGTGCTCGAAAAGGGCAGTCATCGACGGGTGCTCATCTTTCGGCCGCTGTACGCCGTGGGCGGCCAGGACCTTGGCTTCCTTCCCGGGACCGAGGAAGAGAAGATGCGGCCCTGGACCGACGCCGTCCACGACGCCCTCGATGCGATAGCCACCCAGAACGCGATCGATGAGATCCTCCGCCAGGATCTGATCGAGGTGCTTCCGCTCACCTACATCCGGGGTCGAACGCTCACCGACACATTCGTCATCATCGACGAGGCGCAGAACCTCGAACGGAACGTTCTTCTCACAGCTCTCAGTCGACTCGGCGAAGGTTCACGAGTGGTACTCACTCACGATGTGGCCCAACGCGACAACCTGCGTGTGGGACGCCACGACGGCATCGCGTCGGTCATCGCGTCGCTCCGGGGTCATCCACTCTTCGCACACATCACGCTCACCCGCAGCGAGCGGTCCGAGATTGCGGCGCTCGTGTCGGCTGCGCTCGACGACTGATCAGTTACGGGCGAGCTCTCGGGCTCGGTCGTTGGCGGCTTGGAGCCGATCCCGCATCAGCTCGGTGAGTTCGGTCAGCCGGGACCGCGGTACCCGCCCGTCGGGCATGACTATCGGTTCGCCGGCCACCACACCCACCGCGGACCTCTTGGGAAACTTTGAGCCGGCAGGCAACGCCGCCTCGGTCCCCGAGATGCCCACCGGCACGATCGAGGCGTGGGCTTTGGCCGCGATCCAAACGGTGCCATCAAAGAGGTCGCCGATTTCGTGACCTGTCTGACGGGTCCCCTCAGGAAAGATCATGAGCGGCTTGCCAGAGTCGAGGATCTGGCGGGCCGCCTTCGTGGCCTCACGATCGGCCGCATCCCGGTCGAGCGGGATCGCCCCCAGCCCGGCCAGCCACCATGCGACCGGCTTGACTCCGAAAAGCGACTCCTTCGCCAGTGTGGGTAGCCGGCGACGGCCGAGTGTTCCCACGGTGAGACTGTCGAGGTTGCTGCGATGCACCGGTGCCACGATGACCGGCGGCTCGACCTTCAGGTTCTCTGTCCCCTCATGACGGATGTCGAGAATGCGAAACAGGACCTGCTCGGTGGCGATCCGGGTCGCTGTATAGATCCTCTCGCCGTACGGCTTGGCTGCAATGCCGGCAGCCCATTCCGCCAGTTCGTTTTCTGCCACCGCGGAATCCTAGGGCCGCATACCCGCGTGGATCGAAACTCGACGGTCGAGAGATCGTTCGAGGAGCCCGCGGCGTTCATTGGCAGCGAACAGTTCGAGCTCGAGCTCGTCGGGGTCACCCATGACGGCGATGGTGACGGTGTCGTCGGCGCATTCGATCTCGAGGTCCGTAGCGAGGTTGCGGTACGTGCGGTCGAGCGCGATCCCGATACGGAGCATGCCGGCGAGGGTGGCCACGATCTTCTGGTCGGCGGGAGGTAGGGCGCTCCAGTCCCGGTGCGATCTCTTGGGCTCGCTCTTGCGGTGGTAGCGGGCGACCTGCGCGATCAGTTCGAGTTCGTGTTCGTTGAATCCCGCGAGGTGTTCCGAGTTGCGGATCAGGTAATACGAGTGTTTGTGGTGGGCGCCATGGCCGACGAAACGGCCGATGTTGTGGAGCACACCGGCCGCCTCGAGGATGTTGCGTTCGAACTCACCGAGGTCGTGAACGGACGCAGTCGCCTCGAAGAGTTGGAGGGCGATGTCGGTCGCTTGCTGGGCGTGCAGCAGGTTCTCGCCATAACGCTGTGCGACCCAGCGAACGCTGTTCGCGCGGATCTCGTTGAGGTGGAGCAGCGCTTCGGCGTTCGGGTCGCGGGCATCGAGCCGATCGAGCACCAGACCCTCGCGGAGGGCGTCGGGTGAGAGTACGAATCTGTCGAAGCCGAGACTCTCCATCAGTGTTTGCACGAGAATCGCACCGGCGGGCGCGGTGTCGACACGATGTTCGTCGAGCCCTCGGATCTCGCGGCGCTCCTCCGATGTTTCGGCACCAAGAATCCGTTCGACGGCCGTGTCTATTTCGCTGCGCCGCACCTGCTGGCGACGTTCGGCTCCGCGGTGATCAGAGCGGGCGACCGCTACCAGGGTCTCGAACGTTCCAGAGCAACCGGCCACAATGGCGATCTTCTCGTCGGACACGGTGATCGCCACTCGTGCGAGGAACGAGCGGATATAGCGACGGCATTCGCCGATCCGTTCCTCGGTGACCACGCCGTCAGGAAAGAACCGGTCCTTGAGGCGCACGTGTCCCAGCTTCAGGCTCCGCATCAGCTTGGGTTCGGTCCCGCGTCCGACGATCAGCTCGGTCGATCCGCCACCCACGTCGATCACCAGGTGGGTCTGATCGGTGAGAGGGACCGCACCCAAGACTCCGAGATGGATCAGGCGTGCCTCCTCGATTCCGGAGATGACCTCGATGTCGATGCCGGCCTCGGCCCGAGCGCGTTCGAGCAGAATGCTTGGATCGTCGGCTTCGCGGACGGCACTCGTGGCGACGGCGTATATCTCGGCATCGTTGGCATCGGCGAGCGCTCTGAAGGTCACCAGTGCCTCAATCGCTCGATCGATCGCAGCTGGATCGAGCGACTTCATGTCCTTTGCCCCCGAACCCAGCCGCACCGGAAGTTTCTCGCGCAAGAGGATCTCGGGACGCCCGCCAGGCACCGGTTGGGCGATCGCGAGATGAACCGATGACGTGCCGATGTCGATTGCGGCCAGCCGGCGAGGGCGGGGCACGGTCAGACTCCACCCTCGAGGGCGAGGGTGGCTTGTTCCCACTCGACAAGAAGCTTCGCCGCTCGGGCCTTTGCGGCCTCGTGGGCCTCGATGAGTTCGTGCATGCGGTCGCGGTCGCCATATACGTCGGGGTCGGCGAGCTGTCCCTCGAGGAGTGCGACCTCGGCCTCGGCCTTCTCCCACTTCCGCTCGGCAGCGTTTTGGTTCTTGCGAAGCGCCTTGGAGTTCTGGTGACCCTGATTTCGAGCCTCGGCCTCGGCCCGCTTCTGCGCCTTCTTCTCCCGAGACTTCGTGGCTACGCGCTTGGTGACGCCGTTCGATGATGCGCCCACGTCTGCGGTCACGGTGCCGAGGGGGTTCAACACTTTCTCGTTCACGCCGTCGTGCCAGACGGCTCGACCACCCCGAACTTCGATCAGCGCGTCACAAACACTTCGGATGAGGTGACGGTCGTGGGTCACCAGCAGCACGGTGCCTGTGTAGGCCCGCAGCGCGTCCTCGAGTACGTCGCAGCTGGGTAGGTCGAGATGGTTGGTCGGCTCGTCGAGAACCAACAGGTTGACGGGATTGACCATGATCTTTGCCAGGGCCAGCCGGGTGCGCTCACCGCCCGACAGTTCGGAGATGCGCCGGTCGGCGGCGTCGCCGGTGAAACCGAAGGACCCGAGAATCGTGCGCCAGTTGCGAGTCGTGTTCTTCGGCGTGACGGTGAGCAGCTCGGCGTACACGGTGCGCTGCGGCTCCATGTCTTCGGCCTGGTCCTGAGCGAAGGAGGAGAGGTCGACGTTCGAGCCGAGCTTCACCCGCCCGCTCGTGGGGGCGAGCTTTCCCGTCAACAAACGAATGAGCGTGGTCTTGCCGGCGCCGTTGGGTCCGACCAACCCGATCTTGCAGCCACGCTCGACCACGAAGCTGACGTCCTCGAGGATCAGGTCGTCGTCGTAACCGACACTGGCGTGTTCGATCTCGGCGACGACGCGACTCGACCGCTGGGGCTGGCGGAAGTCAAACTTCGCCGCAAGCTCCCGTTGGTCGGGAACCTTGATCAGGTCGAGCTTCTCGATCGCCTTGATGCGGCTCTGCACTTGACGAGCTTTGGTGGCCTTGTAGCGGAACCGATCGATGAAGGCCTCGGTGTGGGCGATCTGCTTGCGCTGCTGCGCGGCCTGAGCCTCGAGTTGGGCGAACCGTTCTTCGCGGGCGGCCACGTATTCGACGAACGTTCCGACGTACTCGGCGGTCGTCCCGTTCGTGATCTCGAGGATGCGGTTTGCCACACCGTCGATGAAGTCGCGATCGTGCGACACGAAGAGGAGCGCCCCGCCCCAGCCGGCCAGGTGGTTCTCGAGCCATGCGACCGAGTCCACATCCAGGTGGTTCGTCGGCTCGTCCAGAATGAGGACGTCGGGATCGGACAGGAGCAGCCGGGCGAGCGCCACACGCATGCGCCATCCACCGGACAGCTCCCGGATGGGACGGTCGTTCCAGTCGGGCGGAAAGCCGAGGCCGGCCAGAACCCGATGGGCCTCGGACTCGATCGCGTAACCCCCGTGCGTCTCGAACTCGGTCTGGGCCTGACCGTACCGTTCGACAATGTTCTCGAGCTGAGAACCGTCGTCGGCTTCGAGCTCTGCCTCGATCGAGCGAAGGCGGTCGGCGATCTCGCGGATGTGCGAGGCCCCTTCGAGGGTCTCGGCCAGCACCGTACGATCGGTCGCCTCGGGCAGCTCCTGGGCGAGGTAGCCGATCGTGAGATCCTTCGGCTTGTGGATCACGCCGGCGTCGGCATCCTGCACACCCATGATCGTCTCGAGGAGGGTGGTCTTGCCCACGCCGTTCCCACCGATGAGCGCGATGCGTCGACCATCCGACAACTGGAGGGTCACATCGCTGAAGAGACGGCGGACGCCGTGGGATTTGGCCAAGCCGGAGACCGTGAGCACCCAGAGAAGGATACGGCCGTACCCTCTCACCGTGGACATGTCGACCGATGCTCACGCCGCCCTGGCGGAAGCCGAGCAGCGGGCCGATCTACGGCGGATGAAACTGGTAGCGCTCGGCATGCTGGTGCTCGCCGCAATCGTGTTCATCATTTTCCGAGCGCTCGAGGACGAACGAGTGTGGGCCGGTTACGTCCGTGCCACCGCCGAAGCGGCCATGGTGGGGGCCTTCGCCGATTGGTTCGCGGTGACCGCGCTCTTCTCCCATCCATTGCGGATCCCGATCCCCCACACCGCGATCATCCCCAATCGCAAGGATGAGATCGGCGAAGGGCTCGGCGACTTCGTCCAATCGAACTTCCTCACCGGTGACGTCGTCGAGGAGAAGTTGGCCACCGTCAATGTGTCGAAACGGCTCGGCGAGTGGCTGCGCAACCCCGAATCGGCCCGCTCGATCGTGTCGGAAGTTGCGGTGATCATCGGTGCCGTGAGCGAGGTGCTTCGCGACGACGAGGATGTGCGCGATCTGGTCGACACGCTGGTCCGTGACCGTCTCGGCCGCGTGCCGGTCGCGCCGATATTCGGCCGGGTCATCGATGCGGGGATGGACGGTGGTCACCACCACGAGGTCTACAACGCCGTTCTTGTGGGCGCCGCCAACTTCCTCGACGACAACCGCGCCACATTACGACGACGACTCACACAGGAATCGCCGTGGTGGGTTCCAGAGCCGATCGACGACCGCATCTTTGATCGCATCTATGGCGCGGTGATGACGTTTCTCCGCGAGGTCGACCAGAACCCCGAGCATCACTTCAAACGTGATCTCGATGATCGGGCACGAGATCTTGCCGATCGGCTTCGATCCGACCAGCGACTGGTCGAGCGGGGCGAGATGCTCAAGCACGAACTGCTCGAACATCACGAATTTCAGGCCTGGACCAAGGACATCTGGTCGAGTCTTCAGCGGGGTCTCGGGGAAGCGACCCAACAACCCGACTCCGAGGTTCGTCATCGGATCGAGGGAGCGATCGTGGCGCTCGCGGAACGTCTCACCGTCGACGAGAATCTCCAGCAGAAGGTCGACGCGTGGGTCACGTCAGTGGCGGTGTATCTCGCCGAGCAGGGACGAACAGAGATCGGCGACCTCATCGCCAACACCGTGCAGAGCTGGGATCCACACGAGACGTCGGAACGAATCGAATTGCAGGTCGGCCGCGACCTTCAGTTCATCCGCATCAACGGCACGCTCGTCGGTGGTCTCGTGGGGCTGATCATCCACACCCTGTCCGAGGCGGTCTTCTAGATCACGAGTCGCTTCGATCCGATGGATCGACCCACACGGTGGGAGTCGGAGCAATCCGATCCAGCGAGAAGCCTTTGGCGAGATCCTCGATGTCGACGTGCAGCCCTGGCGGACACAGCCCGAGCGAAGCCGCCAACATCGTGCGGACGCGCTCCGGGCTCCATCCGAGATCCGCCAACTCGCCGAGAGTGACCGCGCCGTCGCGTTTGGCCAGGCGGCGGCCTTCGTCGTTCACGATCAGCGGAACGTGAGCATGTGCCAGCCTCGACAGCCCGAGCCGTTCGATCAGCCAGAGCTGGCGGCCGGTTCCATCGAGCAGATCGTCGGCGCGCACAACTTGCTCGATGCCCTGATGCGCGTCGTCGACGACGGTAGCCAGGTTGTAGGCGGGCACGCCGTCGTTGCGTTGCACCACGAAGTCGTCGACCATGACTCGAGTCGGTCCGTGCACGCCGTCGTGGAACTCGATTTCGGCCAGCTCGGCCCGCACGCGCAGGGCCCCGGGGCGTTCTCGTTCGCGTCGTTGCCGCGCCCCTGCGTCGAGATCGCGGCAGGTGCCGGGATAGGCCCCTTCGGGCAGGTGTTCGTGAGGCGCAGCGGCCGCCTCCCGTACCTCGCGCCGGGAGCAATAGCAGGTGTAGAGGAGCCCGCGTTCACGGAGTTCGTCGATGGCCTTCCGGTACGCGGCGGATCTCGTGGACTGTCGGAGCACGTCCCCGTCGAATTCGATTCCGAGCGCAGCGAGATCGCGCAGCTGAGCTCGTTCATGTTCCACCGACGCGGTGGCCGGATCGAGGTCGTCGATGCGCAGCCGTAGATCGGACCCGGTCGACTCGGCAGCGAGCCACGCGATGAGGGCGGTCCTCAGGTTGCCGACATGAAGGCTGCCCGTTGGCGACGGGGCGAAGCGGCCGATCATCAGATCGTGAGCCACATCGGATGTCCGATTGCGTCCCGGTCGTGATCGGCGCCGAGTCGGATCGCGCTGCCGTCGGCTACGCGCATCGCTGTCCAGCAGAGGGCCGCAGCGTCGATGGCGTCGATCGTGAAGCGGGCGGGAACCTCGTCGAGCCCGGCGATCCGAACTCCGAATTCCCGGCTCAGCGCGTCGCGTCGCACGCGACGACCGCCGCTCGTTCGTTTCGCTGCGGCGATCGGTTCGGCGAGCATCTCGGCGAAGCTCGATTCGGGGTGGCCCTCCAACACGACGTGCTCGAGCGTGTCATTCCACAGGCTGTCGATCTCCCGGATCTTCGGAATCAGATTCCAACTCTGTTTCGACATTCCGCGCCCGGTTGCGATCCTCGACGATGCGTTCGCCTCTGCCCAGGAGTGGGCGTCGAGGCTGGCTCGATGGGGCGTCGGGAAGAACGTGGACCGCCGCGACCCCAAGCGGTTTCGAGCGATCAGGTCGACCGGGCGATCGCCGTCGTCACTCAACCCAATGGGCATGTCCACGATCATCACATCGCCCGGCCGCAACGAGCGGACGGTGGCGTGGAGCGATTCCTGGAATCGGAAGTCGAATGCCGCCGTGGGATCGCCGAGATCGACCTCAGCGACCAACCATCCGCCGCGGGCGCCATCGACACCGAGGGCACGACGGGTGAAGCTCACTTCTTCGACAGAAGCGGCGCCAAGCCGATCACGCCGCCGACGACACCAAGAACGAGAAACACCCACTCGCCGGTCAGCGCGGCGACGATGATGAACACGGCGATGAGTGCGCTCATGGCGGCGAGCAGTGGGCCAGGGGCCTGGCGGCGGGGAGGAGCCATCGGCCGACGAGCCTAGACGTGCTTCATCGTTCGATCTCGACTCGGTATGCCGTGGGCCACAGCTTCCCGGTGATGAGGAAGGTGTCGTCGGATGGGTCGTGGGCGATGCCGTTCAGCACCGCGCCCGAGTTGTCGGCAGTCGAAGGAGGACGCAGGCCGCCCGCGTTGATCACGGTGAGAACCATGCCATCGACCGGGTTGATCTCGATGATCAGTGGAGTGAGCCAGATGTTGGCCCAAACCGTCGAGCCGACGCACTCGAGTTCGTTGAGGCGTTCCACCGGTGCACCGTTGAAGGTCACGGTCACGTCGTCGAGTACCTCGAACGACGATGGGTCGCGAAACGTGAGCTTGGGTGAGCCATTGGACATCACCAGACGGGCACCGTCGTTGCAGATCCCCCAACCTTCGTCGTCATAGTTGTGGGTCCCGGTCACGTCGAACGATTCGAGGTCGTAGCGGTAGGCGATGCCTTCGGTCCACGTGATCTGCACGATCTCATCGTCGACGACGGTCATACCCTCGGCGAAGACGCCGGGTACCGGAACCGAGCGGAGAATCTCGCCGGTTGTCGGATCGAGCTCGCGCAAGGTCGAGGACCCGACAAGTCCCGTCGATTCGAAGAGGCGTCCGTCGTGCAGTTCGAACCCCTGGGTGAAGGCGCCCGGGTCGTGGTCGGTCGTGCCGATCACCTCGAAGGTTGCACTGATCGGGGCGACACGCTCGGCGGGATCGCGGACGGCCGAGTCGACGATCGCCGGGAAGTCCTCGTCGTCGGGTTCGGCTTCGAGGGCAACCGTTGGCCGGGTCGCGGTCAGCTCGATCATGTCGCTGATCACGTCCTCTCCATCGTCGCCGAACGGCAGCGATCGGATGAAGAGTGCGGTGGCGACGACGATCAATGCCACGCCGAGGAGTCGGACGCGGATCGGGCTCACCGTCCGCGGGCGGCGGGGTCGATGAGCGGGTCGATCACCGGGTTCTCCTCGACTTCTTCGAGTTCGGGAAGTTCGGGTGGTGTCTCGCGATAGCGGAAGCGGTTCCCGATTCGGACCCCGCATTCGCCTTCGATGTAGATGAGGGTGTTGTCGAGAGCAACGAACGGCCGGCTCACGAGCGACGTCCAGCGATCGCTGAAGTCGCCCGCGAGAATCTCGGCATGGCTCCACCCGGCAGGCTCGCCGATGCCGACGAGGTCGGCGAAGTGGTCCGCTGTCGCGTCGAAGTCGGCGTCGATCAGCCCGAGACGAAGGGTGGACGCCGCGGTGAAGAAGTTGAGGACCACCTGCTGAGGCTCGCCGAGGAGCCCGGAGGCGACGGGGTCGATTCGTTCGGGATTGGTGATTCTGGGCGGAGGAACCGCGACTGCAGCCGGGGCCTCCTCACCTTCGGCCAGGACGGGTCCATCGGGGTGCAGTCCGAGGTCGATTGGGAGCCCGCCGGGATTGGAGAGCTCGGTGCCCCCAAGGGTCGTCAGGACTACCGGAAGCAATGAAAGATCGTCGCGGAAGGCGGTGGAGAGACTGCACAGCCGTTCGTTGTCGTCGACCGCAATCGTCGTGCTGGTGGTTGTGGTCGGGGCGATGGTTGTGGTCGGATTGGCCAGATCACCCCGTTCCTTGGCGTCGAGCCGGTCGACCTCGAGACGTGCAAACAGCCACACGACGAGCGCCGCGACCAGAGCGAACACGACGATCCCGCGCAATTCGCGGGCGAAGATGTGGCTCCGACGCATTCTGCAATCCTACGGCCCCAAGGGCGTCGCGATCGCGCGGCGCCGGAGCGAATTGCGCCGCGATCGCCGCCGCGCCTACGTTCTCCGGTCATGCGGTCGGGTTGGAAGGGCCTTGGAGTGTTCGCGTTGTCGGTTGTCGGCATCGTCGCGCTCGTGCTCGTGGCCACTCGCCACGAACCCCGGACGTCGATGTTGCTCCTCACACAGGTTGGATTCATTGCCCTGATGTCGTACCTCGTGACCTTCCTTGTCTGGCCGCGCAAAGTGATGATCCCCCGCTCGCACCCGAGTCGGCACACACCACCCGGGGACGTGCCGAAAGAACGTGCGCTCGGACCTGACCCTCGCCCGGTCCTGGTGATCGGCGATCGTCCGGCCGGATCTCGCCCCGGTTCGAGTGTGCACGTTCGCGACACGCCCACCGTGCGAGGCGCTCGTGGGAGACGTCCGGACCCTCGGTCCCGTCCCGAGATTCGCTGGCCCGCACAGCACTAGGCGCTCCGCACCCGTGTTCTGGCGCGGCTCCGCCTCGTCAGCTTCGACTGCCCATCTTCTAGGCTGCCCGCGTAACTTCTGGCGGAAAGAGTGGAGACGATCCAGATGGTCAAGGTCCCGAAGGGCTACCGAAGCAAGAACGTGAATGACCTCCGCGGTTCGCGCCGCGGGGGCGGCGGCTTTCGGCTTCCACGTCGCGGCGGCGGTGGGGGGCTCGGTGGCGGCGGTCTGGGTGGTGGGGGTCTCGGCGGCGGAGGTGGAGGCGGCGGTCTTGGTGGAGCGCTTGGAGGAGCGCTGGGCGGCGGCGGTGGAGGTGGCGGCCGGCGCGGCTGTGGCTGTGGAGGCCTCGCCCTGATCGTCATCATCGTCTTCGCGCTGCTGTTCTTCTCATGCCTCAGCAACGGCACCGACTTCATGGGCGATCTAAACACCACCGGCCCGGCTCCGCAGGCACAATCACAGGCCGATTCGCCTGAGATCGCAGACACGTTCGATCTTGTCAACTTCGTCCTCGACGACGTACAGGATTTCTGGATCGAGGAGTTCGACCGCGCGGGACAGACATATCCGGTGGCGAAGCTGAACATCTTCGAGCAGTCCGTCGACACCGACGGCTGCGGTCGAGCGGCGTCGGCAGTGGGGCCGTTCTACTGCCCGGCCGACAGCGAGGCCTACATCGACATGGCGTTCATGATCCAGCTCCAGAATCGCCTCGGCGCCCCGGGAGACTTCTCGCAGGCCTACATCCTCGCCCACGAGATCGGCCATCACGTGCAGAACGTGCTGGGCACGAATCAGGCAGTGCGGGACGCCCAGCAGGGGATGTCGCGATCGGAGGCCAACCAGCTCTCGGTCCGCATGGAGCTGCAGGCCGACTGCCTCGCCGGAATGTGGGCTCGGAGCGCCGACCAGCGAGGGATTCTCGATGCCGGTGATCTCGACGAAGGAGTGCGCGCGGCCGGCGCTGTCGGCGACGACGCCATCACGGGCAGCTCCAACGCCGAGAACTTCACCCACGGCACCTCGGAGCAGCGCGTCCGCTGGTTCAGCACCGGGTTCCGCAGCGGTGAATATGGATCCTGCGACACGTTCGAACCGTCGTACGACAGCCTGTGACTCCAGCCAGCAGCGCTCGCCGAGTCGACGTCGATGGTGTCGACAAGAGCTTCGATGAAACCGTTGTGCTCAGCGGGATCGATCTCTCGATCGAACCGGGCGAGAGCCTTGCGCTACTGGGGCCGAGTGGCTGTGGCAAGACGACCTTGTTGCGCCTGATCGCAGGTCTGGAACGCCCCGACGCAGGCTCCATCCGCGTTGGCGAGACTCTGATGGCTGGCGGAAGCACGTGGGTGCCGCCCGAGAAGCGCCAGGTGGGAATGGTGTTCCAGGACTGGGCACTCTTTCCCCATCTGACGGTCGGCAAAAACGTCGGCTACGGGCTCCCGCGTGGCGAGCGAGACGGACCCCGGGTGATCGAGGCGCTCGACATGGTCGGGCTCGCCGACCTCTTCGATCGCATGCCCCAGACCCTCTCCGGTGGACAGCAACAGCGAGTGGCGTTGGCGCGGGCGATCGCTCCCCGCCCATCGGTGCTTCTTCTCGACGAGCCCTTCAGCAATCTCGACGCCGCGCTGCGCGTCGGCGTTCGTACGGAGGTCCACCGTCTACTCGTCGAGCTCGGCATCACGTCGGTGTTCGTGACCCACGATCAGGAGGAAGCGTTCGTGCTCGGCGATCGGGTTGCGGTGATGCGGGATGGCAGAATCGAACAGATCGATACGGCGGCGCAGATGTATCGCACGCCGAGCAATTCATGGATCGCCGCTTTCGTCGGAGACGTGAACCTCCTGAAGGGCGAGGCTTCCGGCAACTCGGCGGCCACCGTTCTCGGGTCGGTGCCACTTCGGTCCGACCGGACCGGAACCGTCGAGGTTCTGGTCAGGCCCGAAGATCTTGCGCTCGACGCGGGCGGGGAGAGCATTGTGAGCCTGGTCGAGTATTACGGCCACGACATGATGCTGACCGTCACGATGGCCGACGGTACCGAAGTGTTGGTACGGACGTCGGCCAAACAACAACTGCGACGAGGCGACGCCGCAACCGTGCGCTATTCCGGAGTCGAAGCGCTCGCGTTCGAATAAGTGGCCCAAACCTTCGCCGGTGTCATCGGCATGTCGATGTGACGAACTCCGAGATGGGCGAGCGCATCGATCACGGCATTCTGGACGGCAGGCGTGGCACCGATGCTCCCCGCCTCACCGATGCCCTTGGCCCCAAGAGGATTCAGTGGCGTGGGCGTCTCGGTGATCGTGATGTCGAAGTTCGGGAACTCGCTCGCGGCGGGCAGGGCATAGTCGGCGAAGCTCGCCGTGGTCAGGTTGCCGAACTCGTCGTAGGTGACCTCCTCGAAGAGTGCCTGTGACACGCCGGCGGCGATACCGCCGTGCAGCTGGCCAGCGGCGAGCAGTGGATTGATGAGGGTTCCGGCATCGTCCACCGTCACCAACTGGCGGAGTTGAACCCCACCGGTGTCGGTGTCGACCTCGACGATCGCCACATGGGTTCCGAACGGGAACGTGGAACCGTCCTGCCCGAATTCGCCAACGCCGATGAGCGCGTCGGCTTCCGCCGTCGCAACCTCGTCCCATCCGACCGACTGAGTCGGGCTACCGGCGACGTGGAAGCGGCCGGCGTCATGGTCGAGCACCATGTCGTCGACGTTTGCTTCGAGCATGGTGGCGGCGAGCTGGCGCGCCTTGTCGACGAGCTTCTCGCTCGCGTCGGCGATCGATGAACCGGCGAGTTGAACCGACCGGCTGCCGCCGGTGACATTCGATGAGGGGATGATGTCGGTGTCGCCCCACTCGACCCGGATCCGCTCGATCGGTACACCGGTGCGCTCGCTCACGATCATCGCCCACGTCGTCTCGTGTCCCTGTCCGTACGGGGTCGAGCCCGTCCGTGCGAGAAGCGATCCGTCGGGCAGAAGCGTCACGCTCCCGAATTCGGTCTGTCCGGGAGCCGGGTTCGGTGCGGTGATCTCGACGTACGAGGCCACACCGATGCCGAGCAGGATCGAATCGCCCCGGCCTCGTGCCACGGCCTGTTCCGCCCGCAGCCCCTCGTACCCGGCCGCCTCGAGGGCACGGTCGAGTGCGGCGTGATAGTCGCCGGAGTCGTAGGTCTGACCCATGGGTGTCGTGAACGGGAAGGCGTCGGATCGGATCATGTTTCGGCGTCGAACGTCGGTCGGGTCGAGCTCGACTTCGGCTGCGAACAGGTCCACGGCCCGTTCGAGGGTCGCGGTTGCTTCGGGGCGCCCGGCTCCGCGGAACGCGACCGTCGGCGGCACGTTGGTCGTGACGGTCACCCAGCCGCAGGCTGCGTGCGCGATGTCGTATACGCCGGTGGCCATGATCATGGTGAAGTACGGGAGGAAGGCCGTCGACCCCGGAAAGGCCCCTGCTTCCTGGGTGATGTCGAGCTGATAGTGGGTGATCCGACCGTTGGCGGTGCCACCGATCCGGATGTGGTTCTTCTGCGAGCGGGCGTGCCCCATTGCGAGAAAGTTCTCGGTTCGGGTCTCGGCCCACGCGACCGGTCGGCCCACCATTCGGGCGATCGCCCCAAGCGAACATTCCTCGGGACCCGGTGTGGCCTTTGATCCGAAACTGCCGCCGACGTCTGCGGTCACGACGCGCACGGTCGAGCGATCGACGCCGAGCACGCGGGCGATCGCTGCTTGTGCCGGATGGGCTCCCTGGGTGCTCGTCCAACAGGTCAGGCGCCCGTCGGCGCCCCATTCGGCGGCAGCGACCCTTGGCTCGATGGCGGCACCGTTCACCCGGCTGTTGACGATCTCGGCCTCGACCACGATCTCGCAGCCCGAGAAGTCGAGTGGAGTGGCGCGCTTGTCGTCGACCACATTCGTGCCGAGAGCGGGATGGACGACGACATCGTCGGTCAACGCCTGATCGATCGTGGTGACGGCGTCCTCAGCCTCGATGTCGACGAACACCAGCTCGGCGGCATCGAGCGCCGCCGACTCCGATTCGGCAACGATTGCCACGACCGGCTGACCCGCGAAGAACACCCGTCCCGATGCGAGGCATGGGTACGAGAGATGTTCGGTGTCGGCACCACCGAAGGGCTGGATGTCGAGATCGGCAGCGGTGAGAACGGCGATCACCCCGGGGGCCTCCAAGGCATCGGACCCGTCGATTTCGAGGATCTCGCCATTGGAGGCGGTCGAGCGGACGAACACGACGTGAGCGGCGCCCTCCGGGAACACATCGGCCACGTAGCGGCCTCCGTGGGTGAGGAATCGCGGGTCTTCGACCCGCACGACGCTGTTGCCGAGAATGCTCATCCTCGAACGATAGGACGGTCGATGCGAAGATTGCGGACCAGAGGAACGGGAAGGGATCACATGGAACGGAAGTCACTCACGGTCGCCGGACACACGATGTCGTATCTTGAATCGGGCCAGGGTGACCCGATCGTGTTTCTGCACGGAAATCCCACCTCGAGCATCCTGTGGCGAGACATCATTCCGCACGTCGAGGGTCTCGGTCGGTGTATCGCTCCGGACCTGATCGGAATGGGTCAGAGCGACAAGCTCGAGGCATCGGGTCCAGCCGCGTACCGCTTCGTCGAGCATCGGAGCTTTCTCGACCAGTTCCTCGACTCCGCTGGCGCGTCGGAGAACGTCACGCTCGTGATCCACGACTGGGGGTCGGCGCTGGGGTTCGACTGGGCCCATCGCCACCCGGAAGCAATCAAGGCAATCGTGTACATGGAAGCGATCGTGCGGCCGGTCACGCTCGACGAATGGCCTGAAGGCGCTCGAAACGTCTTCATGGCGATGCGTTCACCGGGCGGTGAAGAGATGGTGCTCGAGAAGAACATCTTCGTCGAGCGGATCCTGCCGGCGTCGATCCTTCGGGATCTCACCGATGATGAGATGGACGCCTACCGGGCGCCGTTCGCCGAGCCGGGAGAGGATCGTCGGCCAACACTCACCTGGCCGCGCGAGATCCCGATCGATGGAGAACCCGCCGATGTCGCTGAGATCGTCGCGGCATACGCGGCGTGGCTGGAAACGGCCGACGTACCGAAACTGTTCGTGAACGCCGATCCCGGAATCATCCTGATCGGAGACCAGCGGGAGTATTGCCGGAGCTGGCCCAATCAGACCGAGGTCACGGTTCCCGGGCTGCACTTCATCCAGGAGGACAGCCCCGATGAGATAGGAACAGCGATCGTGGAGTTTCTGGGAACGGTCTGATCAGATCGTGGCAGCGGCGGCCCGCCGCTCGGCGCCCACGAGCACCAGGCCAAATACGAGCCTCGCCACTCCGAGAATCGCGATTCCCCGTGTTGTGGCCGATGGTCCGGTGAGAGCGAGCTGCGGAGCGACCTCGGGTGTCGCCACGATCGCCGCACCCTCGACTTCGGTCTCCGCTGCGGGGGTGTTCACCACGGTGGCCGGCTCGGCGATGTCGGCGGTCTGTTCAGTCGTCTCGGCCGGTTCGGAGGTTTCCTCGGTGGCAGCCACGACCACTTCTTCCACGGCGGTTTCTTGAGCTGCGGCCGCGACGGGGGTGAAGCCGACACAAACGACATCGACCGAGTTGATACCACCGCTGCCGAGGTGATGTACCGAAATGGCGGTCGAGTGGCCGATCACCTGGTTGGTGAGCACGGTGATCGATGTGTCCTGCTCCAACGGGATGTCGAGTGTCGGCGTGGAGGACCAGCCCGAGTCGAGTCGGGCGATCCAGCTCTCCTGGGTCTGCTCGAGCTGCCCGGGGTGTGCACTGTGCGCGTCGTGGCTCGACAGCGTGACGTCGTAGGTCCCGGCCGGGAGCACGATCGCGAACGGGCCGGCCGAGTTGCTGATCCCGTCGTTGAGGAGGCGGGTGCCGGTGAAGCCGAAGCTGAATTCTCCGCACGAGCCCTGCGCGCCGGCCGTGGCGGTTCCGGTGAGCAGAGCGATCATCGTGATCATCGCTCCGACGGTCGTGAGCGCAAGTGCCCGACCTCGTCGATGTGCACGATCGCCGCCGCGTCGATTCGTCATTTCAATCGCCTCTTTCTGCCCGTTGCGCACGGACCATAGCCGCTTCCGATAGCACGTACAGCGAGAATTTCAGCGCCGGCGACCACACACGCAGGGTGGTGTGGTCGGTCACCCACCTGGTGCGTTCTACCCGTCGACCAATCGCACGCAGCCGTCATTCCGTGTTGGCGGCAGATGACGCTCCGTGAGAATCGGGGCGCCTGGATCGTTCTCCGACGCACAACCGTCACGCGGTGACAATTCGATTACAGAAACGGGCTCAGCGGCCCAGGATCTGACCGAGAATCGCGCGACCGGCCGGGCCTTGTAAAAGGTCGCCTGCCATGTCCATGAGGCCACCACCGGAATCATCGGACGCGGTGCCGGCTCCGCCACCACCGAGGATGTCGAACAACCCGCCCAAACCCGGGTCCTGTTGGCGAGCTGCTTCGCGTTCACCGCCCAGGACCGAGCCGAGGCCACCCGCGTCGAGCCCGTCGCCGCGCAACCTGCGCCCGATGTAGCCCATCACGATCGGAGCCAGAATGGGGAGTAGCCGGGCGACCAGGTCCATCGGGATCCCAGCGCTCTTCGAAACCGTCTGCTCCACGGCCGGCTGTTTGTTGCCAAAAACATGACCGAGGATTCTCGAGCCGTCCTGTCCCACAACGCGGGAGGCATATGAGTTCGAGAGCAGTCCGCCCAGATCGTCGAGGATCGATCCGTCGTGATCGTTGCTCAGCGCGCCGAACAGCGAGTTCACACCGGGCGCCGAATCGGCGGACCCGGCCATCGACCCGACGAGCATGGGAAGCGCCGATGCCACCGCCCGTGCGGTCTGATCCTCATCGGCTCCAACGAGCTTTGAGAGCTGGCCGATCGTGTCTCCGCCGAACTGCGACGCGAGTCCCGACATGAGTGATTCCGACATGGTTACCTCCTGATTCTGGATTCCCGCCGTCGCACCATAACGAAACCATCGCGCCTGCGCTTGGGGTTGGGTCACTCGACGGTGGGTATCCCCGCGACGTGCAGCGCTCCGGGCACGATGTCGATGGTGGCGGGCGTGGTGCCGAGTTGCTCTCCATCTCCCCAGACGTCGAGGTCGCCGGATTCGATCGAGACCCGGGTGCCGTGCCGACGCAAGACCTCGGGCCGATCCGCGGTGCCTCCCTTACGACCGAGGAGATGCGGCAGCATCCCGAGTCGGCCGACGCCCTCGATCGATGTGAGGTGAAGGAGCCCGTCGTCGTGGCGGGCGTCTGGGAGCGGGAGCATTCCACCACCGAAGAATCGCGTGTTGCCGATCGCGAGCATCGCGGTATCGGTGCGAATGTGTTCGCCGTCGATTTCGAGCTCGACATGATTGCGGCGAAACGTCGGCAACTCCAATGCAGCGGATACTGCGTAGATTGCCGGTCCCAGCCTCAGTCGCATTCGATTTGCGCGCGCGTTTATCGCCGCGGGAAATCCGAGGATTGCGATCGATGCAACCCAGGTCGCGGCCGACTGCGAGGCAACACCCGACGGCGTCACCCGTACGAGGTCGACGGCACTGGTCGGGCCGACTGTTCCTTCGCGGCCGGTTCCTTCGACACCAAGTGCCGCCGCAAAGTCGTTGCCCGTACCGGTGGGGACGATCCCCACCGGTATCTCGGTCATGGCGAGCTCCTGGACGACAAGATTCACGAGTCCGTCGCCCCCGACGACTACGAGGCGCTCGAGCAGCCCGTCCTCTCGAGCGTCGCGAATCGCGCGGCGGGATTCGTCGGGTCCGTCACCGGTGAGGTCGACGGGTTCGATCCCGACCGACCGGTAGTGCTGAAGCAGATGTTCGATGCGTCGTCGTGACCGCGGCGAACCTCCTGTCGGACTCCGAACGAGGTGAAGCCGGTTCACGTCAGGATTCCACCCGGTCGAACACTGCTACCGCACGGCCGAGTTCGCGCGAGCGGTCGAGATCGAGATGCCCGAGTAGCGCCCACTCGTCGTGTCCGGCCGGGTCTCGGATCACCTGTCGAATGGTGGGCGACTCGTCTGGGGATGGGTCGAGTTGGAACCACTCGGGTCCGCGAGCAGCTGGTCCGGTGTCGGCGCCGTCGTGCTCGTCCCAGTAGGCGGTGGCCATGGCTTCGACATCGGCGGCGTCACGAGTGCGCGCAGGGGCCCGATCCTCATCGATGGCGTGGTCGGGGTCCGAGAGCCTTGCGAGCTCCTCATAATCGCGGCGGGCGAACAGCTGCACCCAGCGAAACGCCTCGTTACGAACCATCACCCGAAAGGCGCGTTCGTTGGCGGTCACATCCGGCGGACCACTCGCGACCGCGGCGTGCAGGCTGTCGGTGACGGTCTCGACGGAGTCGTCGGGTGGGTTGGTCAGGCGCTCCCACTCATCGATCAAGCTCGAGTCGATCTGTCGGACGAGCTCACCCAACCACTCGATCAGATCGACGACGGCGTCCGTCTTCTCGGAATCGGGAACGGTCTGTACGAGTGCGCGGTACGCATCGGTGAGATAGCGGAGCACCACGCCCTCGCTTCTTTTCAGCCCGTACTCCCGTACGTAGTCGCTGAACGACAACACGCGCTCGTACATCTCCCGCACGATCGACTTCGGCTTCACGGTGTCGCCGCCCACCCAGGGGTGTACGGAACGGAAGATGTTGAACGCTTCGTACAGCTCCGCCGCGAGCGGCTTGGGGTACTCGACTTCCTCGAGGCGCTCCATCCGCTCCTCGTACTCCACACCCTCGCGCTTCAAATTGGCGATGAGATCGGTCTTCGCCTTGTCGAGTTGGGCGTGCAGAACCGGTCCCGGATTCTCGAGCACGGCCTCGACGATCGATACCACGTCGAGCGCATGATCGGGAGCCTCGGTGTCGAGTCCCTCGATCGCCTCCAGGGCGAACAGGCTCAACGGCTGATTGAGGGCAAACTCGTCCTGCAGGTCGACGGTCACCCGCACCGTGCGCCCCTCGGGATCGGGCCGTTCGAGATGTTCGACGACACCCGCATCGAGGAGTGACCGGTACATCGAGATAGCCCGTCGAATGTGGGCGCGCTGGGCCTTGCGGGTCTCGTGATTGTCGGTCAGTAGCCGTTTCACGGCGTCGCATCCGCCGGGATCGTCGTCGGTCGGCGGGCGATCGAGCAGATTGAGCAGCATCTGGTGCGTCACGGCGAAGCTTGAGGTCATCGCCTCGGGTGAACCATGGACGAGCTTCTCGAAGGTGTCCTCGGTCCAGTGGGCGTAGCCGCGGTCGGGCGGCTTCTTCTTTTGCATCTTGCGCTTCTTCTTCGGATCCTCAGCCGCCTTTCGTTCGGCCTGGATGTTCTCGATCACATGCGGGGGTGCTTGTACGCAGACGCTTCCAGCGTCATCGAAGCCTTTGCGGCCGGCGCGGCCAGCGATCTGTTGGAACTCCCGCACGGAGAGAATTCGCACCCGATTTCCGTCGTACTTGAACAGCTGGGTCAGCAGCACTGATCGGATCGGTACGTTCACACCCACGCCCAGCGTGTCGGTGCCCACGATCACCTTCAGGAGTCCGGCCTGGGCCAGCTTCTCCATCAGTAGGCGGTATTTGGGAAGGAGTCCGGCGTGGTGAATCCCGACGCCGTGGGAGAGGAAACGTTTGAGGTCTTTGCCGATGGGCGAATCGAACCGGAAATTGCCGACAACATCCCGAACCGCCTGTTTCTCCTCCTTGGAACAGATC
>JBPCTR010000169.1:0-21099 GCA_051011575.1 Acidimicrobiales bacterium | reverse complement strand
CCTGGTGGGTCTGGCCGGTCGACAGTCCGTCAGCGGGAGATGACGTCTCCGGCGACTTGGCGAGACGTCGCAGTGGTCTGTTGCACCGGCTCTGAACCGGTTATTCGATGACGTACATCTCGGTCGTGTCGGTGTAGTCGGAGAGCAGGGTCACGCCGGTTTCGGTGAAGAGCACGCTGTCTTCGGTGTGGTACATCTCGTCGCCGTCGGTGGTGATGTGTTCGATCTGCATGACCATGCCGGGTTCGGTGAGCCGGTCGTCTTCGGGGGTGATGAAAGGCCGGTCGTGGATCCCGAGGCCGATGCTGTGGCCGAATCCGACCACATCGAGTTCTTCGGGCAGCTTCGGTCCGGTGATCTCTTTCATCTTGGCTGCGATCTCGTCCATCGCCTGCCCCGGACCCAGCCAATCGATCACCTCGTGTTGGCCCTCGGAGAGCGCGCCATAGACACGGCGTTGGCGGTCGCTCGGCGGACCGACGACCGCCATCCGCACCAGATCCGAGACATAGCCGTCGAACGACCCGCCGTAGTCGACCCTGATGATGTCGCCATAGTCGACCGGGATCTCCTCTCCCAGATGATGCCCCAGCGGGGTCCGAGAACCAGCTGCCATGACATTGGCGAACACGAAATCCGCGCCCAACTTCGTGATCGCATACCCCATTCGATCGATGATCGACTTTTCGGTATCGCCGGGCCGCGCCAGTTCGTAGGCATTCGCGATCGCCTTTTCGGTCTGCACGGAGGTAAACCGCAGCAACTCGATTTCCGCCGGAGTCTTGACCATCCGGATCTCATCCATGACGTAGTCACAACCAACCAAATCGGCGTGCGGAAGGTGACCGCGCAGTTGATCGGCGTGATACGACGGCAGATAGAGCGGTTCGAATCCGATCGTTCCGCCGGTCACGCCCATTTCTGTGAGCACGTCGTGGACCATCTCCATCGGATGCGGATTGAAGACCCCATCGAGCAGCTTGTAGCCCCGAATGTCGTCGATGAAGCTCATCTGTCCGTCGCCGGCTGCCCGCCGGTCGGGTACGACGAACACTGGTTTGCCTTCTCGAGGCCAGACCACCATGCAGATTCGGTCGGGCAGAATCCGAAGATCCATGTTGTAGAAGCCGGAGCAATAGACGACGTTCTCGGTCTGCGCAACAACGATGGCGTCCAGATCGTGTTTCGCCAGCGAATCATAGATTCGCTGCTTGTTGGTGAAGGCAGAACGGTCTTTGAGTGTCATCGATTCTCCTCGTTGCCACCAGCTTGACAAACCTGGCCGAAGGCTGCCTCCCCACTGGTGTCACGGTCAAAAATGCCGTCAGGCCTTGACTTCAAGTGAACTTGAAGTTCTACGCTGAGCACAAGCGACTTGGAGGACACCGATGACCATCACCCTGGACCACACGATCGTGCCGTCGCACGACAAGGACACGTCTGCGCGTTGGCTGGCCGACGTATTCGGACTGCCCTACGACGGCGCCGGGTACTTCGCGCCGGTGCAGGTGAACGCCGCGCTGACACTCGACTTCGCGGATGCCGACGACGTTCCCTCTCTGCACTACGCGTTCGTGGTCGACGATGACGACTTCGATCGGATCTTCGAGAAGATCCAGGCCACGGCAACAAACTACGGCTCAGGGCCGGGCAGCTCGGACGACGGCCAGATCAATCATCGCCGGGGCGGACGCGGCGTGTACTTCGTTGGTGGGCCCGACCCACACCTCTGGGAAATCATGACCACACCCGAGACGGGCACCTGAGGCTGTACTCGATCTGATTGCTCACGAACCGAGTCGAGGTCAGGGTGTGAAGGTCAACGAGGCGACGATTGCTTCCCCCAGCTCGGTGACCCGGGGGAGCATTGCGTCGACGTCCTCGAACGCGTGTGCGCTGATCATCATGAGACCTCGGTCGGGGTGCTCGATCAGCCAGATCCGTCCCGCAGCCGGCGCATCCCACCCGAGGAAGTCCTCGTTGACGTCGAGCGGACTGAAGCGGAGCATGATCGCACCGACGTCCTCGGTCGTCACGTCGAAGACCCGAGCATCGCCTCCTCCGATCGTGGTGTCGCCGAGCTCGGTGAGGTCGGCGCCTGCCGCTGTGAGCTGGGCGACGACGTCGTCGGCCGTGCCGAGCGCGTTCCCGTCGAGGCCGTGGGGCCGATCGGCGAAGAAGACCGCACCGGGTTCGTCGGTAACCTCGATCCGGGCGAAGCCCCGGCCCGTCCACAGATTGATCAGGCGGGAGCGCCCGTTGGTCAGCTCCTCCAGGTTGTCGGGGAGGCTGACCTCGATACCCCCGAGGGTGTTCAGCGAGTTGGGGCCAGCCACGAGCCGCTGGACCGGGTTCGGTGCGATGTCGCCGAAAGCGATGGTGTCCATCACCGCGTCAGCACGCTCGAACCAAGCTGAGTCCTCGTCGCGAGCGATACCGACGACGATCGCAAGTGGATCCTCATCGCCTTGTTCGACGATCCACACTCGGTATGAGGCGCCTTTGTTCAGGGCGTGGATGTCCTGGCCGTTGTTCTCGATCAGCCCGACACAGAAGCCGGGGACCCAGCCGCACTCGACGTCGTCGCTGATCGAGAGGTCGACCCGAATTGCCGCCAACCCGTTCACCGTCGTCTCGACCGGTTCGGTGGCGATCACGTCATCGCTGAGGTTCTCGAGCCACCCGAGGAAGTCCTCGTTCGGCCACGGTGTCTGATCCTCTATCGGCGCATTCGGTGCGGACGGGTCGGAGAAGGCTCCCACACGCATGAACACAAGATCGCGGTCGTCGGGTGCTCTGCTGGCGACGTCGGAAAGCACGAACATCCCGCCGCCGTTCGGTTGGGTGTTGAGCGTCTCGTTTGCGGTGAACGACATCGGTGTGCCCAGCGCGCCGGTGCGATAAGCGCCCGGTTCGAACGGAGCGAACCACGCCAGATTTGGCTCAGCATCGGCGTCGTAAACGGACTCGGCCGAGATCGGCGCAGCCGGGTCCTTCGCCGAATCGCCGGTGGCGTCCGCGGCCTCGCCGTCGGCGGTGTCGACCGACTCCTCTTGATCCGTCGGCGCGTCCGTGGTTTCGACGGCACCGTCGTCGGTCGACGGACCGTCATCGACCGCGACCACGTCCTCGCCGCTCACGCCTGCGCCCGATTCACCACACCCCGCAAGGAGCAGAACCACCACTCCCCAGGCTCCCAGCCAACTCTTTCGATGCCGCATCATCTTGATCTCCTGTCTCCTGGACGGGCGCTCGCGTCCCTCCACCCTGTCCAACGAATATGCGTCCCGTTTTCCCTCACGGTCATATGAAGTCCAGACTTTCCAGGATCTCCTCGGTCCATGACCTGAGGGGCTCGACCACCTCGGGACCAACGAGCGCCTCGTTGCTCACGATCAGCAGCCCCCGATCGGGATGCTCGACGATCCAGAGATGCCCGCCGTGGGGCGGCTCCCAGCCGAACTCGGTTCGGACGAGGTCGGCCGCACGCGCTTTCAGCACGATGTTCGGGAACGGGCCCGATTCGACTTCGAACGTGCGGGCTGTGAAGCCGCCGACGTCAGGCGTGTCGACCTCGGTCAACTTCACGGCCTCGTCTTCGAGGAGTTGCAGGAGCCGCTCGGTCGTGGTCACCTCGACACCGCCGATGTCGAGCGGTCGGGTGAGGAACTCGACGTCGCCGCCGATGTTGGGAGGCAACATCCGGGCAAAGCCGTCGAACGGCTCGACGACGACCGTTTCCTCGAAGAGCTCGACGGAGATCCCGTCGAACACAGCGAGCGCTGTTGTTCCAGCGGTCGCTCGGCGCACCGGGTTCGCGGCAATGGATTCAAATTCGAGACTGTCCAGAATGCCGTCGGCCTCATCGAGCCATGCGATGTCGTCGTCGTCGTCGATGGCAACGATCACGACGATCGGGTCTTCTTCACCCTGGTCGACCACCCACATCTGGTAGCGGGACCCGGAGGTGAACACAGGAAGATCGGGGTCTGCGAGCGGATCACCGGCTACACAGTTCGTTTGCGAGCAGCGCAGCTCGATTTCGACGAACGTCGCCTTGAGCCCTCCGAGCGTGGTGGCGAGCGGCGTGCTCGCCGTGGCCTCGTCGCCGAGGCGGTCGAGCCATCCGACCACGTCGGTGGCGGGCCAGCCGGTGGCAGGGTCCAGGCGGGCAGTCAGCGCGGCCGGGTCGGGTAGCAGCGACGTTCGCCGGAAGGTGATCGTGCGATCGTCGGCGTTCCTGCTCGTGAGATCGGTGATCGACACCCTGGCGTTCTCGTTGAGAAGCAGCCCGGTGGTCTCCTCGACGTCGAACGTGAACGCGGTGCCCAGTGTGTCGATCCGATGGGTGCCGGCATCGAAGCCGGTGTTGCCGGCGGTGAGCGGTGAGCCGCGCTCGTCGGGATCGGGCGCTTCGATTGTCGTGGGGGTGTCGACGGTGTCGAGCTGCGAGTCGGGGTCGTCGTCGCCAGAACCTGAGGTGAGGGCCCACACCCCGATGAGCACGACCACAACCGACGCGGCCGCCGCGCTGAGCACTCGGAGCCTGCGAGTGCGGGCCAACCGCCGGGCTGCGAGCTCGTCACTGTGCTCCGGTTCGAGGTCGACCACGACGGTGATGTCGTCATGTTCACCCGGCGCGTCGACCGCCGAGCCGGGGGGCGGTGCAGCGACACCGTCGAGCCCGTTGTCGGTGGCCACCCCGGAGCCCTCGGTCTCGGCCACGATCTGGGAGCGGAGGCGCGCCACGAACTCGTCCGACGGCGCGTGTCCCTCGGCTGTCTGGACGAGACGTTCGAGATCCTCGTTCATGACTCACCTCCTTCGGTGGGTTGGGGGTCGGCCTCGTCGAGCACGGCAACCAGTTCTCTGCGGGCCCGGGTGACGAGCCCTTCCACGGACTTCATGCTCTGATCGAGCTCTTCGGCGATCGCCCGCACCGTCATTCCGTTGATGTAGTGGAGGGTCAGCACGAGCCGGTACTGCATCGGCAGCACGGCGAGCGCGCTCTCGACCCGCAGCCGTTCGGCAATGTCGACCTCGCCGGTACCGGCGGTGTTGTCGGCGACGAGGCGCAGCTTCTCCTCGTACCTGGTCTGGCGTCGGAGGACGTCGAACAGCCGATTCCGGGCAACCGTGATGAGCCACCCGATCGTGATTGCGCCGGGGTCGTCATTGGCGCGGATAGCCGTCATGAAGGTGTCCTGGGTGACGTCTTCGGCGAGCGAATGGTCCTGGCAGCGGCGATGCACGTAGCGGTACACGGTCTCGACGTGGGCGTCGTAGACCTGCGCGTAGGACAGCGGCGGTGCCCCTACCAACGCGACTTCTCCTGCACGATGTGGCCTCATTACCCACTACAACGAACCACGGTCGACAATACCCTCACGGCCTGTCGTGGGAGTCGGTTGTTTGTTGGGCCCGCGGTGCACAGCCCTGACTAGCGTGGCGCCATGGATGCTGTTCGGTACCGGGAGGTCGAGGAGCGGCTGTGGGAGTATTTCAACCTGCAGCCAACCGAACAGATGGTGTCCCTTCCCACGACGGGCACCGACGTACGGGTGCAGGAAACCGGTGATGGTCCTCCGGTCCTGATGGTGCACGGCGGCGCCGTGAACGGATCGTCGTGGGCTCCGTTGGCGGCCGAGCTTCCCCAGTTCCGGTGCCTCATGGTCGACCGGCCGGGATGTGGGCTGAGCCCTCCCATCGGCACCACTCTCCAGACCATCGACGAACTGGTGTCCTTCGCCGAGGAGCTCGTGCCGGCGATCCTCGACGGTCTCGATCTGGAGCGAGCGCATGTGATCTGCACATCGCTCGGCGGATTCTTCGGCTTTCACGGGGCCTCCGCCCATCCGGAGCGTTACAACAGGCTCGTCGGCATCGGCAGCATCTTCGGATCACCCATGGACGGGATCCCGTTCATCATGCGCGTCGGCACCATCGGCCCGATGCCGAAGCTGATGGCGCGCATGCCCGCCAACCGACAGGTCGTGCGGTCCATGCTTCGACAGATCGGTTTGAAGGACGCTCTCCGAGCGGGGCGAATCGCCGCCGAGTTCGAGGACTGGTTCCTCGCCAACATGAAACACACCGACGGCCTGCTCAACGAGGCCACCGAGTTTCCATCAGTTATCAACATTGGTGGCATGGTGCCCGATGCCATCATGAGCCCCGCCGCGCTCGGCCGAATCGTCGCACCCACCAAACTCATCTGGGGCGAGGCCGACCCCATGGCCGGCGCCGATGTCGCCAAGCGCTTCACCGACCAACTACCCGACGCGCAACTCGAACTCTGGCCAAACACCGGCCACGCCCCATGGATCGACAACCCCGGCCGCGCTGCACGGTCGATCGAGGAGTTCCTGGGCGCTACCTCGCGCCGGTGCAGGTGAACGCCTCGCTCACGCTCGACTTCGCCGACGCCGACGACGTCCCCTCCCTGCAGTACGGGTCCGGCCGGGTCGCTTCGACGACGGTGAGATCAGAATGGGATCGCCTCGTCCCCGGCGACCAGCCCCGGCGGGCCATCTGCTCCTGACGCCACCAGTCCATCTGGTCCACCCCGTCGGAGGCATGACAAATCTCATGTTCAGATCGTGAGGAATCGATCTGGGTGGGCGAACGTGAATCCCGCACGGTGGAGGTATGACCACTTCCACCATCCGCATCCGCGGCGTCCACAAGTCCTTCGATTCCCCTGATCCCACGGCCGGCACCGTTCGTGCCGTCGACGGGCTCGACCTTGACATTCGCAGCGGCGAGATCGTCGCCATCCTCGGGCCGAACGGTGCCGGAAAGACGACGACACTCGACATGGTGCTCGGCTTCACCGAGCCGACCACCGGCGAGATCGCGGTACTCGGCGGGCCACCGCACGAGGCGATCGCAGCGGGGCGGGTCGCCGCCGTGCTGCAGACCGGCGGCTTGCTGCGCGACCTCACCATCCGAGAGACCATCGACCTCATCGCTTCGACCCACATCGATCCCAAATCACCGGACAATGTCATCGAGCGGGCCGGGCTGACCGCGGTCCAACACCAGCGGGTGCAGTCGTGCTCGGGCGGCGAACAGCAGCGCCTCCGCTTCGCGCTCGCCCTCCTCGGGGACCCCGATCTCCTGATCCTCGACGAACCGACCACCGGCATGGATGTCCAGGCTCGGCACGAGTTCTGGGCCGCGATGCGCGAAGAGGCCGACGCCGGGCGCACCATCGTCTTCGCCACCCACTATTTGCAGGAGGCCGAGGACTTCGCCGAGCGGACCGTCCTCATGGCCAACGGCCGAATCGTCGCCGACGGTGCGACCGACGAGGTTCGACGCCGGGCGTCGGGTCGACGGGTACGGGCTCGTTTCGCACCCCAACAGATCGAGAACGTTGTCCGACTGCTCGACGACCTGCCCGAAGTAGGCCGAGTGAGAGTCGAACACAACAAGCTCGTCGTCGACACCACCGATTCCGACGCCGTCGCCCGCATCATCCTCGGCCCGCTCGACGGCACCGACGTCGAGATCGAGGCCGCCTCACTCGAACACGCATTCATCCAACTCACCACCACGCACGGAGCAGCAGCATGACCACGCAGATGACCACACAAGCCCTCAACACCACCTACTACCGACTCGAGCTGCGGCGCATCGCCCGCGACAAGGTCACCCTTTTCTTCACCGTCGGGCTGCCGGCGATCATGTACGTCATCTTTGGTGCATCCCCCGACTACGGCGACGACGCCGTTCGCGAAGGGAACGTGGCAATGTGGATCATGATCGCCATGGCCGCATACGGCGCAGTCAGCGCAACCACCGGTATCGGCGGAGCAGCTGCGATCGAACGGATGCAGGGCTGGACCCGCCAGCTCGGCCTCACGCCACTACGTCCAAGCCAGTTCGTGGCCGTCAAGGCAGCAACGGCAATGACCGTCGCTGCTGGTCCTATCGCCATCGTCTATGCCGTGGGCGCAGCAACCGGGGCGTCGGCACCGTGGCACGTCTGGGTGCTGTCGGCGATCGTGCTCGTCCTCGGTGCGATGACCTTCGCCTTGTATGGCCTCAGCTTCGGTTTGGCATTCCGCTCCGAGGCCGCCGTCAGCGCTGCGGCCGGGGCTCTGGTCATCATGTCGTTCTTCGGTAACATTTTCATCCCCCTCGCTGGCTGGCAGCTGACCGTGGCCAAGTTCACGCCGCTCTATGGCTATGTTTCGCTGGCACGCCGGTCGTTGACCGGGGGAGCCACGATCGATCCGGATACCGGTGACCTCATCCCTGAGCCGCTCTGGCAGGTTCTCCTGAATGTCAGCCTGTGGACTGCCGCATTCGCGACCATCACGATCCTCCTCGTGAAGAACAGCCGGGGTCGGCAGTGACGGGACAGGCGGTTCGTCACCCCGGTTTCTGGATGGCCAACATCTGGCTGCTGTTCCTGATCTTTCCCGTCATCACGATCCTGACCATCGATCTCGGCACGAGTCGCAAGATTGCCGGCCTTGTGCTCGTCGGCGTGTTCGCCGTGGTTCACGCGTTGGGTTACCGGCTGCTGATCCAGAGCGCTCTCGGCCAGGGCACCGCACCGACGAGCACCGGTTGGCGTCGCCTGGCCGATCCGAATCGGAGTGAGCTGTGGCTCGGGCTCCTGGTTCTCGTCATGCTCATCGGATTCGTGTTGGTTGGCTGGGCGATGGTCACCGCCATCCCATTCGTGCTCACGTTTGCGATCTTCAACTTCTCGTGGCGAACAGCCGGCATCGTCGGACTTCTCTGTTTGATCGGTGTCATCGCGGGCCCGCTCGCGGTCGGGAGACTCGACGAACTCTGGTTCCTGACCGTCATTCTCCTCAGCGCAGGAATCGGTGCGGCGATTGCGCGCTTCGGCGAAGAACGTCAGCTCGACCTCAACGCCCTGGAGACTCAGCTGGCACTCAGCGAGGAACGGACTCGTGTCGCCCGCGACGTGCACGATGTGTTGGGGCACAGCCTCACCGCCATCGTCTTGAAGACCCAGGTGGCCGAGCGTGCGCTGGAAACCATCGAGAACACTCCGCCGGAGGTCGAGCTCGCCCGTGAGCAAATCATCGAGATGCAGACGATCAGCCGACGAGCACTTGCGGAGATCCGCGAGACCGTCAGTGGGCTACGAGTCTCCGACCTCGGCGACGAGGTCGCCGCTGCTCGCAGCGTCCTCGCTGATGCAGGCGTCTCGCTGACCGTCCACGGCGACACCGCATCGGTTCCCGATTCCCACCACGCGGTGCTTGGCTGGACCGTCCGCGAGGCCGTCACCAACATCGTCCGACATGCCGAGGCCGAACGATGCACGATCAAAATTGGTGGCGATCCGGAGTTGCTCTCAATCGTCGATGATGGTGTCGGTCGATCGACCGGCGGGGTCGAGGGCAACGGCCTGACCGGTCTCCGCGAGCGGTTGGCCACGGCAGGCCTTGCGTTGAGAATCGACGATGCCGACGGGACAATCCTGAATGTCCTCACCGCCCGGGCGAGCTCGTGAGCGACGAGATCCGCCTGCTCCTCGCCGACGATCAGGCCCTCGTGCGCGGCGCGCTCGCAGCACTGTTGAACCTGGAACGCGACCTGACCGTTGTCGCAGAGGTTGATCGTGGCGACGTCGTTCTTGATGCAGTCAGCGCCAATCCCGTCGACGTCGTCCTTCTCGATGTCGAGATGCCTGGCCTCGACGGCATCGCCGTCGCTGGCCAATTGGCCGAGCATGCGCCCAACGTTCGATCGCTGATCGTCACGACGTTCGGGCGACCCGGCTACCTGCGCCGGGCGCTGGACGCGGGTGCGTCGGGATTCGTTGTGAAGGACACACCCGCGCCCGAGCTCGCCGACGCGGTTCGTCGGGTTCATCAAGGGCTTCGAGTCGTCGACCCCACGCTCGCAACAGAATCGCTGCTCGAAGGAAACAACCCACTCAACGCCCGCGAGCGCGACGCACTTCGGCTCGCGCTCGATGGCGAGCCCGTGGCAAACATTGCCCGAGCGCTCGCGCTGTCGGTTGGAACCGTACGCAACTACTTGTCGAGTGCTGCGGCGAAAACCGCCGCGGTGTCGAGTGTGCAGGCGGCAGTGATCGCCCGCGATCGCGGGTGGCTCTAGTCAGATCGCGGGACCGCCGACGATGCTGAAGCCGTGCTGGCCCTGTGGCTCCTCGGCCTCGACATCAACCTGAACGACCACGGCGCCGGTTGGACCGAGCCGACACCACGACAACATCTGCTCGACTGCAGCATCGTCGCCCTCGAAGGCTGCTTCCACTCGCCCATCGTGCAGATTCCGGACCCACCCGGTGACCCCGGCGCGTTCGGCCTCACGCCGACACGACCAACGGAACCCGACACCCTGGACGCGGCCACTCACGATCACTCGGGCCCGTCGCATGGGGTCATGGTCCCACGGCGCACAACCACGCTGCTCAGTACAGTTACGAGTGCCCGATTGGAGAGGGAATGCCGAGACTCTGGCGTCGACAACAACGACCCGGACGGGTCGAGCTGATCCAGCGTAAGCACCGGATCGCGGGGGAGATCACCATGCTGTCGGCCGAGGTGCGGCGCCTGCAGGAGAGCGGACGGCCCGCGGGTGCCGCCGAGCAGCGACTCGCACGGCTGCGCTCCGACCACTACCGGACACGACTGGAAATCGATCGCTCGGAGTGAGCTGGGGCATGTCATGATCGACCCAACACGCAGTACGCACCCAGGAGATCGCACCCATGGCTGAACCATCCGATGTCACCCTCGTCGACGGCGCAATCCACAATCCAGCCGATCCGCGCCATTTCATGACGGTCACCCCTGTTGGTGCGCGCCGGGTCGCCACGATCGACGGTCACGTCATCGCCGACTCCAACGGTGCGCTCGTCTGCAAGGAGGTTGGGTTCGGGATCTACGACCCCGTCGTGTATTTCCCGCGCGAGGACATCGAAGCCGACAAGCTCGTCACGATCGACAAGACGACTCACTGCCCGCTCAAAGGCGACACCGAGTACTTCGATGTCGTCATCGACAACGACCGGCACGACGAAGCCGCCTGGTCGTATGTCGAGCTCATCACCGACAACCCGCTCCTGGGCCTCGTTGCCTTCGATACCAGGCGCATCGACATAACGTCAGGGTCGTAGGGCGGGCTGTTACGGCAACACGCGCGGCGCGTCGGCGCCGAACCATCGATCGTGGATCTCGTCGAAGGTGCCATCGGCCATCATCTCTGTGATCGTGTCGTTGACGGCCGCGGCGAGCTCGGTTCGTTCGGCATGGATCGGAAAACCGACCGCTGTTTCGAAGGGCGTCGCGACCACCGCAAGTGCACCGTCTGTCACCGGCACCCACTGTTCCGCCCACCACTGGTCAACCAGCATGGCGTCGGCCTCGCCCCGCTCGACAATGGCGACACCGTCGAAGCCTCCGATCGAAATCCGTTCGATGTCCGGGTACTCGACTCTCAGGAAGTCCTCGTGCGATGATCCGGGCGCCACGACGACCTTCATTGCGTCGTCGATCCCGTTCACCGGGCTGGATGTGGACACGAGAAGGGCACGCCGATTTCGCAGGATCGGGTCCGTGAAGGCGAAGCGCTCCTGTCGTTCCGGCGTGATGTCGCAGAAGCAGACCGCGATGTCGGCTGACCCTTCGGCGATCTGAGTGAGCATGTTCTGGAACTCGGCATCCTGATGATCGACATTCAGGCCCAGGCGCTCAGCGATCTCGTCGATCAGATCGACACCGAAGCCGACCACTTCGCGGTCGTCATCTTGAAACCGCACGATGTCGAACAGCCCGAGCGCCGTCAGTCGATTTCCACCTGCAGCAAGATCGAACCGGTCGTCGCTTTCATCGAGGGGCGTTTGATCGGTCGAGACGGCCCGTTCAGGGAACCTCGAGATTGTGATGTCTCCGGCACCGACGGCTGCCATCGCTCGATCGAGTGCCTCGATGGTGTCTTCTGCAAGCTTGCCGCCGCTGTCGACGTAGTCGATCCCGTCCGTTGCGATCGTGAGGACGTGATTGCCCCCCGCGAGCTCTCCTGCGAGCCAGCGCTCGGTGGCGTCGAGCACGACGGTGTCGAGGCGCGAGATCACCGACATGAGCACGTGATCGGCATCGCCCGGCGACAACACCGAGAAGTGCTGGTCGGAACCGTTGCCGATACCCCACCGCTGAATACCGGTTTCGAGTGACGATTCGCGGGCTGCACTGAAGACGCCGAGGCCCGAGCCGTCGGCTTCGTGGAAGATGACGTCGACAGACGTCGTGTACAGCTCCGCTGCGACCTCGTGACCGAGGTCGGGATCACCCCACGGGTTGTACCCCGACGGGATCTGGTTCACGTCGACGAGTGCACGAACCGAGATGTCGATTTCGGGAAGGACCGATCGTGCGCCCTGCTCGAATCCAGCCTGCGTGGCCTCGGTCTCTGCGGTCCGCCCAACCGCAGCGATGTACCCGATGTGGCCGGTCGACGTGGTGTGCGCGGCGGCGACTCCGGCCAGGTAGCCGATCTGCTCGTCGGCGAAGTTGTAGCGCACGTGGTTCGGCGCGATCGACTCGGTGGGGTCGTAGGCGACCACGAACGTCGTGTCGGGATAGTCCGCCGCGGTATACGGCGTGATGCCGTGGTCGAGGTCGCCCGTCATGAACACGAGGTCCGTCCCGGATTCGGCGAGGTTGCGTTGTGCATCCTCGACCGACACCCACGGAGGGGTGACGCGAACCGCGTCGATGTCGAATCGACGTTCGGCTTCGGACAACCCGACATCCAGCAGGTTGTCGGTGAGGTGAATCAGCGCCACTCGTGGCGGATCGGAACTGAACAGGACGAACAAAAGAGCCATGGCAGCCGCTGCCACCAGGGCGCTGCCAGCAGCGGCCATGCCCCACAGCCGTCGCCGCGCCCGACCGGCGAGCGCGACCTCTCTCAGGACGCGCTCCTCATCGGCCTGCACTTCGGCCTGTCGTTTCTCCAACGACGCTCCGAGAAAATCGAGCTCGCGAGTGTTGAGCTCGAACGCGGGTGACGATGCCCAGCGTTCGTATTCGGCGACTCGGGTACCGGTGATCAGATAGCCGTCGTCGTGGCCGGAGCGCTCCCACTCGCCGAGTGCGCTCAGAAAGGCGGCATGTCGTTCGAGGTCCACTCGGGCCTCGCGAATCCAGCCGTCGAGGCGATCCCATTCGGTGAGGAGTGCCTCGTGGCCGACCTCGACGGTGGGCGAGCCATGCGCCCGATCCTGGTCGAACAGGAGAAGTCGATGGGCGCCGAACGTATCGAGAACGGCCTGGAGGGCGACGATGTCGACATCGAGGGAAATGATTTCTGCCGCCTTCACCCGCCGGCGGTGCCACGCATCGCCGTCGGTGACCGAAACGAGGCGAAGGAACAGCTGGCGCGCGGCGGCTTGCTCCTCGGGGCCGATGTCGAGATACAGCTGTTCTGCTCGATTCGTGATTGCTCCGCGCACTCCACCCATCTCGTCGTAGGCACGTTCGACCATCAGATCGGCTTCGCGGCGCTCGTACAGCTCGGTCAATGCGTATTGGAACATCGGTAGTGCGCCAGGCTGGTCGACCACGTCGGCGATGAGACGCCCGAGTACCCGGGTCTCGATCCGCACGCCGGCGAAGGCAGCGGGACGAAGTGCCGCCTCCTCGAGTTCGGACGCGTCGAGGGGCGTGACGTTGAGAACGGCGTCGCCCAGGCGCCCACCGAAACGTGCGTGCGCGAGCGGGCGACTGTACATGTCGGCCCGGAGCGTGAGCAGCACCTTGATCCGACCGTGGGGGTCGTCGATCGCCAAGAGCAGTGCGTCGAGGAACCGCCTTCGTTCGTCGACATCGTCGGTAAGGGTGAACAGCTCCTCGAACTGATCGATGACCAGAAGCAGACGCGCGGTGTCTTCATGCAGAACGCGGAGGCAGGCGCGGAGAATCGACTGGTCGCCGGCGTCGAGTTGGTCGGCGAGGCTGTCTGGTGCGTCGAGTCGGGATCGCAACAGCGCCGCCTCGAGCTCGGCGAACGGATGCGCTCCGGGCACCATCCTCGCGACGAGCCAGTCTTCTGGAGCGCCGAGTGCGCCCTTGCGGATCTGAGGGATGACGCCGGCCTGGACGATGCTCGACTTGCCCGATCCGCTCGGCCCGACCAGGGCGACGAGCGGGTCGGCGCTGGAGAGCCGACGCAGGACCCCTGCGACCAGCCGATCCCGGCCATGGAACCCGGCTTGGTCCGATTCGGCGAAGGCGCGCAAGCCGACGTAGGGGTTTGCCTGGTCGTCAGTGAAGCCCACGCCGGCGCCACGATCGTCGACCGGCCGCAACCGATCGTCGTGCAGGAGGATCTGTTCCTCCAGCTGAGCCAGATGCGGCGACGGCTGGATTCCCAACTCCTCGCCCACAATTCGTCGATGGCGCTCGAAGGCACGGAGGGCATCGGCCTGGCGGCCAGTTCGATACAAGGCGATCATCAATTGGCCAACCGGCTGCTCGCGAAGTGGATTCTGGCGAACATGGGATTCGAGATCGGTCACGATTCCGCCGGGCTGGCCGAGGCGAAGCTGGCCTTCGAAGCGCAGTTCGGTGGCTTCGAGGAGCTCCTCCTCGAGTCGGACGATTTCGTCGCGGGCGAATGCCTCGTAGGCGAAGTCGGCGAAGGCCTCGCCGCGCCATTCCGAGAGAGCCGAGTCGAGACTCTCGAGCGCCTGCGTCGGATCGGAGTCGAGGTGCAACCGAGCGGCAGCCAGGCATTCGGTGAAGCGGAGCGCGTCGACATCTCGCGGGTCGCTGCGCAGCATGTAGCCGGGCTCGCGGGTCACGAGCACGGTGCTCTCGGCCCGCTTGGGGCGCTCGGGTTCGAGTACTGACCGAAGCCGGGAGATGTACACGAAGATCGTGTTCTCCCTGCCCTCGGCGTCATCGCCCCACAACGCTTCGGCGATGCGATCGATCGACACAACGTGGTTGACGTTGGCGACGAGTAGAGCAAGCAGCGACCGCTGTTTGTGAGGGCCGAGGTCGATCGGATGACCCTGACTCGTGACCTCGAGCGGCCCGAGCACGTGGAACTGCAATCGGTCGGTGTTCATGGCCTCCCCCTGACGGTGGTTGAGAACCACTCAGCCCGAAGCCCCTTTCAGATCAATTAAATCGTTGAAACCGGTGGAAAGTAAGCGGAAATCGGGCCACAAGGCCTTCGGCGGACGGTGCGGTCATGAAGACCACCGCACTCATCCTGTTTCTGATCTCCCTCACGTCCGGCATTGCGGCCGCACCGACAGTCGACGATCACACACCGCCTGAACCCGTCGTCGAGATCGCACAAACGCCCAGACCGGTCGTGGAGATCGCGGGAACCCCTGAACAGATCGCTCTCGCAGAAAAGGCAGTGGCGAGGTTCGATGCCGCCGGGCTCGACCTACCCTCGCTCGCCATCACGTTCCACGATCATCGTGGCGGCTGCCGTGGGAACAACGGCGTGTTCCGGATGATGGGCGGCCGAGGCGAGGTCGAGGTCTGTCGACCGACGATGTTCCTCCTTCTTCACGAGCTGGCCCATGCGTGGGAGGCGCACACGATGGATGACACGATGCGGAACCGAGTCGAGGGGTACTGGAAGGTCGACAATTGGAACGACCACTCCCAATCAGCGAACGACAGGGGAACCGAGAAAGTGGCCAATGCGGTTGCGTTCGCGCTCGACGACCCGCCTGAGCTGCCCAACGAGACGATGCGGAGGAACCTGTGCACCTATCAGATGGTCACGAGCAACGATGTTGGTGCCGGGATCGAGCTGGCATGTCCAGCCCTCTCCGATCAAGATCCTCGTTGACCTCGGGCTCTCCACGTTCGCACGCGCACTCCCACTCGACGTCTGGAGCGAACCCTCCGGTAGATTCACGTCATGGCCGACATTCCGCTGCTCGCGGCGCTCGTCGTCCTTTTCCTGGCGGCGGTGTTCCTTGCAGCTGCCGAGGCTTCGTTGCTACGAGTCCCACGGATTCGCGTGGAGGTCCTCGCCGAGCAGGGCGACCATGGCGCTGCCCGCCTCCTTCGCCTGCTCGAAGACCTACCGCGGGTCATGAACACGGTGCTCCTCGCCGTTCTACTCGTGCAGATCGGGGCGGCCACGCTCTCCGGAGTGTTCGCCGAGCGTCATTTCGGCGGCATTGGAATCACCTTCACGTCGATCGTCCTCACCATCGTCCTCTTCGTGTACGCCGAATCCATTCCCAAGACCTACGCCGTACGCCAGCCGCTGGCCGTGGCCCGGTTCGTCGCCCGACCCGTCAAGGGACTCACTTGGCTTCTGCGGCCGCTCGTGTCCGTACTGGTGCGGTTCGCCGACCTTCAGACCCCCGGCGAGGCGGTTGTCGGACGCGTCTGGGTTTCCGAAGACGAGCTCCGCAGGTTGGCGGCCGAAGCTGCCGACGTGGGTGAAATCGAACCCTCCGACGTCGAGCTCGTCGAAGCAGCGTTCGATCTCGGCGATGCGACGGTCGCCAAGGTCCTCGTGCCCAGGCCCGACATCGTGGCCGTGGCTTCGGAGCGATCGATGAAGGACGCACTGGACATCGCACTCACGAGCGGGCACCGGCGAATGCCGGTGTACCGAGGTGATCTCGACAACATCATTGGATTCGTCCGCCTTCGCGACCTGGCGGCGGCAGTCTCCAAGAATCAGGACGGGACGGTCGGCGACATCGCAATGACGCACCTGGTCGTACCGGAGAACAAGCAGGTCTTCGAGCTGCTGCGCGAGATGCAGGCGGCCGGTCGTCACATCGCGGTCGCCGTCGACGAGCACGGGGGTACAGCTGGGATCGTCACCATCGAAGATCTCGTTGCCGAGCTGGTCGGACAGGTTGCCGACGAAGGCGAGCCCCCAGTGGCCGAGATTCGTGCGGCGGGAGACCGGTTGGTCGTCGACGCTGCGACCGATGTCGATGACCTGGCGGAGCGGCTTGGCGCCGACCTCCCCACGGGCAACTTCCACACGGTGGCAGGCCTGGTGATCGACGTCGCCGGACGAATACCGACCGTTGGCGACGAGATCGAAATCTCTGGGCACGTCTTCCGCGTCACCGAAGGAACCGACCGCCGGGTGCGGACGCTCGAGGTCAACTGACCGGAGCCGCCGCCGTGTTCAGCTGCAGATCGCGGCGAGCTCCTCGAGCTCTTCCGCGTTCGGAGACCACTCGGACGCCCGTGCGTTGCTCACGACCTGCTCGGGCTTGGTCGCTCCGGGGGTGACCGAAGGGACGGTGGGCTGGGCGAGCAACCATGCGAGGGCGACGACCGGCATCTCCTGACCGACCCGCTCGGCGAAGGCACGAAGCCGCTCGGTGACCGTGTAGTTGTCGTCGGTCAGGAAGCGCTCGTAGCGGTCCATGTTCAGGCGCCCCTCGACCGGCTTGCCGGCGCGTTTTTTGCCGGTCAACAGCCCGCACGCCAACGGGTAGAACGGAAGGAGGGCAAAGTCTTCGGCCTGGGCGACCTCTGTGAGGCCGTTCGACTCGACCTCGCGATTGACCATGCTGTACTCGATCTGGTTGCTCACGAATCGTGCGACGCCCAGCCGCCGGCTCTCGGCGGCGGCTTCGGCCATCTGCTCGGCGTTCAGGTTCGAACACCCGATCTCGATGACCTTGCCCTCGTCTACAAGCTCGCTCATGGCACCGAGCGTTTCCGCGATCGGTGTGTCGGGGTCGGGAAAGTGCAGTTGGAAGAGGTCGATCCGATCGGTCTGCAACTGCGTGAGGCTGCGCTCGATCGCGGCCCGCACGTACTCGGGCCGTGCTCCTCCCGACTGGTCGAAGCCCGGAATGGCGAGACCGAACTTCGTGGCGACGACGACATCGTCTCGATGCGAACCGAGCGCGTTGCCGAGGTAAGCCTCCGACCGTGCCTCCCCGTAGTTGCTCGCGGTGTCGAAGAAGTTGATCCCCACATCGAGGCACTTCGCCACCACTTCATTGGTCCCCGCTTGATCGAGCGCACGGCCGAAGTTGTTGCAGCCAAGCCCGATGACCGAGACCTCCAACGATCCAATCATCGCCATTCTCATGTGTTGAACTCCTGCCGTTCGCGGCCGTGGTCGAGCGAGTGGCCCGGGCTCATGTGCGGCGATGTTAGTGCGCCGTGCTCGACGCTCTAGTTGTCGTGTACGGAGCGTTGCGTCTCGAAGTAGGTGTCCGTGGAATACCCGCTTCGGCGGTACGTGAAGTAGGCGACGTGTCGAGTTTCGGATGACTGGTTGGCCATCCCTCGGTGGAGGACCCGATCGTCGAATGCCACGCACGACCCGACCGCCAGCGGACTCGCACATTCCTTCGGAGCCTCGTGTGCAGTGCCCTTCACCAGCGTCTCGGGCGACGTCCCGGCGTGCTGATAGATCAGCTCCTCGACCACGAGGGTCGGATTGCGCAGATGGTTCGTGAGCAGGTGGGATCCCCGGGCGAACTCGGTGGGCCCCATCGCCATCGGCACGTCGTGCAGTGCCACCAGCACGTTCACCGCGTTCGGGGGACGGTGTTCCGCGGTTTCGTGAGGCGAGTCGGAGTGCCAGTACTGCTCGGCGCTACCGGGTTCGGAGGAGATCACCCCACTGACCCACAGCTCAGCTGCGTCGCCGAGCACCGACTCGATGAGCGGCCACCACGGCGTTGCGGAGTGCTCGATTCCGAACTCGAGTGGATCGACCGGTACGTCCCAGCGTCCGGGCGATCGTTGGACGATCTCGACGTAGCCCGCCGCACTCCCGATTCCGATCTCTTTCGACCCGAGCGCATCCCGCGCCGCCTGTTCGCTCCGACTCGACGCATCGAGCAGCTGCTCGACGAGCTCGGCATCGTAGACGTGCGGCAGCAGAACGAAGCCGTCTGACGCGAGTCGGTCGGTCGACTGCTTAAGGGTTGCGGCGTCCTGGTTCTTGTTCGCGTTGTTCACTCGACTCACCTCGCCCCTCATCCTTCACATGCACATCGCGCCATCGTGGCAAGCCCATGTTATGGGTCCCCGAGCTGCCCGAGTGCGGGCGCGATGGACTAGCGGTTGCCTTTGAATCGGTTGTCGGCGCCGCATTTGGGTTCGCCATTGACGACGTCGGTGGCGCCGCCCTTGGACCATGGTTCGACATGGTCGGCCTGAAGCCATGCGAAGGGAGCATCACATCCCGCGGTTCGGCACCGGCCCCGGGCCGCCACCAGGAGCGCCAACCGGATGTCGGGAGGGAACCCCCGACACGTTCGCCCCAACTCGAGCGGGCGACTGTTCGGTGCGAGCACAAGCCTCCGGAACCTGGCCACCGCCAGGATCGCCAGCGCCATGTCGGGGTGAATGGGTGTGCCATCGGCGAACTCGCATCGGCGGTTCACATCATCGTGAGACGCAATGATCTGGCGGGTCTCCCCCGACAGCGCACTCTCCATGAGTTCTTCGGCGAGCTCCTCACCCATCACGATGTGCACCAGCGGTGCCGGCAGATCGCCGTTGTCGCGGGTAGCACCGCGCATGACGAGGCGAACGAAGGCGTCGGCGATCCGATCTTGCGCCGACCGGGAGACGTCGTTCTCGGCGTCGAAGGTGAGCAGCCGCTCGACCTCGATCGCCAACGCGTTGCGGGCCGCCTGGCCGCCGACCGGGTCGAGATGAAAGGTGCCGGAGAACGACCCGTCGACCAGACGGCGGATCGAGAACCGACGGTTGCGGAGCTGATCGCTCGGCTTACGGCCATCGGGATCGGCACCCAACAACCAGTACTGCACCGCCTCATCCCAATCACGCCAGTCAACCGTCGCAGCAAACCCCTCGAACAGTTTCTGGGCGTCGACCATCTGCTGATGAACCCGAATGTTGTCGGCCCGGCGCAGATAGTCGAGATGCTCCCGACTCATCCGACCCGCGGCGAACGCCGCTTCGAACCCCGGGAAGTCGACCAACCAGCGGCCCAACCGGCCCGCCGCCCGCACCCGGGCCGGATCGACGCCGACTCTTGCCGACACCAACTGATCGACCGTACGCACACCGTCGACGGGACCCACCCCCGCCCAATCGGCCTCGGCAACCACCCGAGCCCGCAACGCCTCGACCTTGGACAGCAGCCCAGACTCGACCTGAGTCGCCACATCGGCCAGCTCCTCGCGGGACAACTCGGCCACCGACGCCGCCAACGCCGCGTCCAACGACCGCTCCGCCTCGTGAAGGGCTTCGCCTATTCGATTGTCGGCACTGTTACCAGCGACCGCCATCTCGATTCCATCCAGTGCTGCCCGCATCGGTGGATTCCAGAGGGACATGTGGCCGTCCCCAAGCCGTGAACCACACCCTACGAAGGGGGTGTGACATCGGGGCACTCGGCGCGTCCTCGCAATCTCGCCCCCATCGCGCCGACCTCTGGCGATCCCCAGCGGGAGTCGGGCTAACTCAGGCCGATCGTGCTCGCGTTCGCGCTCTGACGCAGCGTCCCGAGGGTCGGTGGGCAGTCTTCGCCGTCGTGTCAGCAGAACCCGTGGGCTCGTGCGAACTGCAACAACTGGCCCGGTGGCATCGGAGGGGGAGCCCCTGGGAAATCGAAAGCAAAAACCTCCGGGAGCGGCGTTCCGACAAACCGCGCCACAAAGCTCACGTCCTGACCCAGCGTCTCACCCTCCAGAGGGGTGCCAGCTACGCACGGACCAGCCGTTCCCCCTTTTGCCGCCGACGCCGGCATAATTCCAAAACCGAGGGTGATGAAAAGGACTGTCGCCGCCACGATCACCGCCACTCGTCTGCGTGTCTGGTAGATCCGCATCATTGTCTCTACCTCCCGTTGTATAGGCATCGTGGTGCCTACTCGCGAGCGTGCTCGCCCGGGTTGCGAATGTCTATACCCCCGGGGTGATCGAGCAACGTCGCAGCGCCCTTGGGGAGGCCCGATACGGCGCGGGGAGGGTGGACCCACAACGGTGTGGATCGCCGAGGCTCGCTGACTTCGACAGCAGGACGTCGACGGGACGGCGACGACGACGACGACGACGACGAGAAACTACCGAAGCGGGGGGGGGGGGGGGGGGGGGGGCAACACACCCCACAGCGCCGGGAAAAGAAAAA
This sequence comes from Acidimicrobiales bacterium, assembly GCA_051011575.1. GTDB lineage: Bacteria > Actinomycetota > Acidimicrobiia > Acidimicrobiales > SHLQ01 > SHLQ01. The sequence continues at coordinate 4 of JBPCTR010000169.1, read as the reverse complement.
CTTT
>JBPCTR010000168.1:0-13028 GCA_051011575.1 Acidimicrobiales bacterium | reverse complement strand
TCTATGGCGTGATGCTCGCCGGGTGGTCTTCGGGATCCAAGTATCCGCTGCTCGGCTCGGTGCGCGCGTCGGCCCAGATGGTGAGCTACGAAGCTGCCCTCGGTCTGTCGCTCGCCGCGGTTTTCCTCACCAGTGGCTCGCTCAGCACCAACGAGATCGTCGCAAGCCAGATCGACGGCCGTTTCGGCATCGGCGGCTGGAACGTGTTCAGCCTTGGCTTCATCCCGTTCATCGTGTTCCTCATCGCCGGTACAGCCGAACTCAACCGCCCGCCGTTCGATCTGGTCGAGGCGGAGCAGGAGCTGGTGGGCGGTTTCCACACCGAGTACAGCTCGTTGCGGTTCTCGCTGTTCTTCCTTGCCGAGTTCATGAACGTGGTGACGATGTCGGCAATCATCGTCACCCTGTTCTTCGGTGGACCGCACGGCCCCAACCTGTGGGATCCGCTCAGCTGGCTGTGGCCGATTGTCTGGTTCTTCCTGAAGGTCGTCGTGTTCCTTTTCACGTTCGTGTGGTTCCGAGCCACGCTCCCACGACTTCGTTACGACCAGCTCATGGACCTCGGCTGGAAGGTCCTCATCCCGTTCTCGCTCGGCTGGTTCCTGTTGCTTGCCTCCATTCGCATCGGCCGCAACGAGGAGTGGAACCTCGGAATTGTGATCGTGGTCGGATTGGTCGTCATGCTCGGTGGCGCCGCACTTCTCATGGGCGCCATCCGCAACGCCCGACTGTCCCGAGCCGAGTCCGACGTTCTGGAGTACGGCTGATGACAGATCGAGTCTCCGATTACCTGCGCGGCTTCGTCGTCACGTTCAAGAAACTTTTCGAGGATCGCGTCACCGGCGAATACATGCACGCGGGCAAAGGCGAAAAACGCCCAAAGCCGGAACGATTCCACGGTCGCCACGTGCTCAACCGGTACGAGGACGGCATGGAGAAGTGCATCGGGTGTGAGCTGTGCGCCGGTGTCTGCCCGGCGAGGTGCATCTACGTGCGCGGCGCCGACAACGCTCCGGACAACCCGGTCTCGCCGGGCGAGCGCTACGGCTATGTCTACGAGATCAACTACCTGCGGTGTATTCATTGCGACTTGTGCGTCGAGGCGTGTCCTACCGAGGCGATCACCGAATCGAAGCTCTTCGAGTTCTCGTTCACCAACCGCGCCGACGCGATCTACACGAAGGACGAGCTCGTTGTCGACGACGATGGGGCTCCGCGCAAGCTTGCCTGGGAGGACTGGCGCGAGGGCGACGATGCACTGACCTCGGGATGGATGCGAGCCACCGCCCCCGCGGGTGACGCCGACTACGAGAACCGGATCGCGTGGTCGGGCGAGCTCGGATACGGCGTGCGCGCAGCCGAGGTCGGGCAGGCGGTCGATGCTCCTGGCGAACCGGTGGAGGCCGCCGAATGAGCCTCGAAGTCTTCGTCTTCCTTCTCGCCGGTCTGGTCGTTCTGAGCGGAGCGATCGGCGTCGTGCTCTCGCGTCACCCCGTGCATGCTGCTCTCTTTCTGATTCAGACACTGTTCGGAGTCGCGGTCCTGTTCCTCGTCGTCGAGGCTCACTTTCTCGCCGCGATCCAGGTCATCGTGTACGCGGGCGCCATCGTGATCCTGTTCCTTTTCGTGATCATGCTGTTGGGCGTCGACCGCGCCGAAGACCTCAAGGTTGAGCCAATCGTCGGTCAGCGATGGTTGGCGGTGCTTTCGGGCGCCGCACTGTTGGGCCTGCTACTGGCGATCGTCACGTCGGCCGACACGCTCACGGGCAACTCGAGCCAGACCGCCGCGCTCGACTCGGTTGATCCCGTCGGAGCGCGGACGCCCGATGTCGAGCTGCTCGCCGAGACGATCTTCACCGATTATGTCTTTGCGTTCGAGGTCACCGGCCTGGTGCTCACCATCGCCGTTGTCGGCGCCGTCGTGATGGCGCGCAAGGTCAGCGGTGATCTGCAACCGATCCCCGAGGGTGCGCTGTCTCTCGCCGCGTCTGCGGCCGCCGATCCGGCCGAGCCCGCTGACTCCGACGACGAGGAGTCTGAGGAAGAGGGGAGCGACGCCTGATGGAACTCACACCCACGTGGTATCTCGTTCTGTCGGCAATTCTCTTCTCGATAGGTGCTTTCGGCCTGCTCGTGCGGCGAAATCCGCTCATCATGTTCATGTGCGTCGAGCTCATGCTCAACGCTGTCAACCTCACGTTCGTCGGCCTCGCGTGGGGTCTGAACGACATCAGCGGTCAGGTCGCCGTCTTTTTCGTGATGGTGGTGGCTGCGGCCGAAGTCGTCATCGGCCTCGCCCTGGTCGTCGCCATCATGCGCCGGCAGAACCACGCCACCGCCGACGATCTCTCGGTGCTCAGAGGCTGACATGGTCGACTTCGTCTATCTCGTTCCGCTTCTTCCCCTGCTCGGGTTTCTGACCCTGGTCGTTGCCGGGCGTCGTCTCGGCGAACCAGCAGCCGGGTGGTTGGCGACCGCCGCCATCGGTGGGTCATTCGGTGCGGCGGTCCTGACGTGGATCGGTCTGGTGAGCGAACACGGCGAAGACCGTGTTGTCACCAAGACCGTGTTCGAGTGGGTTCCGGTCGGCGATTTCTCAGTCGACGTGGCGTTCCTGGTCGATCCGCTGTCGGTGGCGATGGTCCTGTTCGTCACCGGGATCGGGGCGTTGATCCACCTGTACTCGATCGGATACATGCACGGTGATCCGCACTTCTCGAAGTTCTTCCTGTATCTGAATCTCTTCGCCTTCTCGATGATCATGCTCGTGCTCGGCGACAACCTGCTGCTCACATTCCTCGGTTGGGAAGGCGTGGGCGCCTGTTCGTACTTCCTGATCAGTTTCTGGTTCACCGAGGAAGCCAACGCGACCGCCGGCAAGAAGGCCTTCGTGACCAACCGCGTCGGCGACTGGGGATTCATGGTCGCCATGTTCCTCGCTTTCGCCACGATCGGTTCGATCGACTACCTCGACATCGCTGGCGCCGCACCACAAATGTCGACCGCGGTGGCCACCGGAATCGCCCTGCTTCTCTTCGTCGGCGCGATGGGCAAGTCGGCGCAGTTTCCCCTGTATCTCTGGCTTCCCGACGCCATGGCCGGCCCCACGCCGGTTTCGGCGCTCATTCATGCCGCCACCATGGTCACCTCGGGCGTGTACTTGCTCACCCGTGTGAATGGCGTGCTCTATGAGGCCGACTCGTGGGCCATCAACCTGATCGCCTGGGTCGGCGTGGGCACTGCCCTGTTCGCGGCCACGATCGCCTTGGCCCAGAACGACATCAAGAAGGTGCTCGCCTACTCCACGGTGAGTCAGCTCGGCTACATGATCCTCGCGGTCGGTGTGGGCGCATACGTGGCGGCGATCTTCCACATGATCACCCATGCCTTCTTCAAGGCTCTGCTCTTCCTCGGTTCGGGTTCGGTCATCCACGGCATGGACAACGACCAGGACATGCGCCGGTACGGCGGTCTGCGTCCGCTGATGCCGATCACGGCCGCCACGTTCATCATCGGCTGGCTGGCGATCGCGGGCGTCCCGCCGTTCGCCGGTTTCTGGTCCAAGGACGAGATCCTGCTGAGCGCCTGGGATATCGGTGGCGTGAACGGCAAGCTGCTCTGGCTCGTCGGCTTGATAACCGCGCTTCTCACGGCGTTCTACATGAGCCGATTGGTGTTCATGACGTTCTTCGGTCGGAACCGATTCGGCGATCCCGACACCGATGAGGTCGACGCCGCCTGGTCGTCTTACGTCGACGAGGCTGAGAGCTCGATGGCGAAGGCCACCGAAGCGCTCGACGCCGCCCAGGGTAAGCATGACGAATCGTCGGACGAGGTCACGGCGGCGCTGGCGGCTCTCGCCGAGGCTCGCGCCACGCTCGCCGGTGCGTCCGATGACGAACGCGAGACGGCACTCGCGGCGGTGGCTGCGGCCGACGCCGAGGTCGAGGAGAGGAGCGCCGCCCACGTTTCCGCCCAGGAGTCGCTCGAATCCGCGAAGTTGTTCGCCGATGATGCCAGTGTTTCCCGCGAGGGTGCCCGAGCCGATGCTCGCAGCCGAGGCGTTCCGGAGGCGGGAGAACCCGCCACCGCAGGTGCCGCGTCCTCGCACCTGTCGACAGACGTCGCCGAGCGCGCCGAACATCATCCCCACGAGTCGCCCTGGCAGATGACCACACCGCTGATCGTCCTCGCAGGCCTCAGCGCGGTCGGTGGTCTGTTGAACCTGCCCTTCACCAAGGGACTTCATTTCCTCGAGCACTGGCTCGAGCCATCCCTTGCTCACGAACACGTGGTCCATGCGAGTGCTGCGACGAAATGGATTCTTGCATTCGTCGCTATTGCTGCCGGAGTGGTCGGCATCCTCGCCGCCCGCGCGGTCTACCTCGAGCATCGGGCCGACCCAGCGGACATCGAGAAGCCGATCCTGGCGAACGCGTGGAACTACGACGCTGGCGTGTCGGCGTTCATGGGTGGTCCGGGCCGCCGCCTTTTCGATGGCCTCACCTGGTTCGACGCGAACGTGATCGACGGAGTCGTGAACGGAGTAGCGACGACCGTCCGGTCCGGCGGCGGATTGATCCGTCGAATCCAGACGGGGTTCGTGCGCAGCTATGCGCTCGGCATCACTCTCGGCTCGGTCGCGTTGTTGGTCTGGTTCTTCGCAAGGACGGCTGCCTAGATGTTCGGTTCAATGATCGCCGCGAGCGAGGCGCCGCCATTCTCCGCCCTCACCCTGCTCATCGTCGTGCCCGCTGTCGGGGCCGCGCTCATCGCGCTCGTACCGGCGGCACGCACCGACCTTCATCGGCACCTGGCGGTTATTGCCACCGCAATCACCGGTGCTGCGAGTGTCTGGGTTCTCCTCGAGTTCGACGCCGACGATCCCGGCATGCAGATGCGAGAGGGTCCCACCACCTGGATCGACAGCCTCGGTATCAGCTGGGACCTCGGTGTCGACGGGATCAGCCTCTTCCTCGTGGTGCTGACCGGGCTGCTGTTCCCGCTCGCGATTCTCGGTGCCTCGCCCGACCACAGCCCAAAGAGCTATTTCGCCTGGCTCGTCGCACTCGAGGCCGGAGTGATGGGGGTGTTCCTCACCCTCGACCTCTTCTTCTTCTTCGTGTTCTTCGAGGTCGTGCTCGTTCCGATGTACTTCCTCATCGGCAGCTGGGGTCATGGCAACCGGGTCTATGCCGCCACCAAGTTCTTCCTGTACACGATGTTCGGCTCCGCGCTCATGCTCGTGGGCATTCTCGCCGTGGTGTTTCTGAACGAATCTTCGACGGGCGAGCTCACGTTCAACATCATCGAGCTGGCCGAGTCGCAGGCGTGGTCGACCAACGCTGGTCGTTGGATCTTCCTGTCGTTCGCCTTGGCCTTCGCCGTCAAGGTGCCCATCTTCCCCGTGCACACATGGCTCCCCGACGCACACACCGAGGCGCCCACGGCCGGGTCGGTCATCCTCGCCGGCGTGATGCTCAAGCTCGGCACGTACGGATTCCTCCGGTTCGGGTTGTATCTCTTCCCCGAAGCATCGGTGTGGTTCGCACCGGTCATGCTCGTGCTCGGCACGATCGGGATCATCTACGGAGCGGTTGTCGCCGCGATGCAGAGGGATCTGAAACGCCTCGTCGCCTATTCGTCGATCGCTCACCTCGGATTCATCGTGATCGGCACCTTCGCCATCACGACCGAGTCCCTCACCGGTTCGGTGATGCAGATGGTGAACCACGGTCTGACCACCGGCGCCCTGTTCTTCCTGGTCGGGTGGCTGTACGAACGTCGGCACACCCGCGAGATCGATGCCCTCGGCGGACTTCAGAAGGCGGCGCCGATCTTCGCGGCGGTCTTTACCCTTGTGATGCTGGCTTCGATCGGACTTCCGGGCCTCAACGGGTTCGTTGGCGAGTTCCTGATCCTGCTCGGAACCTTCGTTGCCCATCCGTGGGTGGCGGCGATCGCGGCATCGGGCGTCATTCTCGCCGCGTTGTACCTGCTCTGGGCCTACCAACGGGTGTTCCACGGGCCCGCCGAAGGTGAGAACGCCGAGATGGCGGACCTGAAGGTGAGCGAAGGTCTCGTCCTGCTTCCGATGCTGGTCCTGATCGTGTTCCTCGGCGTCTACCCGAAGCCGATGCTCGAGCGAATCGAGCCGGCGATCGGCGCACTCGTAGAACATGTCGACGAGAGCGTGGCCGACTGGTCCGAGCCCACCGCCGATCACATCGACCCCGCTGCTCATGCCGATGAAGATGCCGACCACGCGGAGGACGAGTGATGGTTCTCGCACAGATCGAAACCCCCGACGTCGATGTCGAGATCCTGCTTCCGATGCTGTTCCTCGGGGTTGGTGGACTTCTCCTTCTCACGGTCGCGTCGGTCGTCAAGTCTGTGCCCTCCTGGTTCGTGACCGCATGGTCCGTTGCCGCCACCGTCGGAGCGTTGATCGCAACCGTCATCCTGTGGAACCGCGTCAACGACGAAGGAGCTACGTCGACGATCGCGAACTCGGTCGGCTTCGACGGTTTCTCGCTGTTCCTCACCGGCGTCATCACGCTCGCGGTGCTGATGTCGCTGCTTCTGGTGCACTCCTATCTCGAACGCGAAGAACTCGGAGGGGTCGAGATGCACGTTCTGCTGCTGATCTCGGCTGCCGGCGGCGTGATCATGGCGTTCTCGAACGACCTCATCGTCTTCTTCCTCGGCCTCGAAACATTGTCGATGGCGGTATACGTCCTCGCATCGATGCACCGGCGCCGGTTCGAGTCGCAGGAAGCTGGCATGAAGTACTTCGTGCTCGGAGCGTTCTCGTCGACATTCCTCCTGTACGGCATCGCGCTGGTCTACGGCGCCACCGGCAGCACGAACATGATCGAGATCCAGAGCTTCCTCCAGACGACCGTCCTGGTCGAAGAGGGCTTGATGCTTGGTGGCCTCGCGATGCTGCTCGTCGGTCTGGCGTTCAAGGTGGGGGCGGCACCGTTCCATTCCTGGACTCCCGACGTGTACGACGGCGCCCCGACCCCCGTCGTGGCCTACATGGCGTCGGGCGTGAAGGCCGCCGGTTTCGCAGGCCTGCTGCGCATTCTCTCGGTCACACTCGGCCCGCTCGTCGACGACTGGGGGCCACCCCTCGAAGTGATCGCCGCCCTCACGCTGTTGATCGGTGCGTTTTCCGCCATCGTGCAGACCAACGTGAAACGCATGCTCGCGTACTCGTCGATCAGCCACGCCGGCTTTATCCTCCTCGGCGTGATCACCGCTACGACGCGCGGTACAGCGGCAGCGTTGTTCTACCTGGGCAGTTACACGTTCCTCGTGGCGGGAACCTTCGGTGTACTCACGGTTGTAGGCGGCAAGGGTGATCACGACTTCTCGCTCGACGCCTTCAAGGGGCTCGCCCGACGCAAGCCGCTGCTCTCATTCGCGCTGCTCGTGTTCCTGCTCGCTCAGGCGGGGGTTCCGCTCACGAGCGGATTCGTTGCCAAGTTCAATGTCATTGCGGCCGCGGTCGACGCCGAGCGGTACTGGGTTGCAATCGTGGCGATGCTCGCGGCGGTCGTGAGCGCGTTCCTCTACATCCGGATCATCGTCTCGATGTATCTCGAGGATGCCGAAGAGGGTGCAGCCGATTTCACGATCCCCCGAACCGTGGGTGTCGTGCTGGCGGCCGCGGTAGCGGTCACGGTGGTCTTCGGGATCGTGCCGGGCCCTCTCGACTCGCTCGCCACCGACGCGCTGGCGCAACTCGCTCTGGGGCTCTGACCCAACGTGCGGATCTCGCGCGACGAGGCCCGCGAGATCGCCTGCACGGCGCTCCTGCTCACGATTGGCCGGCGGATCGCGGCGGGCGCGGTGCAGTCCATTCAGGAAATCGATCGCGCCTCCACCGGATCCACCTTCGAGCAGACCCGAGCGGTCGCGGACCGCTTCCTCTCCCACAGCGGGTCGACGAGCGGAATGCTTGCACTCGGTGTATCACTGCTCGTCGTGCTGTCGCCGACCGGGAGCATCACGCCACGCCTTGTCGTGATCACGGAACGAGTCGTTGCGATCGCCGCGGTGTTCGGTGTGATGTCAGCACTCAACGCACTCACCACCGCGGGCGCGTCAACGTTGGGAAAACTGGAATTCGCGTTGCGCAACGGTTTCGCCGCCGCACTCCTCGCCGGCGCCGGCTGGTGGATTCTTCGCAACCTCGATCCCCAACGCTGACTCTGTCTCCCGCTCGTTCCTCGCTCCCGGGCTCGGTTCCGTCGCTTCGCTCCTCGACCCCGCGCCGGCTGCGCCTGAGGCGCCGAGCCGCTCCTCGTCCCTCGTCGCTCCCCAGCAACCCGAGAGATCGCGTCCGTCGCTTCGCTCGTCGCGCGTCGTCGCTCCCAGCAACCCGCGAGCTCGCCTCCGTCGAACCTCCTTCAGGCGTTCACGAATTCTCCACATCTGAACTTCACGATGGTGATCAACCACCTACGAACAAGGAGTTCAGATGTTCTACCGTTCATCCCGTCGATCCCCGATCCCCGTGATTCTCGCCGTCGTGGCGCTTCTGTGGATTGGTTCCCAGCTCGGTTCGGCCGCTGGCGGGCTGGCGTTCCTCTTCGTGCTGCCGTTTCTCATCCTCAAGTTCTTCTTCATCATGTTCCTCTTCGGAATGGCCATGAAGTTCTTCGGCGGCCGGAACGCTCGGCGCCGCTGGGCCACCTCCGGGCCGGAGAGGCCGACGACGCGGCCGAAGTCGGAGAACGAGCGGGAGTGGGACGAGCATCTGCGGGCGGCGCGGTCCGAGGTCGAGGGCATGTTCCCCGACGTCGATCTCGACCGTCTGCGGAACATCTTCCGCCCCGACGCCAGCGACGACGCCGAGCCCGCATCCGACACCACGTCGGACGCGGCCACCGACCACAACGATGGCACCGCCGACGAGGGAGATCCCCATGCCGGCGATGGCGATCAGGCGATGTGAGAGACTCACGTCGTGATGACCGTTCTCGTCGTTGACGACGAGCCACGTATCACCCGTCTCGTATCCGAATACCTGGTGCAGGCCGGGTTCCGGGTCATCGAGGCGGGTGACGGCGCGCAGGCCCTTCGGCGGTTCGACGCGGAGTCGCCCGATGCGGTCGTGATCGACCTTGGGCTGCCCGAGATCGATGGACTCGACGTCGTCCGAACCATTCGAGCGTCGTCCGACGTACCCATCGTGATCCTCACCGCGAGGTCGGACGAAACCGACCGCGTCGTCGGTCTGGAGCTCGGCGCCGACGACTACGTCGTGAAACCATTTGGCCCCAAGGAGTTGGTCGCTCGAATTCGCGCCGTTCTTCGCCGTGTGGGTTCGCCCGGGGTTACCGACACGATCAGCGTCGGCGACGTCACGATCGACATCGCCAAGATGCGCGTCGCACGAGGCGACGACGACATCGAGCTCACGAGTACCGAGTTCCAGATCGTACAAACGCTCGCGAGTCAGCCCGGCCGCGTCTTCACGCGGGGGCAACTACTCGACGCCGTCCACGGAGTGAGTTTCGAGTCTTACGAGCGAGCGATCGATGCGCACGTGAAGAACATCCGCCGCAAGCTCGAGCCGGAGCCGGGCAGCCCACGATATGTGCAGACGGTGCACGGCGTCGGCTACCGATTTGTCGATGCGTAGCCACGGACGCGGATTCCGACCCCCGGTCGAGTTCTGGGGCGACGGCGAACACTCGCGGCATTCCCCCTGGCCCGGCTTCGCAGGCCGAGCGATCCGGTTCGCGATGATCGTGATCGGAGGCGCCGTTGTCATTCCCATCGGTGTAGGGATTGCGCTCGCCGCGCTAATTGGTGGATGGACGAGCGTCGCGGTCGCACTAATCTTCTGGCTCGGGCTCCTCCTGCTGGTCGTCCTCCTCGCACGATTTGCGTGGAACGTTGCCGTGCCCGTCCGTTCGCTCATCGTCACCACTGAACAGCTCGCCGCGGGCGAGTACTCGGCTCGGGCAGCGGCGTCCTCATCCCGGGTGTTCGCTCCGATCGTGCGGGCTCTGAACTCCATGGCGTCCCGACTCGAGGACTCCGACGATCAGCGCCGCCGTCTTCTCGCCGACATCGGACACGAACTCCGCACACCGCTGACCGTGATTCGGGGGGAGCTGGAGGCGATCGTCGATGGCGTACGGGAACCCGACCGCGCTGCGATAGGGGAGTTGCTCGGCGATGTCGATGTGATGGAGCGGTTGCTCGACGACCTCCGCACGCTGAGCACCGCAGAGGCGGGGATGCTCGAGTTGTTCCTCGAACCGACCGACCTGATTCGCCTCGCGAGCGACGCCACCGACCGTTTCGCTGCCGATGCCGAGGCGTTGGGCGTCGACCTCAGACTTGCCGCCGACCATCCGGTCGACGCGCTCGTCGAGGTCGATTCCGTGCGCGTCCGCGAGGTGCTGTCGAACCTGATCGTGAACGCCCTTCGTGCAACGAAGCACGGCGACTCGATCGAGGTTGGCGTGGAAATCGCCGAAGGAGACGTCGTCCTTCGGGTGGCTGACACCGGCGTCGGTGTGGCGACCGAGGACCTCGAGCGCGTCTTCGATCGGTTCCACAAGGGTCGGGACTCGAACGGGTCGGGACTCGGCCTCACGATCAGCCGACGTCTGGTCGAGGCGCACGGTGGCACGATTGCAATGGAGAGTCGGATGGGGGAGGGCACGACCGTTCGTGTCCGATTCCCGAACCCGGAGGGTTGAAAACGATGAATGCCCGGCCACCGGGCCGGGCATTCAACAGAACCGATCGATGATCAGGCTTCGAGGAAGATGCACTCTCCGGGGCATTCTTCAGCCGCCTCGATCACGCTCTCGATGAGACCGTCGGGGACGCGGGCCATGCCCTCGGCGCCGGCCGGATTGTTCGAACCGTCGAACAGCTTCTCTTCGCCGTAGTTGTCGGCCGTTTCCTTCACGTAGAAGAGGCCGTCGTCCTGGCCGAAGAACACAGCGGGGGCGATCTCTTCGCAGAGACCGTCGCCGGTGCACAAGTCCTGATCGATCCAAACCTTCATGACCCTGGTTCTCCCTGATGGGCGCCAAATACTTCTTCGAGTGTAGTGCGGAGGCTGAGGCTTGGTGCGCTCCTTCGGGGCTGATCGAACACCCTCCGTGACACCTGTCCCGCAGTCCGCACGATCAGCCCGATTCGGTGCGAATCCGGGTAGGTTCGTGACGTCCAATACCCGCCGTATCACACCTTGGCGGGCCAAAAACCTGACAGATAGCCTGAGCAGCCGTGTCCGATTTCCTTCGTAGCTACCTCGTCGTCGCGATCTTCGGTGGCGTGGGCGTTCTCCTCGTGGGCGCGTTCCTCGGGATCGGGAGCATTCTGCGTCCGAACCGCCCGTCCGAGCAGAAGCTCGAGACCTACGAATCCGGTGTGAACCCAACGGGCGACATGTGGTCTCAGTCGAACATTCGTTATTACGTCTTCGCGCTGCTCTTCGTCCTCTTCGACGTGGAAGCGGTGTTCATCTTCCCGTGGGCGAGCCGACTCGAAGCGCTTGGTGTGTTCGGCCTCGTCGAGATGGCCATCTTCGTATTCATCCTCCTCCTCGGCCTCATCTATGCGTGGCGGAAGGGAATGCTCAAGTGGGTCTAGTCGAGTCGGGCAAATTGCCCAAGCCCCTCACCACATTGCTCAACATGAGCCGGAAATATTCGCTCTGGGTTTATCAGTGGGGGCTCGCCTGTTGCGCGCTAGAGATGGGTGCTGCGTTCGCGTCGCCCCGTTACGACGTGATGCGCCTCGGTGTCATTCCGCTGCCGGCCAGCCCTCGCCAGGCCGAAATGGTCGTGGTTTCCGGGACGGTCACAGACAAGATGGCGCCCTCGATCCGACGGCTCTACGAACAGATGCCAGATCCGAAGTACGTGATCTCGATGGGTTCGTGCGCGAACTGCGGCGGCCCCTACTGGGACAGCTACTCGGTCACGAAGGGTGTGGATCAGATCATTCCGGTCGACGTGTATGTCCCCGGATGTCCTCCCCGCCCCGAGGCACTTCTCGAGGGCATCGTGATGCTCCAGGAGCGAATCCAGAACGAGGACATGAGCGAACGTTGGGCCGGCGAGCCGATCGTGGTCGGGGCATGAGCGACGACGAGTCGACCGATGTCGACGTCGCCATCGAGGTCGACGAGGTCCGCGAGGCTCAGCTCGCCACGCTTGGCTCGGAGTTCGGTGATGCGATCATCGAATCTCACCTGATCCCGGGTGACGATCTCTGGGTGCGCGTTGCACGCGAGGCGTGGGTCGAGGTCGGCATGACCCTGCGCCACGGACTTGGCTTCTCGTACTTCAACTTCCTGTCAGCCATCGATTGGATGCCGTCTCCGTTCGGCCGTGACATGGACAGCCAGGTCGACATCAGCCTCCACGGAGCCGACGAAAAGGATCCCCCCGAGATGGAGTGGGGCCACGCTGGCGGAAGCACCCGCTTTCAGCTCTTCGCCCGTGTGAACGACATCCGCAGTGCGCGCGGTGTGACGCTCAAGGTGGACCTTCCCGACGATGACCTCCGCGTCGACACATGGATCCCCGCGTACCCGGGAGCCAACTGGCACGAGCGCGAGGCCGCCGAGATGTTCGGCATCGAGTTCGTCGGGCACCCGAACCCGCGCAATCTCTACCTCCCCGGCGCGTTCGAGGGGCACCCCATGCGCAAGGACTTCGCACTTCTCGCCCGAAGGATCAAGCCGTGGCCCGGCATCGTCGACGTCGAGCCCATGCCCGGCGACGACGACGACGAGACCGGCGATGCGGAGGACACCGCATGACGACCTCTGACACGAACGCTGGCGTGGAAGACGCAGCCGCCTCCACCGCCGACGCCGGTCCGGACGGATCGAGCGGCGCGGTGAGCACAACCGAACAGCTCCGATACATCTCTCAGCAGGCTGCCGACGCTCGCGTGAACGTCGAGATCGAGACCGAGGGTATGACCCTCAACATCGGTCCGCAGCACCCCGCGACCCACGGGACACTCCGCATCATC
>JBPCTR010000167.1:0-2757 GCA_051011575.1 Acidimicrobiales bacterium | reverse complement strand
CCTTGGTGGCGCATCGGGCCCGGAACGTATCCGACGAGTCGGGCTCGGCGAGGATCTCGACGCACGTGCCATCGCCGTCGAACTTCCATCCGTGGTAGCCGCATCGAATGCCGTCGTCTTCGACCATCCCGTACACCATCGATGCTCCGCGATGCGGGCATCGTTCGGCCACGATCCCGTACGCCGGGCGACCGTCCGGTCCCGGGTTCGGGAGCTTGTACACGGCCCAGTCTTCGCCGAGCAGACGCGCCTTGCGTACCGGGAAGTCGTCGAGCTCTCGGGTGATCGCAACCGGGTACCAGTAGTGCCGGAGGGTCTCCCCCATCGGCGTTCCAGGGCCGACGCTTGTCAGTTCTTCGTTCTGTTCCTTGGTGAGCATGACGCCCTCCTTGTCCTGCAACGCTGGTGCCCCCGCTCGCGACGCCACCTTTCATTGCACCTGCTACTCGACGATCGTCACCGTTCCCGCTGAGCCGTCGACGCGAATCATCTGTCCTGTCTCGATCTGACTTGTTCCGAAGCCGGTCCCGGTGACGGCCGGCACCCCGTACTCCCGGCAGACGATCGAAGCGTGGCTCATCATTCCGCCGATGTCGGTCACACAAGCTTGGATCTTCGGGAACGCCGGTGCCCAGCTGGGGGCCGTGATCGGTGCGACGAGGATCTCCCCGTCTTCGATGTCGCCGACCTCTTCCGCCTTGAAGACGAGGCGAGCTTTGCCCTCGGCCACACCCGGCGAGGCGGCCATGCCAGTGAGGCCGTCGCCATCGCCGTCCTCGGAACCGAGCCAGGTTTGCACGGAGTCGCTCGTGATGCCCCACAGCATGATCGTGAACGGTTCGGTGATCACCTCGGGTGGCTCGCCGAGCGCCTTTGGGGGCTGCCAGTTCGACAGTCGTTCGTGGATCTCCCGACGGCGGGCGATGATCGGCCCCCAATGGTGGGCCGACGCTGTCGGCGAGTTGACCGCCCAGTTCGAGTAGTAGTCCCAGAGGAGCTCGTCGACCTCGTCGCGGCGGAGGAAGATGATGTCGTCGTCGGCGGCGAGCAGGCCTTCCTTGGCGAAGACTTCGCCGAGCTCCTTGACCTTGCGCCAGACCACCGACATCGTCCAGTGCTCGATGTAGAAGTTGTGGTTCTCGACGTACGGGAACACGACGCGGGCGAGGCCGAGCTTGCCGTCGAACGCCTCTCGGTCCTCGTCGGTGCCGAGCAGGTCGCGATACTCGTCGACGATGCGGTCGCGCTCGGCGCGGATCGCCTCGATCGGACGGCTGATGTCCTCGCCCCCCTCGATCTTGGTGATGTAATCGCGAATGAACGCATACTGCACCTCGGGGTGTTCACGCCAGATCTCGTCGAAGTGATAGAAGCCGTTGCCGGACGTGAAGTTGAACCACGGGTCGGCGACCTCGTCCCACGCGGCCTGCCACTGAGCGCCGGCGTCACCGCTCAGATCGACCGAGTCCGGCGTGTCGAAGGCTCGGGCGATGCCGAGGTCGATCGCCTTCTGGGCGAGCACCTTGAGCTCCTCGTTCGGGCGGAACAGATCGACCTCGACGCCGGCGACCATCTTGGCGATCCCGAGGTCGGGGATCGACGGGAACGCCTCCTTGCAGAATCCGAAGAAGTCGAGATACGCGGCGTAGCCGAGGTTGAGGAACTCGAAGTGGTACTGCCAGACCTGGATGATCAGGTCCTTGAAGCGGTTGTAGTCGGACATCAGCCCGGCGCCACTGCCCAGGGCAACGCCGTCGGTGATGATCGAGAGATCCTCCATCTCGGGAAGCGGGGCGAAGTCGAGCGCCTCGATCTGAGCAATCGAATCCTTCACCTTGACGAGCCAGCTCTCGTACAGGTCGTCCCAGTTCGCAAAGTAGTGCCCGGCACGTTCCATGAACTGCGGGACGCGCGCCTCGATCTTCTCGGGGTCGACGCCGACCGGAGACAGGTAGGCGTAGCCGTAGAGCACGCGGAAGTCGATGCCGTCCGCGGGCGGGATGCGGTAGGGCCGGCTGTTCATCTGGCTGAGCGTGACGATCGCCGTCTCGAAGAACGTCGAGTCCCACGGCGTCATCGCCGTTCCCCAGTGCATCGAGTCCCAGAACCAGAAGCGATTCTCCTCGTACTCGCGTCGCGCCTCCCCGAAGGTGACCGAGTACGGGTAGAGGTCCTCCCAGCCCTCGACGCCTTCCGGCCCTTCGATCTCGAACGGATTCGGGAACCGCTTGTCTGTCATCTCTTCCCCCCAGTGGTGGTTTCGGTGGTCTGTTGTCGATGTCGCCGTCAGTCCGACTTGCGGGTGTGCAGTGGTGACACGAGCGTCGAGACGATCGACGCCATCGGGTCATCGGATTTGGCGGCGATCGGAGCGGTCGCCTTCTGCGACCACACCGTCTCCGGTCGGCTCTGCAGCATCAGCACGTTCTCCCCGGACGGAAGATGCCGATCGATCGCCCACTCGACGTCTTGCGGGCAGCCGTAGTGCTTCTCGGAGCGACGGGCGAGCATGGCGATCGCGACGAGTTCGTCGTCGGTCACCGAGGGCTCGTTCTGACGCTCGGCCTCGATCTCCAGCTTCTCGACGACGCCGTGTTCGGTCAGCCGGTACTCGACGAGCTTCGACGAGATCTCTCGCTTGACGACTTCGCGGAGCACCTTGTCGACGAGGAAGTTGTCGGGTGTCACCTCGCCCGAAACCACGGCTTCGCCAAGACCCCACGACGAGTCGCTTGCAACCTGCGAGCGATCACCGTT
>JBPCTR010000166.1:0-3561 GCA_051011575.1 Acidimicrobiales bacterium | reverse complement strand
GTCGTCGTCAACCATGAGATCCGAATTCTCGCCGAGTCCTCGGTCGGCAAGGTCGCGGCGAGGTCGATTGCTCGGCGAAACCACACTGCTGATGCCTCAACGTCACCCGCCAGCGCGTGTGCTCGCGCATACATCTCCGACGTAGCGACCCCGTCCGAGCCCTGAGAGACGATCGCCTCGCAGATACGCGTCGCGAGGTCGCCACGCCGTGAAAGCAGGGCCCACTGCGCGGCTTCCGTGAGCCGGGCGACGTCCTCGTCGACCCCGGCGTTCAACCGGAGCAACGTCGCTGCCACCCGACGCCCGACGGACGCGGTGGTGAGTCCATCGAGTGCGGCCGCGAGATCGACCGCGAGAGCGCGTCGGCGAGCGGGTTCGATCGTCTCTGAGATGGCTTCCCCGATGAGCGGATGCGCGGGCACAACGGCATCGTCGACGACGGTGACAACAGAGACTTCGAGGAGTTGTGCGAGTGCATCCGGTGGAGCGACGAGATGCAAGACTGATCTAGGGACCTCCCGACACGCAACGACCTGTTCGAGCAGCCACTTGGCCCCGGGCTCCAGCGAAGACAGCCGCCGTCCGATGAGTTCGTGGATCGATCCGGGCAGGCGATCGGGACGTTCGATGTTGCCTGGGTTCCCAGCGTGAATTCGTCGGCCGTGGTCGGCATCGATGAGAAGCTCCCGCACGTAGAGTGGGAAACCCACGGCCAACTGCCACAGCCAGTTGTGCGTTTCGTCGTCCACGGGGCCTACGACCTCATCGACCAAACGACGCTGAGCGGCCTGGCTGAGTGGGTCGATCGTCAATCGCTCGAGGTGTTCGTCTTTCCACAGTGCCTCCAACGCGGGGGCGCAGTATTCGCCGGTGCGACGGGCTACGACGACGAGCGTCGCTCCAATCGATGCGAGCCGGTGAACGACGGCTGCAGATGGTTGATCGAGCAGGTGAGCGTCGTCGATAAGGAGAGCCACCGGTCTGTCGACCGCCCGGCGTACGAACTCGTTAAGTATGAGTCGAGTCAGGTCTCCATGCTCATTCAGATCGACGAGCCCGAGCAGCGGTGCGAGTGGAATCTCGGCAGCAGCCTGTACGCCCGTGATCTCGACAACGTCGTGGTCGGAATCGTGAAGCGTATTCCTCAGCCGGGACAGCAATCGCGACTTTCCTATGCCAGCGCGTCCCTCGAGAACCACTCCTCGCGACGTGAGCATCGTCTCGTGGATCGTGTGGAGAACACCATCCCGTCCGACTAGCGGCCAATCGAGTCCTCCCACCATTGACTTCACGGGTTCGATCATGCGCTCACCGTGAGATTCCGTAAAGCGCGAATGGGTAGCGCGCGAGCTCGAAATGGGTATGTCACGTCGATTGCGATGGGTGACCGGCCTCCGGAACTGTTGGGGCGCCACCTTCGTGAGCGACCGATATCTCGGGCCGCGAACGATGAACCAGTTGAAGCGCCCTGTGCGGGGCCAGGAGAAACGGAGAGAACATGGAAGTGGGCGAAATGGACATGGCCGGACACGAAGTGTCGGCCGAACGTGATGGCAAACGGCGACGGCGTCGCGGGCGTCTGTCGCTGATCGCCATCGGCGCGGTGCTGACGATGCTTCTCAGCTTGATGACGCCGGTCGGCGCGGCCCAGGAGCGGACGACGGTCTCCGGTGATGCCGTGCCGTCCACCTGCAACAACGGGGTAGGCGCGGGGGCGATCGCGTTGACCGGGGATCTCGAGGGATGCTTGATCTTCTTCCCAGGAAGCTTCGAATGCACAGAGCTGAACGGCTTCGCTCTGTACGAAGAGCGAGGTCGCGAAGTGTTCGTCGGCAAATACGACGGTCAACGGGGTCGATTCCGCACCAAGTACACACTGGCGGCGACATACACCGCAGGATCATGCGCTGAGTTCGATACTGGAGGGTTCCCCTTCCTGAATCAGCTCACCGGCGGTTGCGACCATCACATCGTTGGGAAGCGCGGTGTGTTCAAAGGGATGCGAGGGCTGCTCACCTTCCACGACGTCATCCCCGAGCCCGGCGTGTCCGGTGCCAGCAACTTCCTGTACTCGGGCTACCTCAGCTAGTCGAGGACATCTCGAGCAAGAAAAATCCCTCCTCGGGATACCGGGTGGGTGGTTGCGGTGCTTGGCGCCGCGACCACTCGCGCGGGTGGCCCTCAGCCCTACAGTGACCGCCGTGACCCTCGATGACGTGCAGGAACTGATGGAAGAGCTCTACGGCGAGGGGGATCGGGCCCGCGGTATGCCATCCACAGTCGCTTGGTTGTGTGAAGAGCTCGGCGAACTGGCGCAGGCGGCACGGAAGGGTACGCCCGACGAACAACTCCACGAACTCGGCGACGTGCTGGCCTGGCTGGCGTCTTTGGCCAACCAGCTCGACCTCTCCCTCGACGACGCCATGCGTCGGTACCGTGAGAACCCGCCCTAGGAGGTCGATCCTCTCAGAGTGAACGTGCCCGGATGTTGGAGACGTTCGGATTGTCCATGATCCAGTCGATTGTGGAAACCATCGCCTTCGCTGCTGGGGCGACGACGAGTCTGTCGATCGGGGGGATCGTCGGGGGCAACCAGAGCTTGCGGCGGGCCCAGGCCGGAAGAAGGTTCACGGCTGCCGACAGCACGATGGCGTATGGACCCCGGGCCTGCCACGAATGCGGCGGAAAGAGGAGAAACCGCACGGCCTCCCGCGCCTGGGCCCCGTACCTGAGTTCGGGGCGGTACGAATCGATGCGGCTGTCGAGCTCCGATACGTTCCGGGGCGCACGTTCCACGCCCATGGCTTCGCCGATTCGAGCCATCTCGGCGACGTATTGATCCGCCTGGCCGTCGTCGATGTCCACGGCGCCGAACCGGCGGTAAGCGCGCAGAAATCCGTCCACCTCGGTGATGTGTACCCAGGCAAGATTGTGGGGATCGTTCGCTTCGTACGCCGTGCCTTCGGGAGTCGTGCCGTTTACACGTGAATGGATTGCCCGCACCATGTCGACCGACCGTTGGGCGTCATCGGCCGAGCCGAAGGTGGTGGCGCCGATGAACTGTGCGGTTCGGTGCAGCCGGCCGAACGGGTCGTGCTCGTAGTCGGAGTGGTCGGCGACTCCGGCCATGGTGGGCGGGTGCAGTGTCTGCATGAACAATGACTCGACGCCCCCGATGATCGTCGACCAGTCGCTCTGAATCAGCCAGGTCATGCTGTCGGGTCCGAACCAGCCGTCCCTCGCCGGCGAAACCGACCCTCGCGATTCCGACGAACCGGTGAGGTAGCCACGGATGTTGCGGCGCAGCTCTCGACGAATTCCTTCGATCGGCGTGAGTTGATCGGCGACCACGACATCAACGGTAGAGGCACGTCGGGGTCAAGCCATCAAGCGAACTGGGGCGCGTGCCGATGGGGTGGGGTGGCGCACTACGGTTGTGGCGCGCCGGGCCGGTGACGAGGAGGACCACCCGTTGCGTGATCGACCGACCGGGCTACGCATCGTTCGAACGACGATTTGTATGGCCAGCGCGGCTGGATTCGTTGGAATGGTGTCGAGTCT
>JBPCTR010000165.1:0-26772 GCA_051011575.1 Acidimicrobiales bacterium | reverse complement strand
CTCCATCGACGGAGACGAGAGCCACGCAGATCAAGGGCTCGAGTCCTTTGTTGTGGCTCTCGACCCCCACTTCCCCGACCTCCTCCCTCCCAAGACCACGGCCACGGATGTTCGCGCGGCGGGGCTCATCTCGGGCAAGCGGTCGTGGATCAACGGGCCGTCGGGGCTCTTCAACTCGCTCGTAGCCGCCGATCAGGCGTCGGGAACCGCCTATTCGAGCGTCTATTACGAGCACGCGCTCCGCATGGCACACACCGCCATCTCGCTCGATGACTACACCTCACGCTTCGAGCTGAGCGGGGTCGAGCAGTTCCGATCGATGCTCCTGCGCACGATGAAGAGCGGCAACGTCAACTCGAGTGCGTCGGTCGCGACCGGCGGTTCTCCGGCTGCCGCGGGCCCGCCTGCCGAGGAGGATCTGCCGCCCGAACGTTCGCTCGACGACCTTCTCGAGGAACTCGACAAGCTGATCGGGCTCGACGAGGTGAAACACGAGGTCAAGCTCGTGGCAGCCCTGCTGAAGGTTCAGAAGCTTCGGGCCGAGCGGAGTCTTCCGGTGATCGATTCGAGCCGCCATCTGATCTTCGTGGGCAACCCCGGCACCGGAAAGACCACGGTGGCCCGCCTGCTCTCTCAGATCTACCGCACGCTCGAGGTCGTGGACAAAGGTCATCTGGTCGAAACCGATCGTGGCGGGCTTGTGGCCGGCTTCGTGGGTCAGACCGCCACCAAGGTCGCCGAGGTGTTCGACCGCGCCGACGAGGGTGTGCTGCTCATCGACGAGGCGTATTCGCTCACCCGCGGTGGAGAGAAGGACTTCGGCCGTGAGGCGATCGACGCGGTCGTGAAGCTCGTCGAGGATCGGCGAGATCGAGTTGTGGTGATCCTCGCGGGGTACCCCGATGAGATGGCGGACCTCGTGGAAGCCAATCCTGGTATGGCATCCCGATTCCCTCGAACGATTCGCTTCGACGACTACGACGATGAGGAACTACTGAAAATCTTCGAGCTGATCGCAGGCGCGCAGGAGTACCACCTCGACGATGGTGGCCGCGATGCGGTGCAAATGTGGTTCGCGGCACAAACTCGAGGTCATGGCTTCGGCAACGGTCGCGCCGCTCGCAACCTGTTCGAGGCATCGGTTGCACGCCACGCCATCCGGCTCGTTGAGATTCTCGAACCCTCTGACGACGAACTGATGACGCTCACCGAAGACGACATCGGACCCCCGGTCGTGATCGACGGCCGCGATGACGCCGAAATCGGCTCGACATGAGCGCAGCCTTGCTACTGGTGATCATCGGCGGCGGGGTCGCGGCCGCCATGGCCGCCGCCGGCGGAGCGTTCAGTCGGCACAAGAAGACCAACCGGGTCGAGCACACCAGCCACGCAAGGGGCGATACCAAGACGCAGCTGGCCGCGATGAGCGACCTGATCCTCGATCTGGAGCCTCGGATCGTGATCGCCAACGACGGCGCGTTGGCCGAGCGGTTCGCGGCCGCCGGGCGCACCTACATCGACATCCTGGAGCACGAGGAGAAGGCCACGACCGGTCACGAGATCGCCGACATCAGAGTCGAGATCGCCCGCGCGAGGTGGCAACTCGATGTGATCGATGCAGAGCTCGACCGACGGCCTCCACCGCCGGAGCCCTTTCGGCGGGATACCTCCGGATCGGCCTGGGACAGCACCCGGGGCACGGGCGCTGACGGGGTCCCTTGAGCACGGAGAGTGCTGCGATATCCTGACGCCCTGACGGAGTGGGGCCGCTCTGAACTCGTTCAGCGCTGCGTTCGCGCGGCGTGGAGGTCCTGTGCGCTACATCTTCTTGGCTGCGGCATGCACGCTCGGCATCATTGCCGGGTTGCTGGCGCTACCGCCCATCGGTCAACCCAACACGCGCCTCGTTGCGCAGACCGTTGGCGACCGCATGGCCGTTGCGACCGCTGCCGACACCGCCGCACCAGCGACGACCTCGACCGCGGCCCCAGGTCGCTTCTTCTCAGGTCCCGCCAGCACGGCCATACCTTCGACCTCGGACGCGATCGAGACCGAGGTTCTCGACGCCGTGGTGTCGCGATCGCTGGGCCTTGCCGAGGAGCAGACCGAGATTCGGGAGGGCTCCACAACGACAGCCCCGACCACAACAACCACTTCGACGACAAGCACAACAACAACCACCACGACGACGACAACGACGACGGTCGCGCCCAACACGACCAACACCGCTGAGGCGGTCTCGCCGTCGCCTGGCCGCGGTGCCGGCGGTGTCGTGATCAGCGGCCGGGGAGTGGTGTTGCCTGTTGTGGGATCGAGCGATGCCGGCTGGCGAGCAATGACTCCGTGCGGCAACGAGGTGACGCTCCCCGAGGCCGCGTTCGTGGCCCAGGTCGACTTCGTGCTCGATCCCGGCCATGGCGGAGCCGAGACCGGTGCGGTGGGTCCCAATGGGGCGATCGAGAAGGGCCTCAATCTGCGCATCGCCGAGATCACGCGGTGGTATCTGGAAGAGCGCGGCTACTCGGTGCTTCTTACCCGCACCACCGACATTCGACTTCCCTTGAAGACCCGCGCAGACATCGCCAATGCTCTCCAACCGGACGCACTCGTGTCGATCCACCACAACGGCGGAGCAACCCGCAGGCAGAACTCGCCGGGAACCGAGATGTTCGTCGACGGCGGCAACCCTGATGCCCGGCGACTCGGCGGGGTCCTTTTCGAGGAGCTCACGAGCCGTCTCTCGGCGTTCGACGCCGACTGGGTCGGCTCGGTTCGCAACGGTGTGTCCACCCGGCTGAACGACGACGGCGCCGATTTGTACGGCGTGCACCGATACACACCGGGAATCCCGTCGGTGATCACCGAAGCGGGCTACCTCTCGAACGCAAGCGAGGAAGCCGTGTTCACCGACAACGATGCGCAGTGGGCGCACGGCCGCGCGATCGCCGACGGATTGATCCGGTGGCTCACGAGCAGCGACGAAGGCGGCGGCTACCTTCCCGACTTCGTCGACTCGTCATCGAGCGGCACCGGTGGGTTCAACGGCTGCGTCGATCCCGCCCTCTGAGGCGTCAGTTCGACGACCAGAACGCAACATCGCCGTCGGACACGAACCGCGGGGCCGCATCGTCGTCGACGATGTCCACGAATACGCCACCTTCACCGTCGATCTGCCCGGTGAGCACGAATGCTTGGGAATCGGGCGACCACCAGGTCGAATTGTGGTTGTACTGCTCGGCGAATCGCAGATAGGCGCTCAGAAACTCCTGGCTCGGCAGATAATCGGGTCCGTCGATGGTGCGCTCGCCCGTGGCGAACGACCACCTCAACGAGTTGTCGCCCACCTGCAGAATGGCGATCGTTTCTGAATCGGGGCTCCACTGTGAAGCGATGACGTTGTCTTCTCCGCGTGTCTCGAGCTCGCCGGTCGCGAGGTTGATCAGGGTGAGTCGCCCGGCGGAGAGTTGTGGAGCCGTCTGCAACCCGACAGAGACTGCGTCATCGGCGGCGCCGATCGCGAGAATCGCCAGCCGCGTGCCGTCGGGGCTCAAACTCATGCTCACCGGTCCGTCGGCGGTGGCGATCGCGGATCCTTCGGGTGCATCGGCTCTCACGACGTCGATCGTTCCATCGACCGATCCCTCGATCGCCACGATTGCGCTCGAGTCGACCCACGCCGGTGCGAGGAATCCAGACAGGGCACCCGGCGTCGCGATCTCGATGGTCTCCGACGACACCGGGTCGATCTCGGCAAGGGTCGTTCCGTTCACCGCAGCCACGAGCGTTGCGCCGTCGTCGGCCCAGTCGAAGTAGAAGGGCTGACCGCCCGCGATTGGCTGAACTGCGCTCCCGGGAGTGGTCGCCAGCATGCTGAGCCCAACACCCGCCTGCTCCGACGGCCCCAGTGATGCCAACCAACGCCCATCGGGTGAGAACGAATGGAAGAACGATGATGTCGCGGTCGACCAGCTCTCGACCTCGCCGGTCGACCGATTCCAGATCGAGACGGAGCTGCCAGAAGCGTTGTCCGAAGACCAGGCGATCTGGTCGCCGTCGGGCGACCATGTCGGTTGACTCTGGCGCGTGCCGGCCACATCCGCGAGCGGGACCGACTCGGCTCCTGAGGGGCGCATGACGACGATCGATCCGACCGAGTCGCGAACGACGAGCAGGCCTGGGAGGGCAGCGAGGTCGGGGTCGTCGGGCTCAGCGATGGCCGACTCGATCGTGCTGGTGGGTGCCGCTGGTTCGACACTCGTCGACGGTGTCTCGTCGGGTCGATCGAGCGCCCCTGTCGGAATTTGCGGCTCCGAGCTCGTGCAACCAACGGCCAGCAGGGCGGCCGCGCCGACGAGCGCAGTAAGTGTTCGCCGTCGGATGGGTGTCATGCGCCGACTCTAACGAGACACCGATCGGGCCGTTTGTCAGCCGGCAGCGTCGTCATCAGTCGTGGCGTCGTCGCTCTCTGTCCGGGTTTGATCGAGTTCTGCTCGCATGCGCTCGACCTGTGATCGGGCCTCCCCGACCTCCATTCGACTCTTCTCGAGCTCGTCGGAGAGCTCGCCGATGCGGCTCGACAGCACCGCGCGTTCGTTCGCGTCCTCCTCATGCGCTGCCCGCGCTGTGGCCAGCGCAAGGCGTGCCTCGTCGGCGTCGGCGGTGTGTTGTCGCCATTCGGAGTCGGCGATCAGCCGTCTCCGCCAGCGCCAGAGCAACCAGCCAACGCCCACGCCGACCGCGAAGGCGATCAGCAACGGTATGAGGATTTCCACGAGGACCCAGATCATGGCGTTGGGAGGTTCCCTTCGGTGTGAGACGTGGAGACGAGTGTCATCGCTCCGTCACCATTGCGATGAACTCGACTCTGCGATTTTCGAGGCGGCCCTCGACGGTGTCGTTGTCGGCGCGGGGCTCGGCCTCGCCGAAGCCGACGGAGCGCAGTCGATTAGGGTCGACGCCTGCGTCGACCAAATGCGTTCGGACCACGTCGGCGCGACGTTCCGAGAGGTCGAGGTTGTAGGACTCGTCTCCCCCCGAATCGGTATGCCCGCCGATCTCGACGACCGGCAGAAGGTAGCGACTCATTGCGTCCGCCACCTTGTCGAGCGTTGCCCTCGCCTCCGCTGTGATCTCGGTGGACTCCGACGAGAAAACGACGGTCTCACCGATCTCGGGCGCGAGCCCGTCGAGCTCGACCTGGAGAAGAACCACCTCCTCCGCTTCGGTCGGGCCGGTCTGCACCACACGGACCTCGCCGCCGGGCCGTAGTCCGGCGCGAGTGGCGCGGTTGAGCGCAGCTGCGGTCGTACGTTCGCTCGCGGGATCGTCGGTTTCGCCGTTCACCGTCAGATCGGTGTCGTTCATGGCCGCGTCGGCGCGAAGCAGATTGCCGAACGTTCGCAAAATGCCGGCGAGAACGTCGACACGTTCGTCGGCACCTTCAACAAGAGGGTCCAGGTTCAGAATCGTGAGATTGTTGACGACGTTCCCGGCGCGAACGGCGTCGGCGGCGCCATCGCTGAGAGCCTCGCTCTGTTCGGTTGTCAGCACATCCCCGGTCAGCACGATGCGGGTGCCGTCGTAAGTGACGGCGACGCCCAGACTGCCGAGGACCGTGGGAGAGGACACCGACACCGATGGTCCGGCCGCGGCGAGGATCGTCGCGGCCGACGTTGCGTCGACGGCTTGAACAGTTCCGCGAACTGGGCCGGCGTCACCCACCCGGAGGTCGGCCCCCTCCGCACCAGCGAGCGTTGCAAGCGCCTCGGCGAGCGCCGATGTCTGTCCGTCAGGATCGGGAGACGCGGCTTCGAGACCTGAGACGGTCAGGTTGTCGATCACACTCAACCCCGATGACACCGACGCATCGACGAGTCGATTCCGCTGCCCATCGGAGGGCACGATGCCGGTCAGGACGATGGTGTCGCCATCGGCGGTGGCCTGAACATCGATCTCTCCAAGCGGCTCGGCCGGCCGGATGGAGGCGGTCACCGCGACCGACCGGATGTCCTCGCCTTCGCTTCCCCCGGTTCTCGCCTCGAGCACCTCGATCACATCGGAAGGTGTCACCCCTGCGGGAAGCTTGCCCGAGACCTCGAGATTGCGATAGCTCGCCTCGAACGAGAGGTCGGAAGCGTCGATTCCTGCGGCGGTGAGAATCTCGGGAGCAGCGCTCTCGATGTCGTCCTCGATGTGACTCACCGCCCACACGACTCCCGCGAGCAGCAGGACCATCAGTGGGATCAGGAGCGGGCCAATGAGGTCGCGTGTGGGAAGAGGTTTTCGGCCCCGAGAGTCCCCGATGAGAAGGCCGGTGCGCGGCCAACGCGACTCGTCGAGCCCGCTGGTGCGGTCGTGGCCGGACATGGAACCTCCCGGTTCGGGAGTCTGTTGCATGGCGAAGTCGGGGCGCAAATGCGGCGAATCAGCCGTCGACGAAGAACTCGATCCGGCGGTTCTTTGCACGTCCCTCGTCGGTGATGTTCGGTGCGATCGGGTCCGACTCGCCGAACCCGACCGGCGTGAGGCGCGAGCCATCGATGCCGCGGGTCGTGAGAGCGAACACGACCGCCTCGGCTCGTTCGTGGCTGAGACGCTGATTGTCGGTGGCCTCTCCATCGGCGTCGGTGTGGCCGTGGATCTCGACGGCCACACCGACCTCGGCAAGGATGGCGGCCGCGTCGTTGACGGCTCGGGCACCTTCGGGCGTGAGCGAGGCGCTCGCCGGCTCGAAGGTGATCGAGCCGACCGCGGCCAGGCGATCTGCGAGCGAGGTGGGTGCGGCCGGAGTGACGCTCACCTCGCTGGCGACCTCGACGGCTCCGGAAACGATAACGAGACGATTGTCGACACGATCGACCCCTTCGACGGAACGCGCGACCGCTCCGATCGCCGTCGCCTCGCTCGAGGAGTCGGCCTGCCCTTCGAGGATGATGAAGCCGTTCTCCTCGCGCACCGTGATGGCGGCGAATCCCGCTCGCTCCTGCGCAGCCTGCACCGTCGACGCCAGCTCGGTCTGGGTGGCCACGGCTGGCTCGCCGTCGGAGGCGGTCGAGTCGAGCGAACCGGATCGCCAGGCGAGGCTGATGACGAACACCGCCGCAAGGAACAACGACAAGGGGACGAGAAATCGGGGGTCGGTCCACGATCCCGTCGACTCCCTCGGTGGCGCTGGTGCCCGTTGCGTTCGAGGTCGCGGCCCGGGCGCAACGATCAGATCATCGTCGATTCCGATGTCGTCGTCGAGGTCGATCGGCTGCACGTGCGTGGTCCCGGGTTGATCGTCGTCTCAACGCTACGACGGCCACCCTCGGCGGAGGTGGATCCGTCGTCCCCCCACCCCGTGGTTCATTCGGGCCTGATGTGGGGGAATTCCGCCCATATAGGGCTCGCGGCTCTACTCACGAGCAACGGCGGGCTCTACCTTCGGAGACCGATGCAGGAGCAGTTCTCTCTCGACGATCATGCCCGACTCGCGCTCGACGTAGCGCGGCATGCCGCGCTCGCCAACGGCGACTCGTATTGCGGCACGGAATACCTTCTGTACGGCGTGATCGCCACGGCCCGTGGCGAAATCAGTGAACTTGTCGAGCTGTTCGCCCTGAACACGCTTCGAGTCGACCGTGCGATCGAGCGAATCATGGAGCGTCGTCAGCTCGAGGGACGGCTCGCCCCCGGCGAACCGACGCTGAGCGAACGTGCGGTTCGAGCGCTCCACACGCCCCGACTCGACGGCCAGGGCCCGACCGGTGTGTTCGAGCTGCTCCATGGCCTCCTGTCAGACGCTGAGTCGGGCGCATGTTCGGTGGCTCGCGATCTGGGCGTTCAACCGAGCGAAGCACTCCGGCTGGTCGCCTACGGGATGCGGCACCTGAGCCGCGACGAGATAGATGATCTGCTGGACAAGCTTGACCGACGAGATCAGCCACACCGCCCGTGGTGGGGTCCGGATCCCGAGACACCGTTGGTTCCGTACCGACGAGCCACCGATGCACCGCTCACCCTTGCAACCAGCGACTCGGCTGTCGTCGAACTCACCGGCGTCGGAACCGACGGTGTGGGGGTTGGCTTCACCATGACCGTACGGTCCAAGCGAAGTTGGGTCCTTCCCCCGGTGTTCGTTCCCGAGGAAGCGCTGGTTCCCGGAGTGGGGTCGAGCTTTTCCAGCGGGCCCGACTTCTTCCTTCTCCAGTTCGTCCTCGCCGACGGCACGGTTCTCGACAATCGGAGCGCCGGCAACCGTTACGTCGCCGACATACCCGAGGGGGCGCGGCTTGTGCCACTCGGCCAGCGCGAACAGCGCACCGTGTTGAATGACCGTCGGCGACATGACCAGCATGCCGTCACGACCGATTGGTGGGTCTGGCCGTTGCCGAAGTCCGGTGTTGTCGAGCTCCGTGTCGATTGGCCTGCAGAGTCGGTGTCAGGAATCTGGTCGTTTGACGCGACCGGACTCGCGCATTCAGCTCGCCCGAGCTGACCGACGGGTCGGGCAGGGCTTTGGGCTTTCTCCGCGTCTACAGTGCACTCTCGTACGACGCTCGGGAGTGTCCATGAAGCTGGTGACGGCGGTGATCAAGCCGTTCAAACTCGATGATGTGAAGGATGCCCTCGCCGGTGCCGGCATCCAGGGCATGACCGTGTCGGAGGTCCAGGGATTCGGTCGGCAGGGCGGCCACTCCGAGACGTACCGCGGCACCGAATACCGCGTGCTGTTCACTCCGAAGACTCGCATCGAGGTCATCGTGGACGACGACCTGGCCGACGCTGCCGTCGAGGCAATCATCGACGGTGCCCGCACGGAGAAGATCGGTGATGGCAAGGTCTGGGTAACCGCCATCGAGTCGGTGGCCCGCATCCGTACCGGTGAGCTCGGGTCCGACGCGGTCTGAATCCCTGCCTGCCACCAACGAGGAGAAGAGCTGATGGCGAAGGTCACGATCTACCACAACCCCCATTGAGGGTCGTCCAAGAACGCCTTGGCGGTCGCCGAGGATCTGGGTATTGAACACGACGTGGTGATGTACATGAAGGAGCCGCCCGACCGGAAGACGCTCGAGAAGATCGTCGCGGGCCTGGAGGATCCGGTCGAGGATCTGGTGCGGAAGGACTCACAGTTCAAGAAGCTGGGGCTCGACCCCGACGACTACGTCGATAATGCCGACGCCGTCATCGATCTTCTCTCCGAGCGCAAGGCGTTGCTCCAGCGTCCCATCGTGATCAAGGGGAAAAAGGCGATAATCGGGCGACCGAAAGATCGTATTCGGGAGTTCCTCGGCTGATGAGCTGAGGCCTTCGAATCGATCCGATCGAGTCGATCTCGTTTTGCGCGCCGGCGGGTGAGCTTCTACACATTGGCCCGGTGGGGACCGTCGCGAGCAGAGTCGTGGTGGGCACGATCAGTGCCGGCGTCTCGTTCATCGCGCTCGGCGGCGTTGGTGGTGCAACCGGTGAGCTCGCGCCTCCTGCGGTCGAGGTCCTGGCTGCCCAGCAGGAATCGGTCGTAGTCGCCGACGCCGCCCCGTCAACGGTGAACATCGAGTCGGCCGAGTCGGCATCTTCGACCGACGCCTCCTCTCCCGCTACGAGCGCGGCGCCGACGACGTCCATTGCTCTCACACCGGCTTCGGCGTTCACGTCGACGACAACGACCATCGCGGACGCCGTGGATCGACTCGACGATCGGCCCCAGCGCCTCGGTTCCGAGGCACTCGCTCTCGTTCGATTCGACTGGAGCGGCATGTTCCCCGACTGGACGATCGAGTTCCACACGTCGCGGGATGGACTGCGCGCGCTCACATATCCGCACGAGCAGCGCATCGAGGTGTTCGTCCGGACGAGCGACGACGCTGAGAGCCTCCATCGCGTGATCGCTCACGAGCTCGGTCATGTGATCGATGTGGAGTGGAACGACGAAGAGGAGCGATCGCGTTGGCGGGTCGAGCGGGGGATCGCCGGCGATGTTCCGTGGTGGCCCGGCGAATCCAAGCCCGACTTCGCGACCGGTGCGGGTGACTTCGCCGAAGCGTTTGCCGTTTGGGAGGCCGGGATCACGTCACAGAGTTCGGTCGCCGGGGCGCTCGATCAGGGTGATCTCGACCTGCTGACACAACTGGTTGGGGTCTGATCGGTCACGCGCATGGGCTGGATTACCCATGCCCCATTCCTTCAGAGTGCGGGTCGACTTGCCGATACGAGGCCCATGGAACGGCACCTTCATCTGGTTCCCGCGGGCAACGATCTCGCCGAACCCGGATCCGGCGATGCAACGGCGGTAGCCGTCGCCGAGTCGAACGTCGTCGACCTGGAGCTTGAGCGCCAGCGACGTCGACACCATCGATACCATCCGTCGGCCGGTCGAAGCTGGCTGGACGATCTCTTCGACGACGACGACCTCGATCCCGTCTGCTGAACCCCAACCGTCGCGTTGACGGCGGCCGTGGCACGCGTCGCTGCCTAACATGCGGGGCACATGGAACCGACTCGCTGTGCCTGGCCGACCGACCAGGCTGACTACCTCGCCTACCACGATTTCGAGTGGGGACGTCCCACGACCGACCCCCACCGACTCTTCGAGAAGATATGCCTCGAAGGTTTCCAGTCGGGCCTGAGCTGGATCACGATCCTGCGCAAACGCGATCGCTTTCGTGAGGTCTTCGCTGACTTCGACTACGAACGGGTCGCGCAGTTCGGCGAATCCGACGTCATGCGCTTGCTCGACGACGCCGGAATCATCCGGCACCGGGGAAAGATCGAGGCGACGATCAACAACGCCCAACGAGCGATCGACCTCATCGAGGACGAGGGCTCGCTCGTCGACTGGATCTGGGAATGGGCGGTCACATCACCCGAGCGAATCGACGGCGGTGTGCCGGCGCACACGGATCGTTCCGCGGCGCTGGCCAAGGAACTAAAGGGCCGCGGTTGGCGCTTTTTCGGGCCAACGACTGCCTATGCCTTCATGCAGTCGGAGGGGCTCACCAACGATCACGACACAGAGTGTTTCGTGCACGCCACCTGCGACGTGGAACGCGATGTGTTTCTGAAGGGGCGAACTCTTCGCCCCTGATGTGACTCTCTCAAACCTCGACGACCTCGAGCCGAGCAGGCACGTGTTTGTGCCACGGTGTTCCCACGATCGGGTCCTTCCAGTCGGTGGTGGTCAGCTCGTTAGGCGCGACGCCGGTGAGCTCGGGGTCCCCGCCGGCGGGGGAGTAGCCGAGGCCCAGACCGTTGGGCAGCGATACGTGGCCGTCGCGCATTGTCTCGTTCACTTCCGCTACCGCTACGGCGACGCCACCCGGCGTCGTGATCCGGACCCGCGATCCGGTGGCGACGCCGAGCTCGGCGGCGTCGGTCGGGCTCAGTCGCAACGCGCCCTCGGGATCCTTCTTGCGCCACGCCGGGTCGCGCATGATCGTGTTGGCGGTAAAGCCCCGGCGTTCGCCCGCTGAGAGCACGAAAGGGAAGTCGGGCGACGTGTGATCGGCAACAGCGTGGGGAAGTTTGGCCATCTCCTCGAACATCTCGGGGAGGTCGAGGTTGATCTTCTGGTCGGGGGTACGAAGCAGGTCGAAGGAATCGCCGGGCTCGTGACGGGTCAGCGGAACACCGTCGCGTTCGGTGAGCAACGCGTCGAACAGTGCGTTACCGAGGGCGACGCCCTCGCCGGCGTGTCCTGCCGCTCGCACCTGATCTGGATGTCTCATTGCGATCTGTTGAGCGCTGAACCAGATCGCTGCGGCGCCGGCCATACCATCCGGAAGCACGGTGCCGAGGGTTTCGTAGAGGACCACCGCACCCACCGCAGCGAGCCTGGGGTCGGCTACGGCCGCACCCATGAACGCATCGGCGAAGGTGTCGTATCCGATGGAAGCTGCCTCTCGAAGTGGAGCAAAGTCCTCGTCATCGACCACATCGAGCGCCTGGATGAGGCGGCTGTGGATCTCGGGTTCGGGAAGGCTTTCCCCGAGTGGCTCGAAGATGGGAGCACGCATCGTGGCCCGATTCTCGGGAAACGACATGTTGAAGAAGGTCATCTCGACCTTCTCGTACTGAGACGCGGCGGGAAGGACGTAGTCGGCCTCTCTCGCTGTCTCGGTAAATGCCACGTCGATCACGACCGAAACGTCGACCGCTCGCATCGCCTGCCGGAACTTGTCGGACTCGGCGAGTGAATGCACCGGGTTGGCACTCTCGATGAAGAGCGCCCTGCTCCTGTCCGGATGGTCGCTCAGCAACCCGTCGGCGAGCTCATTGCACGGAATCAGGCCCGAGATGATCGGGCCACCGGTTACCGGGTCGACCGGCTCGGCGCCACTGGCGCCGTAACTGAACAGGGGAACGAGAGCGGTGTGCGCACTCTGCCCGCCCGGCCCTCCGTACCCGCCGACGAGTGTGTTGATCGCTCTTTGCAGGTACGACACCAACGTGCTGTGCGGCGCCATCTCGACACCCAGATCTTCGTATATCGACACGCTCTCGGCGCCGGCGATGAGCCGGGCAACCTCGCGGATCGTGGTTTCGTCGACCCCGGATCGTGCTGCGCAGGAGGCGATCGGAATCTGCGCGAACGCATCGATCGCCCGTTCATGACCGACGGTGTTCGCGGCGAGCCAGTCCGTTGCTGTCAGCGCCTCCTCGACGATCACGGCGCCGATCGCGGCGAGCAGGAACGCGTCGCCGCCCGGAGCGACGGCGAGGTGATGGTCGGCGAGGTCGGCGGTCTCCGTGCGGCGAGGATCGATCACGATCATCGATCGGTCGGGGTCGGCCGCGATCTCCTTGAGGACCCGCCGGGTCTCGTCGAAGCCGTGGGAGTGCCATGGGTTCTTGCCGAGGAAGATCGATACCTCGGCCTCGTTGAACTCTCCGTGGGTGTGAGTGCCATACATCCGGCCCTCGACCCACGCTTCACCCGTCTTCTCCTGAGCGAGCGCGTTCGAACGACGGGTGATGCCGAGCGCCTTTCGGGTGGCGGCACCATAGGCGCCACACAGATGGTTCCCCTGGCCGCCTCCGCCGTAGTAGAGGATCCGCCCCTCGCCGTACGTGTCGTTCACGCGTTGGAATGCAGAAGCAATCTCGGCGATCGCCGTGTTCCAGTCGAGCTCGATGTAGGACCCGTCGGCGAGTCGCTTCATCGGAGCCGTGAGCCGTCCGGCCGCGTTCTGGTAGTGGTTCAGCCGCAGGGCCTTCTCGCACGTGTACCCCTTCGAGGACACATGTGCCTTGTTGCCGCGCACCCGAGTGATCTCGCGACCGTCGAGACGGACTTCGACGCCGCAGTTGGTGCTGCACAGGATGCACACGGTCTTGTGCCACTCGAGCGTCGGATCGACAGAGGTCGAATCAGAGCTCACGGTGGTGGCGGGGTCGGGTGCATCGGTCATCGATTGGTCCTCCGGGAACCTGTGGGCGGTGTGCGCGAACGCTAGCCGCAACGCCGGGGACAGGGCCTAGCGTGGGGCTTCGAAACCCCTCGAGGAGTCCCCATGCGTATGAGCGACCAGCCGTCGGTGACGGTGGAAACGACGATTTCGGCGTCGCCCGAACGAATCTTCGACCTTGTGAGTGACCTCGACGTGATGTCGAGCTTCGACACCGAGTTCCACAGCGGCGAGTGGTCTTCGGGTCGTCCCGGCGCCGTCGGGTCGACGTTCGTCGGGCGGCAGCGAATGGGTGACCGTGAATGGGAGACGACCTCGACGGTGAGCGCCAGCGACCCCGGTCGGACCTTCGCCTGGAAGGTCGGCGATGCCGACGACGTGGGCGCCATCTGGACATTCACCTTCCGCTCCGTTCCCAAGGGGACAGAGGTGACGTATTCGTTCGTGCACGGTCCCGGCTCGACCGGCCTGCGGTCACGCATCGAGAAACATCCTGAGCAAGAAGAAGAGTTCATCGAGGCGCGGCTGACCATGCTTCAACAGAACATGGTGAAGACACTCGAGGGTGTACGCCGACGGGTAGGCGGCTGACGCGACTCAGGCGGAGGTGAGGCTGCGCTCGGGCTCGGCTGCCTCCGGCTCGTGATCGACGGGGACCAGTCGGCCCCGGCTCGCATCGAACTGGCGGATACCCAATGCGAGAACGGTCGCGATCGCGACCAACACGAACACCCTCGGCGTCCGAGTGAATTTCTCCAGCACCGAGTCGATTCCGAGATCCGTCTCGAACACCCGCTCGATCGCCCAGATGGCCGCCACGCCTGCGAGCACCACCGAGCCGACCCGAAGCGCCCACGGGTAGAGCGTCGTCCGTCGAGCGAGGTAGAGCGCCGGGAACAACAGGAGGATGATGAACGCCTGTCCGATCTCGACACCGAGGTTGAAGCCGAGCAGCGAAATCAGCCGCTGGCCTCGTCCCACACCCAGCTCGGACAGAAGACCAGCGAATCCAAAGCCGTGAAAGATCCCGAAGGCGAACGCGATCAGGTGTTCCTTGTTCGCGAAGATCGGCTTCAGGTTGTGGATCGCCGCGGCGATGATCGACAGCGCGATCACTGTCTCGACGAGTCTCGACGGGAGCTCGATGATTTCGAGACCCCCAAGGGTGAGCGTGATCGAGTGAGCGATCGTGAACATCGTCGCGATCTTGAGCACCCGCCAGAGTCCGCTCGCAAACGTTGGAACCGGCTCCCAGGCGTTCCGGGTGGTCGAGAACAACAAGACGGCCGGCAACAGCAACACGAGCACGAAAAGGATGTGGTCGGTGCCGATGAAGATGTGCTGCATACCCAGGTCGATGGTGCCCGTGAGCGCTTTCAGCCTGTCGGGATCATCGAGGTCGACCGACGACGTCGGATCGTCCGAACTGAGCAGATCGGGCTGGAAGTCGGCTTCGTTCAGGAACACGCCGGTCTGGGGATCCGTTCGAATCGTGACGAACCCGAAATGGCTGGGGCGCTCGTCGAAGATCCCGGTGTAGGTCACGTCGAATGCACGCGGTGGGGTGTCGAAGGTCTGCTCGACCTCGAAGTTGAACGCGGCGTAGAGGCGGTTCTCGGTCTCGATCACCTCGGCGTCGGTGAACCTGATTGGCCACGGCGCACCTCCATCGACGCTGATGCGCAAACTCTCGGTGTTGAAGGGCAGCATCAGATCCTGGATGGCGTCGATGTCGCCGACCGTCGCCGCATCTGGGTCGAGGTCGAGCCCGAAAAACTCGTTCAACAGGACGACAGGGTGCTCCACCTGACCCTCGACCGTCCCGTCCGGGAAGATGTCGAGGAAGATCACCGAACTCTGGCCGTCGTGGCCGCTGGCGGCCGACGAGAACAACAAACCGAACAACGGAACGAGAGCGAGGGTGGTGACTGCGAGGATCAACCTCGTGCCACGAGAGTTTGTCATTGGGGTACTCCGAGGGTGGGGGGTCATGTGGGGAGGCCGAGCAGTCGGGCCACGATGTTCTTCTGAATGCCGTTGGCGCCGCCGTAGATCACGCCACCCGCCATGTTCCTGAGGTCGCGTTCGACGCCGTATTCGGTCACGTACCCGCGGGCGCCGTGTACCTCCACGCCCGTGAGTCCACCTCGAAGGGCGGCTTCACTGGCGGCGAGTTTTGCGAGCGCGGCAGCCATCATCGACGCGGTTCCTCGTTCGTGCAGAATCGCCGCCTTGTACAGCAGGAGCCGTGCGCTCTCGTGAGCGAGCTTGACCTCGCTGATCGCGTGGGAAACACCCTGGAACGCACCGATCGGCTGACCGAACTGCTCGCGGTGCCGAGCGTATTCAACCGCATCGTCGAGCATGCGCTCGAGCGCCCCCAAACCACCGATGAGGAGGAAACCACGTTCGGCCTCCATGGCGGCAGAGAAGATGCTCGCGCCTGCACCGTCGGCACCAATTCGGGCACTCGCGGGCAGCACACACTCGGTGAATGTGATGTTGGCGAACGGTGTCGTACGCAAGCCCATCTTCGGTCGGTTCGGTCCAATCGTCAGCCCCGGCGTGTCGGCCGGGACGAGAAAGGCCGTTATGCCCCAGCGCCCGAGGTCGGGGCTGGTCGTGGCGAACACGATGAACACGTCGGCGATCGGCGCCATCGTGACCCAGGCCTTCTCGCCGTTCAGGATGTAGCCCGTGTCGGTCGGGGTGGCGGTGGCGGTGAGTGCGTACGCGTCGGATCCGGTTTCGGGTTCCGACATCGAGAACGCGCCGAAGGCATCCCCCGCGTGAAGGCGGGGAAGCCACTCGGCGCACTGCTCCTGTGTTCCGAAGCGTTCGAGCGTGAGCTGCATCGTCAGCACCTGAGAGGTGAGCGCGAACACCAGGCCATCGTCGCGGCAACCGTGGCCCATACCTTCGAAGGTCAGAAGGGCATCGGTCAGAGACGTTCCCCCACCGCCATACGCCGGCGACGAGAGCAGGCCGAGAGTGCCTTCAGCTGCGAGCTTCTTCCAGCCGTCGAACCAGAATGTGCACGAGTGATCGCGCTCGACGAGGTCAGGGTCTTCGAGCTGATCGCGGGCCCACTGGGCGGCCGCGAGCTTCCGAGGATGATTCTCGTTCAGGATTGCGTCCAGCGGTTCACCGCCATCTCGCGCATCCGAAGCCGTCATCGAGGGCGTACCTTTCGAACAGGAGCACACCGGAGGGTGTGCTCTCTGCCACGAGTACCACACCCCGAGGAAGATGCAACCGGCAACCCGACCCAATTCGCATGATCCATACCGGTTGCTACGAGCGACCGGAGCCGTGCGGATGCGCGGCATGTCGTGACCGCACAGCTTCTGGGAGAGCTCGTCGCCGAGGCGGCGGTGACCGATTCGTCGGCTCCAGCCGTGGTCGACGTGGACCGAACGCTCGATTACGGCGAACTCAACCGCGAGGTCGGGCAGATGGCCGCTGCGCTCACGGAGCTGGGCGTTCGGCCGGGCGATCGCGTCGGTGTGCACCTGCACAAGGCTGCACTCGGAACGATCGCCATGCATGGTGCCGCCAGAGCGGGCGCGGTTGGTGTTCCTTTGGATCCGGCGTCACCCGCCACGCGGCTCTCCCGGATCTGCAGGTCGATGGACATCGACGTCGCCATCGCCCACCCACCGAAGCGAGCGTCGATCGAAGAGACCCATTCGCTCCGCCCATTCCGAGCTGTGATTGGCGTGCCGTCACCCGACGATGCAACGCCGGCGATCGACCTCGACGATCTTGCGCAGTTCGAGCCGGTCGACCCCATTCGCGTCTCCGAGGACTCCGCTGCGTATGTGATCACGACGTCCGGGTCGACGGGCGAGCCCAAGGGGATCGTGCACACACATCGCAGTGCTCTCGCCTATGTGGACATGTCGAACGATCTGTTCGGGCTGGTCGCGTCCGATCGGGTGGCCGACATAGCTCCGCACCACTTCGACATCTCGACGCATTCACTGTGGGCGGTGCCGCGGGCCGGGGCCGCCTCGGTGGTCATCCCCGAACCGCATCAACGCCTACCGGCCAGCCACTCCGCCCGTCTTCAGACCGAGGGGGTGACGGTCTGGTATTCCGTGCCGTTCCTTCTGCAGCAGCTGCTCCTTCGGGGTGATCTCACCAACCGCGATCTCGGTGCGATCCGCTGGGTCCACTTCGGAGGGGAGCTGATATCGCCACAGGTGATCGCGGATCTCATGCCGTTCATGCCGAATTCTCGATTCGCCAACCTCTTCGGCCCAGCGGAGACCAATCAGTGTTGCGTGGCGGTGTTCGATACGGCTCCCGATCCCGAGCGAACGCTGTCGATCGGCACTCCGTGTGGTACCAACCGGTTCCGCCTCACCGACCTCGACGCGGACGAGCCGAGTGGTGCCGACGTCGTCGTGGGCCGCCCGGGCGACGATGCGCCGACGGAAGGCGAGCTCTGGGTTGCCTCGCCCACCCTCATGCGTGGCTACTGGGGCCGGAAGGAGGCCGATTCGTCGATCGTGATCGACGCGGATGGCACTCGGTGGTATCGAACCGGCGACATCGTTTCGGTCGATCACGACCGCGGCGACTTCACCTTCCACGGCCGAGCCGACAATCAGGTGAAGCTACGTGGTCACCGCGTCGAACTCGAGGGCATCGAGGTCGACCTCGAACAGCTCGACCATGCCGAGAGCGTGATCGCCGCCATCCACCGTCCCGGGGACTCGGAGGATTCCCTGGTGGTCGGTCTCATCGGCACCACGGGGCGTTTCGACAGGAGCGAGTTCGTCGCGGGCGCGCGATCCGTTCTCCCGCCGTACCTCACTCCATCACAAATAGTGCATATGAATTCTAAAAAACTCACAGGGAGTGGCAAACTGGATCGAAGGGCGTTGCGGAACGATCTGCTCGACCAGCTCGCCGCGGATGGCCGGATGGAGGAAAGAGATGAGTGATCTCGAGACGCGGCTTGCGGCGTACATCGCCGACGAGATTGCACTCGTCGATGTGCCGATCGAAGCTGAAACAGAACTGCTTCTCAGCGGCGCCGTGGACAGCTTGGGAGTGATCCGCATCACCCAGTGGATCGAGGACGAGGCCGATGTCGCAGTCGACCCCGGCGATGTCACGCTCGAGAACTTCCAGAGCGTGTCGCGGATGGTGAGCTACATCTCGGAGAACTCGGCGGCCTGAGGGCACGTCGCATCCACATGTCGCAGTCCGTCCGACTGGAGCCTCGTCGGTCGCTCACCACAAGCCAGGAACTGATCTGGGCGTCGCAACGCCTTCACCCCGATGCGCCGCTCCAGAACATGGCGAACGTTTCGCGAATCTCGGGATCGCTCGATCCCCAGCGATTCGTTCGGGCGGTCGACGAGGTCGTGAGGGGCAGCGATGCCCTGCGAACGGTCGTACGTGAAGTGGATGGTGTCCCGCACCCCGCGGTTCTTGAGACCCCACCGATGCTCACCGAAGTGATCGCGCTCTCCGAAGCCGACCTCGACTCGTGGATGGACGAGCGCATCTCGGTGCCCCTCGATCTCGCCAGAACCGCATACGACTCGGTCCTGTTCAACCACGGGGACGATGTGTGGTCCTGGTGGTTCGACGTCCACCATCTCGCGACAGACGCCGCAAGCTCGGCGCTGATCTTCTCGGCGGTGGTCGCCGCGTATCACGAGCGATGGGATCCGCCGGAGGCGTACGCGGCCTATGCCGATCTGTTGGTCCTCGAATCGACGTCGAGCCGTACAGAGAAGGCCACAGCCCACTGGGAGCGGATTTCCGAATCGCTGCCCGACGTCTCAACGACGTTCTACGAGCCCGACCGGGGGCCCACCACGTGCGCCGACCGCGTGTGGTTGCCGGCCGATGAGCATCGGCATTCTCGCCTCGACGCGCTGCTCGACGATCGATTCAGACTCTTGAGCCCGGATCTGTCGCTTACCGCCGCTCTGGCCACCGCCGTCGCCGTGTACCTCCATCGTCTCGGCAACGAAACGATCGTTATCGGGCTGCCGGTGCACCATCGGAGCTCGAAGCGAGCCCGGACCGTGATCGGCCCACTTGTCGAGATGTTCCCTCTCGAAGTGCAGGTCGCCCCCGAGGACACGTTCGCTTCTGTGCAGTCGGTCGTCTCGAGGTCGATCTTCGAGCTTCTCCGACACGCGCTCCCCGGAACGAGCCCGCGGCAGTCGTTCGATGTCGTACTCAACGTGCACGGCGCGACGTTCGGCCAGTTCGGCGACATGCCGACCCGTACCAGGTGGATTCACCCCGGTCACATCGACTCGCATCACCGAATGCGGGTACAGGCGCTCGATTACGACGGACTCGGTGAGCTCGAGATCTGCCTCGATCTGAGCCATCGATCGACAGAGGCGGAACATCGATCGCTGGCTGGGCGCCACTTCGCTCGCGTCGTCGACACGATGCTGGCCGATCCCGATGCCGGTGTTGGATCATTCTCCCTCATCGACGAGGCGGAGGCCCTTCTGCTCGCGGCCGTTGCGTCGCCGAGTTCGGGAACCCCGCTCGACCTGTCGGTGCCTCAACTCATACAACAACGGCTCGAGGCACACCGAGATCGGCCCGCGATGCGCGAACGATCGCGCCGCCTCGATGGCGCCGGAGTGGATGAATTGATCGGAGCCACCTCTGAGCGGCTTCGAGTGGCGGGTATCGGCCCAGGCGACCTGGTCGCGCTCGAGATGCCGCTCGGAATCGATGTCGTTGCGGCCGTGCACGCCGTGCTCCGCGTCGGCGCCGCGTTTGTCCCGATCGATCCTGCCTACCCCGACGATCGCCGCGAGCACATACGGACCGATTCAGGAGCATCACTCACGCTCCGCTCACTCGATGAGCTGCCTGAAGCCGATGGAGGGTCCGCGGCCGACGCTGAGATCGACCCAGACGACCTCGCCTACGTGATGTACACCTCGGGCTCCACCGGTCTACCCAAGGGTGTCCCGATCACCCATCGAGGCCTCAGTGAGTACCTCGGTTTCGCCCACAACCGATACATCGACAGCGGCCCGATCGTCATGCCGCTCTTCACCTCGCTGTCGTTCGACCTGACGATCACGACGCTCTTCCTACCCTTCCTCGCCGGTGGGCTCATGACGGTGCATCCAGAGGGTGGCCTGGCGGCACTACGCGAGATCGTCGACGAGCGTGAGGCGACCCTGCTCAAGGCCACTCCTTCGCACCTCGAGCTACTGATGCGCATGATCGACGAGGCCCATCCGTTGAGAGGGCTCGTCGTCGGAGGCGAAGCCTTCACGAGCGACCTCGCCGAGCGCCTGCTCGATGTGCTCGCACCCGGTGCGGCACTTCACAACGAGTACGGCCCGACCGAGGCCGTCGTGGGGTGTATGCACCATCGATATGACCCGTCGAGCGATGCGGGCCCCCACGTTCCGATCGGTTCTGCCGCCCCGGGCGTCGGCCTGCGAGTCATCGACCAACACGATCACCCGGTGCCGATCGGCGTCTCCGGGGAGCTGCTGATCAGCCGCCCTGGGCTCACTACGGGTTACCTCGATCGTCCCGAGCTCTCGGGCGAACGGTTCATCGCTGCCGGCGACATCGACGATTCCCGCTGGTACCGCAGTGGCGATCTGGTGCGTATGTCAGACGTCGACACGCTCGTATATCTCGGAAGGATCGACCAGCAGCTCAAGGTAGGAGGCATCCGACTCGAGCCGGGCGAGATCGAAGCGATCGCGACCTCGACTCCCGGCGTTCGCCGGGCCGTGGCCGGTCTGTGGTCGCCCGATGCCCGACATCAGGTCGCCCGATGTAAGCGATGTGGCCTCGGCAACGATGTGCCCGGAATCGCCGTCGACGGCGACGGTATCTGCTCGGCCTGTCACGAATACGACGTCGTCGCCCCGCAGGCGGCCGGCTGGTTCCGCACCGAACTCGACCTTCGTCGTGAACTCGATGACGCGCGTGCCCGATCGGGTGGCGACTACGACGTTCTTCACCTCCTGTCGGGAGGCAAAGACTCGACCTACGCCCTCCATCGGCTGGTCGGGATGGGCGCACGGGTGCTTGCGATCACGCTCGACAACGGCTTCATCGCCGAGGTCGCGAAAGACAACGTTCGGCGGGCCACCGAACGACTTGGGGTGGATCACGAGTTCGTCACAGTCGACTCGATGAACGAGATCTTCCGAGACAGCCTCGACCGGTACTCGAACGTGTGCAATGGCTGCTACAAGGCGATCTACACCGTGGCGCTCGAGCGGGCGACCCGACTCTCCATCCCGGCGATCGTCACCGGCCTGTCCCGTGGCCAGTTCTTCGAGACGCGCCTCGTGCCGGGAATGTTCGCGGCCGATCGTTTCGATGCCGATGCGATCGATGCGGCGGTAGTCGAGGCTCGTCGCGTGTACCACCGAACCCCTGACGCGGTACTCGAGACGATGGACACATCCTTCATCGACGACGACCTCTTCGATCGGATCTCATTCATCGACATCTACCGGTACCTCGACGTGGAACTCGCCGAGATGTACCGCGCGCTCGAGTCGACCGGTATCTGGCAGCGGCCGCCGGACTCCGGCCGGTCGACGAACTGCCTCATCAATGCCGCCGGAATCTACGTCCACACCGTCGAGCAGGGCCATCACAACTATGCGATGCCCTACAGCTGGGATGTACGACTCGGCCACAAGACGAGAGCCGAGGCACTCGAGGAACTCGATGATCCCATGGGTCCCGACGAGCTCGCGGCGATCACATCGATGTTGGCCGAAGTGGGCTACGAACCGCATCGTCACGAATTGCTCACCCTGTGGCTCGAATCGGATCCCGAGGTCGACATCGATGTCTCGGCGGTGCGAGACGCTCTCACCGCCGGGTTGCCCGAACACGCTTGGCCGCGGGCGATCGAGCTCACCGACTCCATCCCACTAAGCCCCAACGGCAAGGTCGACCACGCTCGACTGCCCGCACCCTCTTCGCGTCGTATCGACTCGAGCGGGACGGGGCGTGCGCCTGCCACGGAGACCGAGAAGATCATCGCTCGCGTGTGGACGGCGGTGCTCGGTGTCGTCGATGTACGCGCCACCGACGACTTCTTCGCCCTGGGCGGTACCTCGCTTCATGCGCTCGAGATGGTGGTGCGTCTGAGCGACGACGTGGAACGGACGATCCCGGAAGCGCTCGCGTTTCGCACCCGAACAGTTGCCGACCTCGCCAGTGCGATCGACGATCTGGACAACCGCGGTGATGCACCGGCCGTACTCCCCGATCTCACCGCGGACGAGCGGCCCCTGTCGCCGGGGGAGGAAGCGCTTCTGTACGAGTGGCGTCGGGATCCCGCCGATCGTCGATACAACGTGGCCCGCCTGTATCGAGTGAAGGGCGATATCGACCGGGCACGATTCGACTCGGCGGTTCGAGCGGTCGTAGAGAACCAGCCGACCCTTCGCACCTCCTACGGTCGCGACCGACGCGAACTCGCGATCAACAACGCGGTGACCTTTGGTCGGATCGTCGCCGATGTCGCGTCGCTCGCGGCCCTCGCCGACCGCCTCAACGAGCAACCGTTCGATCTGGTGACCGGCCCGCTTCTCACCTGTCATCATCTCGAATCGGGCAGCTCCGACGACGCCGGGGTCTCTGGGATCCTTCTCCGGGCGCACCACATCGTCTCGGACGCTGGCTCGCTCGACGTGCTGTGGCAACAGATCGACCGGGTCTACCAGGGGCTCGATCTCGAGCCGCTCACCGCCACCTACGCCGAACACGGAGCGTTCCTCGGTAGCAAGTCCCACGATCTCGCTGCCGCGTGGCCGGTGGCGGCGGGGGAGGAAATCGGAGAACTTGCCCTCCGGCCCGACCGCGAGGAGCCCGATGGATACGTCCATCTCGCCTCCCACATCGATGCCGATGCAATCCGGCATGGACCGGGGCGAACCCTCTTCGCCACTGCGCTCACCGCCCTCGCTGCGGCCATGCGTGCGTATCACGACGCCGACCGGTTCGAGATCGCCGTGACCTCATCGGTTCGTGACCATCCGTCGATTGCAGACGTCGTGGGGTATTTCCTGAACCCACTTCCGTTGCTCGTCGACGTGAGGTCCGGCGACACCGGCGTGACCTTGGCCGATCGAATCGGAGACACGCTCGCAACGGCGCTCGAACATCGAGCTGTCCCCTTCGGCACT
The DNA here is from genome assembly GCA_051011575.1 of Acidimicrobiales bacterium. GTDB lineage: Bacteria > Actinomycetota > Acidimicrobiia > Acidimicrobiales > SHLQ01 > SHLQ01. Next base: position 3,209 of record JBPCTR010000165.1, on the reverse strand, counting down.
CTCGTGAAGGACGCACGTGCTCGTGGCGTGGCCGTTCCGCGTTCGCGGGTGATGCTTGCTGTCGAGGACCTCGCGCCCGCCTCGCTCGACGGCCACGCCGTCGGCCACGAGATCCTTGCGTCCGGTGTAGCGGTCAACGACCTCACGTTCTTCGTGCAGGTGCGAGGCTCGCTCGTGGAGCTGGGGGTCGAGTACCGCGGCCGCACGGTTTCGCGCGAGCGGGCGTCGGAGTTGCTCTCGGTCTTCGATCGTGCACTCTCCACGCTCGTGAACGAGCCCGAGCATGCGGTCACCACGGCGGCGCCCCGGATCGCACCCCTCCGCGGAGGCAAGCTCTCGGTCGACGCACCGTTCGCGCCCGACCGGATCCGCGAGCGCATCCAGCAGACACCCGGAGGTCCAGCCGTTCGGTGCGGCGACGAGTCGATCACCTATGGCGAGCTCGACGATCGAGCTCGTGCGCTCGCCGGGCACCTGCGTGCGATCGGTGTCGCCCCCGGAGACCGAGTGGCAATCGTCGTCCCTCGCTCCGTTGAGCTTCCAGTGGCCATTGTCGCCACGTGGATGCTCGGCGCAAGCTACGTCCCGATCGACGTGTCGCAGCCGGCCTCCCGTGTCGCCGAGCTGGTTTCCGCGGCTGACGTCGTCGCCGCGGTGTCGTCAACCGAAGGTCATGCCGGCCTGGGCGAGGTGGTCACGGTGTCCGCCGATCGCCCGGACTCGGCCGTGCTTCCCGTCGCCGTCGAACACGCCACAGCTGGGGCCGACGAGGCGTACCTCATCTTCACGTCGGGTTCGACCGGTCGGCCCAAGGGTGTTCCGATCTCACATGAAAACCTCGCAGCGTCGTTGGCCGCGAGGTTCGAGTTCTACGCCGATCCCGTGGAGCGGTACCTCCTGGTATCGAGCGCAGGTTTCGACTCCTCGGTCGCCGGGATCTTCTGGGCGCTGGCGGACGGCGGGGAGCTGGTCCTCCCGACCGAGGATGAGGTGCACGATGTCGACGCCCTCCTCGAGCTCGTCGAGCGCACTCGCCCGACCCACACGCTGTGTGTGCCCTCGCTCTACAACGCGCTGCTGGCTCGCTTCGAGGCACCGCTGCCCGGCCTGCGGATCATCATCGTCGCCGGCGAATCCTGCCCCAGGGAGCTGGTTGAAAGGCATCGACGGGTGGGCGCCACGGCGGATCTCGTCAACGAGTACGGGCCGACCGAAGCGACCGTCTGGGCGACGGCTCATGTGTGTGCCTCTGCCGACGGGAGTGTTGTGGTTCCGATCGGTGCCCCGATCGCCGGCGTCACCGCTCACGTCCTCGATGAGCGTGGCGCCGAGGTGCCAATTGACGTCACGGGCGAGCTGGTCCTCGCCGGACAGTCGGTCGGAGCCGGCTACCTGGGCGAGGAGCCGTCCAGCGCATTCCTGGAGATCGCCGGCGAGCGCGCGTACCGAACCGGCGACATCGTCGTACGGCGGCGTTCGGGTGAGCTGGACTTCGTGGGCCGCATCGACGACCAGATCTCGGTGGGTGGTGTGCGGGTCGAGCCGGCGGAGATCGAGCAGGCGGCCTCGGGATTCCCCGGGGTGACCACGGCCGCGAGCACGGTCGTGGGTCGCGAGCTCCTGCTCTGGTTTGAAGCGAGTGGGACCATCGAAGTCGACACCGACCAACTGCGATCCACCCTGTCCCGACGACTTGCGCCCACGCATCTTCCGAGCCGGGTGATCGAGGTCGACGAGATTCCTCGCAACCACAATGGGAAAGTCGATCGAAGTCTGCTCGGCACTCTCCCGCGGTTCGGTCCATCGCTGACTCCGCCGCCGATTCCTGTGCAGGTCGCCGACCCGGCCACGAAGAGGATGATTGGAGTATGGGAGCACGCCTTCGAAGGCGAACGAATCGGGCCCGACACCGACTTCTTCGCCGCAGGCGGCGACTCGCTGCGTGCGGTTGAGCTGGTCGCTGCGCTCGAAGAAGTATTCGGCGGGCGCATCGGAATCGGTGAGTTGATCGATGCTCCGACGCCGCGCCGGCTTTCCTCTCGACTCCAGCAATCGGCGGCTGGCCACGCGAAGACCGCGTCGCCACTCGTCGAAACGCTGCGCTCGACCGGTAGCGGTCCACCGCTCGTCGTCCTCCCTCCAGGCGGGGGAAATCTCCTTCGGTACGCCGCGCTCGTGAGCGCCCTCCCCCCGGAGCTGGCGATCCTCGGAATACGTCTGCCCGGTGCCGATGCCCGCTCCGAGATCGCTGACACGATCGCCGAACAGTCGCAAGTGATGCTCGATGCCATGGACACGATCCACCCCGGAGGGCCCTACCGACTGCTTGGTTGGTCGACCGGTGGCCTGATCGCCTGGGAGATGGCCCGGCTTCTTGAGGCCCGTGGCGACACCGTTGACCTGGTGGCACTCGTCGACACCGTGATGGGTGGTCTGCACGTCGACCCACCGCAGTCGCCACTCGAGAAATACCGATCTCTTCTGGGGGACTCGGGACCCGAAGCCGTCGTCCGAGAGGCCGGTCAGCGGGCGCTGGAGCGTACGGCCTTCTCGGTGGCTCGGGCCCGTTATCGACACGCCCGTCGGCGGGGGCAGACCCCTTCGCTCGAAGACGCGGAACGGCAGCTCGGACCGGTCGTCCGCCGGGCGGCGCTCGGCTACGCTCCCGGGCCTCTAGACACCGACGTGGTCTACTACGCGGCGAGCGAGTCCGACGACGCACTCACCGTCGACCCGTGGACCCGACTACACGGCGAACGGCTCGCCGTTGTCGAGCTCGATGGTGTCCACTTCCTCCCCGACGAACGTTGCATCGTTGGCCCGACCCGCGTGCACACGCTCGCGGACGACCTGCAGCGGCGACTCGCTAGGGTGAGCCAACGTTCGTAACGCCGACAACGGGGGGAGGGAAGATGGAACGCCCGAGACTCACCGCGTTCAGCCACGGCGCTGGTTGAGGCTGCAAGCTCGATCCGAGCGAATTGGCCCAGGTCGTGGGCCGACTCACGCCGTCCAACCACCCCGATCGTCTGGGAGGGGCCGCCTCCGGCGACGATGCCGCCGTTTGGCGCCTTGCCGAAGATCGCGCGCTCATCGCCACCGCCGACTTCATCACGCCGGTGGTCGACGATGCGCGTACCTGGGGCCGGGTCGCTGCAGCCAATGCGGTGTCGGACGTGTATGCGATGGGTGGTACGCCGCTACTCGCC
>JBPCTR010000164.1:0-6414 GCA_051011575.1 Acidimicrobiales bacterium | reverse complement strand
CTCCAGTACTGGGTCCAGCAGAATGGATTACGGGTGCTCGTCATCTTCGAGGGGCGGGGCACCGCCGGCAAGGGCGGAGTGATCAAGCGGATCAGCGAGCGGACGAGCCCCCGCATCGTCCGCACCGAGGCGCTGCTCAAGCCCACCGAACGCGAGCAGACCCAGTGGTACTTCCAGCGCTACGTCGAACACCTTCCGTCCGGCGGCGAGATCGTGCTGGTCGACCGCAGTTGGTACAACCGATCGAACGTCGAGTGGGTCATGGGGTTCTGTACCGAGGCCCAACATCAGGAGTTCCTACGTTCGTGCCCCGAGTTCGAGCGAATGCTCGTGCGGTCGGGCGTCATTCTGCTCAAGTACTGGTTCTCGATCAGCTACGACGAGCAGGAGCGGCGCTTCGCGGCCCGGAACAACGAACCGCTCAAGCGGTGGAAGCTCAGTGACATGGATCTCGAAGAGCATCGTCAGTACGTGCGCTACTCGATGGCGAAGGACACGACCTTCCAGTACACCGACATCAAACAGGCCCCGTGGTATGTGGTGCCATCGGACGACAAGCGCCGGGCCCGGCTGAACTGCATGAGCCATCTCCTCTCGGCCATTCCCTATGAGGACGTCGTCCCCGACCCCGTCGAGATCCCCGAGCGCGAGGATGTGCCGTACATTCGTCCACCCATGCACGATCAGACGTTCGTTCCCCAGCTCTACTGAGCCGGTCGAACGAAAAGGGGCCTCCGGCAGTCCGCAGGCCGGTCGAGGAGCGAAACGACGGATCCGGACCCGCGGCGAGAATCAGCCTTGGCCGCCTGCAGCTTCCTGGACGGACTGCTTGCCGGCCGAGATCCACGGCATCATGGCCCGAAGCTCACCGCCGACCTGCTCGATCAGGTGGTCCTTGCCGGCGTCTTCCATCGCGAGGAAGTTCTTCCGACCCGAGCGCGCCTCCTCGACCCATTCGCGGGCGAAGGTGCCGTCCTGGATCTCGGTGAGGATGTCCTTCATGCGCTCGCGAGTTGAATCGTCGATGATGCGAGGGCCGCGGCTCATGTCGCCATACTCGGCGGTGTCGCTCACGCTGTAGCGCATCCCGCTGATGCCCTCTTCGTACATGAGATCGACGATCAGCTTCAGCTCGTGGAGACACTCGAAGTACGCGATCTCGGGCTGGTAGCCGGCGTCGACGAGCGTTTGAAAACCGCTCCGCACCAGTTCACTTGTGCCACCGCAGAGCACTACCTGCTCGCCGAAGAGATCGGTCTCACACTCCTCGGTGAACGTGGTCTCGATCACGCCGGCGCGGGCACCACCGATGGCATCGGCGTAGGCGAGCGCAACGCCCATTGCGCTACCGCTGGCGTCGTTCTCGACCGCGATGATGCACGGCACACCGCCGCCTTCGACGTACGTGCGGCGTACGAGATGACCGGGGCCCTTGGGGGCGATCATGATCACGTCGACGTCGTCGGGCGGGCTGATCAGGTCGAATCGGATGTTGAAGCCGTGAGCGAAGGCGAGAGCGTTGCCGGCTTCGATGTTGGGCGCGATGTGTTCCTCGTAGATCGCCGCCTGCTCGGTGTCGGGGAGCAGGATCATGATGATGTCGGCCTGGGCGCTGGCGTCGGCGATCGACCTCACGACGAGCCCCGCCTCCTCGGCCTTGGCCTTCGAGCTCGAACCGTCGCGAAGCCCTACGCACACGTCTATGCCCGACTCCTTGAGGTTGAGGGCGTGGGCATGACCCTGCGAGCCGTATCCGAGGATGGCGACCTTCTTGTCGGCGATGAGAGAACGATCGGCGTCCTTCTCGTAGTAGATGTTTGCCACGGCAGTTGTCTTTCTGTCTGTCGATTTGTGTGTCGATCGATGGTCGGATGTGCGGAATCGAACTGATGCAGGCTACTCGATGCCCGGCAGGGCGATCGCCCCGGTGCGCTGGAGTTCAACGATGCCAAATGGCTGAAGCTTCACGAGAAATGCATCGAGATCTTCGGGTCGGCTCGACAGCGAGAGAATCATTTCTCGACCCCGCACGCGGAGTACGGCACCGTTGAAGCCCGACACGAGCTGCAGCACCTCGTCGAACTTCGAGTCGTGGTCGACCTCGAGATGCACCATCATCATTTCCCGCAGTGCTGACGATTCCGGCGCGAGCTCTTCGATGTCGACGACATTGATCAGCTTGTCGAGCTGCTTCATGATCTGATCGAGCGGTGCCGATTCGGCATCGACGACGATCGTGATCCGACTGAGCCGCTCGTCGGTCGGCGCGACGGCGAGAGAATCGATATTGAAGCCGCGCCGCGCGAACAGACCCGCTACTCGGGCCAGCACGCCGGCCTTGTTCTCCACGAGAACGGCGAGCGTGTGGGTTTCGGCAACGTGAGTGCGATTCACGACTGCGCCTCCTTGTCCTGGAATGGCGGGACGACGATGTCGGAGTTGCTCTGGCCGCCCGGCACCATCGGGTACACGTTCTCTTCGGGCTCGGTCACGAACTCGACCACAACCGGTCGGTCGTTGATCTCGTTCGCGCGGGCGATGGCATCCTCGACCTCGTCGGGGTCCTCGACCCGGATCGCCACACATCCCATCGCCTCGGAGAGCTTGATGTAGTCGGGAACTGGCCCGCTGAGATCGACCTCGGACAGCCGGTTCTCGTAGAACATCTCCTGCCACTGCCGGACCATGCCGAGGTAGGTGTTGTTGAGAAGCGCCACCTTGATCGGAATCTTCTCGACCGACGCGGTGATGAGCTCCTGACACGTCATCTGGAAGCAGCCGTCGCCGTCGACTGCCCACACCGTTCGATCGGGCATGCCGGCCTTGGCGCCGATTGCGGCAGGGATCGAGTAGCCCATCGTGCCGAGGCCACCCGAGTTCAACCAGGTGTACGGGTGATCGAACTGCCAGTACTGGCTGGCCCACATTTGGTGCTGGCCTACGCCCGAAGCAACGATCGTGTCCTTCGGAGAGCCGTCGCGCAGCCGTTCGAGGACCATTTGGGGCTTGAGCTTTCCACCGGGGACGGCGTCCTCGTAGGCGAGAGGGTAGTTCTCCTGCCAGCCACTCAGCTTCGAACGCCAAGCTCCGTGATCGGCGAGTTCGGCGGCCCCGAGCTCGTCGAGAATTGCGGTGATCACTCGTTTGGCGTCTCCGCGTATGGCGACGTCGGGTTGGCGAATCTTGCCGAGCTCGGCGGCGTCGATGTCGACATGAATCACCTTGGCGTCCGGTGCGAATGATTCGACCCGGCCGGTCACCCGGTCGTCGAATCGGCTGCCCAGGGCGAGCAGAAGATCCGACTCCTGCATGGCCATGACGGCGGTGTAGTTGCCGTGCATACCCGGCATCCCGAGGTTGAGCTCGTGACTGTCGGGCAGGGCACCGCGAGCCATCAGCGTCGTCACGACCGGCGTGTCGGTTCGTTCCGCGAGTGCCCGCAACTCGGCTGCGGCTCGCGACTTCAGGATGCCTCCACCCGCGTAGATGACCGGCCGAGTCGCCCGCTTGAGAAGATTCACCGCGGCGGCGATGTCGGCGGGATCGCCGTCGAGAACCGGCTGGAATCCGGGAAGGTCCACAGCGACGGGGTCTTGCCACGTCATCGCCGAATCCGGGTTCATCGCGTCGGCGATGTTCTTGGGCAGGTCGATGAGGACCGGTCCGGGGCGACCATGGGTGGCGATGTGAAAGGCCTCGTGCACGATCTGTGGGATGTCGTTCGGATCCGAGACGAGATAGTTGTGCTTGGTGACCGACATCGTGATGCCCGTGGTGTCGGTCTCCTGGAATGCGTCCGTGCCGATGAGCCCGTAGGGCACCTGTCCGGTGATTGCGACGATCGGTACCGAGTCGAGGTAGGCGTCGGCCAGCGGCGTGACGATGTTCGTGGCGGCAGGGCCGCTCGTGACCATGACCACGCCGGGCTTGCCGGTTGCGTGGGCATATCCGGATGCCATGTGGCCCGCGCCCTGTTCATGCCGCACGAGCACGTGACGAAGCCCGGCGTTGATCACCGAGTCGTACACGGGAAGGATTGCGCCACCCGGGTAGCCGAACACGACCTCGACACCCTCGAACTCGAGGGCCTTGAGGAGTGCTTGTCCTCCATCCATCTGCATGTTCTTGCTCCTGATCCGTGAGCGTGGCGAAAATCGATCCGAAAAACCAAAGAGCCTTCCCGAAAGGGAAGGCAGCAGCACTCGACGTTGGTCGAGTGCTACACGAGTACTACTACGGCGGTGGAACCGAAGAAATTCACAGCAGTGAGTATGCCCTCGGTACGGGGGGACGGCAACATCGTTGCGTGACCCGACGCGGTGTGTTCCCCGGTTCGTTCAACCCACTGACGGTTGCGCATCTCGAGATCGCCCGTCTCGCCCGTCACACACATCGCCTCGACGAGGTGCACTTCGTGGTCTCGGAGGTTGCGCTCGACAAGCCGGATCCTCCCGGCCCTCCCCTGCTCGAGCGGATCGCGCTGATCGGAGCCGACCTGGCGGCGCACCCCGAATTCAGCGTGCGCGTCACCTCCCTCACGCTCATCGCCGACATCGCCGCCGGCTACGACGTCGTGATCATGGGGGCTGACAAGTGGGAACAGGTGAACGACGTCCGCTACTACGAATCTGTGTCTGCGCGGGACGCGGCGATCGCCCAACTCCCCGAGACCGTCGTCGCCCCGCGAACGGGTATCGCTGATCCACGCGACCCGCTCCTCACGCCGCCCGAGCTGCGGTCGGTGTCGTCCACGGCAGCCCGGGAAGGCGCGCGACACCTCATGGCACCACACGCCGCCGCGGGGTGGCGCGATCCAATCGTCGTCCGGCTGGCCGAACTGCACGAGAGCGACATCGCCGCCACCATCTACCTCGAGTCGCGGCAGTCGGCGATCCCTGCGATCCCGGCCTCGATCCACCCCGACCACGAGGTCCGTCAGTGGTTCCGGGAACAGTTCGCTCCCAGCCACGAGATCTGGTTTGCGGTGGTCCGGGGTCTACCGGTGGGCGTTCTCGCTCTCGGGGAGGGATGGGTCGAGCAGCTGTACGTCTTGTCGGACCACACGAACTCGGGCGTTGGTTCCCGTCTGCTCCACGCGGCGATGGACCGTCAGGACTCGCTCGACCTCTGGACCTTCGAGGCCAACGTCGACGCCCGTCGCTTCTACGAGCGACACGGATTCGTCGAGGTCGACCGCACCGATGGCGACAACGAAGAGGGCGCGCCCGACGTCCGATACCGCTGGACCCGCTGATTGCCGACCCGTGGCTCGTGGTATCCAGAAGAGATGGGTCGACTGCGCCGGTGCGTGATCACAGTTGGAGCTACCGCAGTCCTCGTGGGGGCCTGTTCCTCGGCTTCGACCCTCGATTCGGTCGATACCACTACGACATCGCCGACCACGACACTCTCATCGATCTCGACGACGGCGGTACCGGTCACGACGACGGCAGTGCCGGCGACAAGCGAAACGACCTCAACGGTTCCCCGGCCGGCCGCACAGGTGGACGTGCGCAACCTCGACGTCGATGGAATCCCCGTCAGCACCCGATCGGTGCCGAGCGAACTCCCCGAAGTTGCCTCACTCATCGAGTTCACCACGACGATCATCGATTCTGGCGATGGTCCCGAGCTGTGCCTCGGCGGTGTCGCCGAATCGCGTCCGCCGCAGTGCAGCGGTCCGGTCGCCGACAACCTCGTGATGTCGGAGAACTGGGCTGAGACACTGTCGGGAGTCTCGTGGGGCGAGCGCACCGTGGTCGTCCGGTGGCCGCCGGTCGATGGTCACGTGGAGCTCGTGTCGGACGAGCCGACAAAGCCTCGCCCGCCAACAGATCGTTCACCTCCGCAGATTCCCGACGAGTGTACCGCCATCACCGAATTCGTCGGCGAGGACGCGCTTCACGAATGGGCAACGGCGAATCCCGATCGCGCCGGAATCGGGTTCGTCTTCCCAACCCCGTCGGGCCAACAGCTTGGTTACCAGGTTGTCGGCGACCTCGATGCCGCCCGAGCCGAGCTCCGAGACGGCGATCGACAGCCATGTCTCGTCCAGGTTCAGTTCACCCAGGCCGACCTGAGCGACGCGCAGCGGGAGATGCACGAGAATGCCGAGCAAGGGCTCTGGCTCACTGCAAGCGCGAGCGGAAACATGACCAACCGAATCACTGCCAGCGTCGCCGTGGCGGATCTCCGAACGGTCGGCGGCGTGGCCGCACTCCTCGACGACCCCGCAATGCTGACGATCAGCGGGAGCGGCGTGATCCTCGAGTAGTTCCGCTCCCGGAGCTCGATTCAGCGCGTGAGCTGAGACACGTCGCGCACGGCGCCACGAGCGGCCGAGGTCGTCATCGCCGCATATGCCAGAAGCGCCTGACTCACGACGCGGTCGCGGTCGACGGGTGTGTACGCGTC
>JBPCTR010000163.1:0-4256 GCA_051011575.1 Acidimicrobiales bacterium | reverse complement strand
GCCTCGAAGGTTGCAGACGGACAGGCCATGCAGGAGTCGGTCGACGCCATGTCGTCGGGAATACTCGCCGGACCCAACTACGTGATTCATGCGGCCGGTTGGCTCGAAGGCGGTCTCTCGTTCGGCTACGAGAAGTTCGTGATGGATCTCGACCGTTGCGCGATGCTGCACAAACAGCTCGGCGGTCTCACCATCGACGACGAACAGCTTGGCCTCGACGCGTACATCGAGGCCGGGCCAGGCGGCAACTACCTCGGTAGCGCTCACACCATGCGCCACTACGCCACGGCCAACCATGAATCCCTGCTCGCCGACACGAATTCGTTCGAGCAATGGAGCGAAGACGGTGCGCTCGATGCACAGCAACGCGCAAACAGAATCTGGAAGCAGATGCTCGCCGACTACGGGCCGCCGCCGATCGACGACGCGGTTGACCGCGAGCTGCACGCCTTTATCGATGATCGCAAGAAAGCGACGCCCGACGCCTGGTACTGACCGGGAGAGAGAAGAAAGACGATGACCGAAGAGCTATCACGTACCTCCGCCCTCGCCGACCGCCACAAGTCGCTCGGCTCGGGGCTCGAGGACTGGAACGGAATGGGTACCGCTTGGGAGTACTCGACCGACCCGATGTCAGAGCACGACGCCATCCGTGAAACGGCCGGAATGTTCGACATGTCGCCCCTCAAGAAGGTGCGTGTCACCGGTGGTGACGCTGCCGCGGTCGTGGATCACGCGCACAGTCGCGACCTCAGGAGGCTCACTACCGGGCAGTCGGCATATGGTGCCGTTCTCACTGAGCAGGGCACCGTCGCCGACGACGCCATCGTGTTCAAACACGCCGATGACAACTGGCTGTTCGTGCACGGCTCGGGTGCGTCGATGGAGCTGCTCGAGGAGTCGGCTGCCAACAGGAATGCGTCGATCGACCTCGATGACGACCTCCACATCATCTCTCTCCAGGGCCCTGCATCGCTCGACTTGCTAGACACCAATACCAACATCGACCTCGCGCCTGTGCCGTACTTCCACCACGCGCACGGCTCGCTGTTCGGTCGACCCACCATGATCAGCCGCACGGGGTACTCGGGTGAACGCGGCTACGAGCTGATAGCGGGTGCCGATGAGGTGGTTGCGCTCTGGGATGCAATCGTCGAGGCCGGTTCGGCCCAGGGCGTGATGCCCGCATCGTTCACTGCGCTCGACAAGGTGCGGGTCGAGGCCGCCCTCCTGTTCTACGGCTATGACATGACCGATGAGCACCATCCGAGTGAGGTCGGCCTCGGCTGGGCGCTGTCGAAAAACGGTGGCGACTACCGCGGAAAGTCCCCGGCGCTCGCGGCGGTCGGTAATGAACGGTTCGTTGGGGCGGGCATCTCCGTCGAGCACGACGACATGATCGCCGGTGGTGAGACACTCCAACTCGACGGAGCGGACGTGGGCATGGTGAACAGCCCGGCGTTCTCGCATCGGTTGAACAAGAGCCTCGCGCTCGTGCACCTCCAGCCCGGCGCGGCCGAACCTGGAACGGCGCTCACGGTTGTGGGCGACGGCGTGGAACATACAGCCACGGTCGAAGCGATTCCATTCTTCGACCCGGGCAAGACCCGGACCCACGGCTGAGTCGTGAACCTGATCGAGAATTCCGTACCATCACGAGGATGATCGGCCCCGCACTCACACCCGAGCAGATCGATTCGTACTGGGCGAACGGCTACCTCTTCGTCGAGGACGCCGTGACGCCTGATCAGCTCGATGCCCTGGTGACCGACTTCGACGCCTGGGTCGAAGAGAGTCGTGAACATGTCGAACCGTGGGGCGAGACACTCGCGGACAGGGCGCGTTTCGACATCGCACCAGAGCACACCGCCGCTGATCCGCGGCTGCGGAGGGTCGCATCGCCGGTCGAGGTGTCGCACGCCTATCTCGATGTCATGCGCGACAACCGGGCGCTCGACGCTGCTGTCCAGCTGATCGGCCCGAACCTCGAGTTCAACAACTCGAAGATCAACGCCAAGCAGCCCGGCTCGTCGACCGAGGTGAAGTATCACCAGGACTTCATGTTCCAGCCCCACTCCAACGAGGACCTGATCACCTGCCTCTTCTTCCTGGACGACGTCACGCTCGAGAATGGGCCGCTCAACGTGATTCCGGGAACCCATCGCGCCGAACTCTTCGATCACTGGCACGACGGTGTGTACACGGGTGCCGTCAGCCCCGAGGTCGAGAACCTTCATGTCGGTGACGCCATCCCGGTGTACGGGCCAGCGGGATCCGCATGCCTGATGCACACCCGGCTCCTGCACGGTTCGGCGCCGAACGTGTCGGACCGACCCCGCACCCTCTTCATCAGCGAATACCGTGCCGAAGACTCGAAGCCTCTTCAGGTCAACCACTTGCCGAGTCGCTACGAGGGCGAGGTCGTTCGGGGCGAACGCACGAATCGCGTACGGTGCTCGAGCTACGAAATGGAGTTTCCCGAGGTGCCCGACGGCGCCTCGTTCTTCTCCCAGCAGGCGAAGGCCAGCGGCAGCTAGCCGAACATGACGCTCGAGCGGCGCGCTCGTGATCGCCGGCCGAGCGGGATCAGGCTGACGCGTAGCTTTCGAACGCCGCGATGACGTCGCTGGTCGATCGACGAGCGCCCGTCTGGAGGTACTCCATCGCGGCGAGCGATGCGTTGTGGGCGTCGAGGCTCGACCCGGCGACGCAGTCGTCGACCACTCGGCAGAAGTAATCGTGTTGGTGCCCGTCGACGAACGTGTAGTGCACACACACGTCGGTGTGGCCACCGACGAGAATGAGCGTGTTCGCGCCAAGACCCTTCAGCAGAATCTCGAGCTCGGTGCCGAAGAAACACGAGTAGCGGCGCTTGCGAATGAAGTAGTCGTCGTCACGCATGCCAAGCACCGGATCGACGTTTGTACCTGGGTCGCCTTCGAGAAGATGGATGCCCTCGGCGCCATCGAGCTCGCGCCCGAAATCGACGAGGTTCCGTCGATGAGCTTCCTGGAAGAAGATCACCGGCACATCGAAGCGACGGGCAGCTGCGATCAACTCGGGGGCGCGCGCCATGCGTTCGTCGTACCCGGGCATCAGCGGAATGCTCGGACCATCGCTCGTGACCGCGCCCTCACCGCCCTGAATGTCGATCACGAGCAGCACCGGAGTGCCTTCGATCAGTTCACGAGTCGTGTCGCGCATATCTGGAGATCGCTTTCTCGCTGGGGTCGCCCTGACCCATGGTGTTCGCTCTTCGTCTAGCACAGCGTTGAATTGCCGAGATTGTTGTGGGGAGGAAGAACTACGCTCATGGATCGTGATCGGTACCGATGACCATGCCGGGCGCTTCGTTCTTCGTGCGCAGCGGTTGTTTGACGGGACTCGTTTCGTAGATCCCCCAAGCGTCCTCGTCGAGGATGGCGTGGTCGTGGCCGTCGGCTCCGATGCGCCTGGTGATGTGCCGGTCCACGACCTCGGGTCGGTAACACTGATGCCCGGACTCGTGGATTGCCATCAACATCTCGTCTTCGATGGTGAGGGCACGCTCGAGGAGATGGTCGTTGGCCGGACCGACGACGAGTTGCGCTCGCGTGCGCGGGACGCGGCCAGACGCGCGCTGGAGGGCGGCGTCACCACCCTGCGCGACCTGGGCGACCGCAACTTCGTCACCCTCGATCTCCGAGGCGATCCGGACCTGCCGACCATCCTCTGTTCGGGTCCGCCGATCACGCCGGTGAAGGGCCACTGTTGGTACCTCGGCGGTGAGTGCGACAGCCGCCACGAGATCGTCGAGTCCGTGCGCGAACGAATCGCCCGAGGCTGCGACGTGGTGAAGATCATGGCGACGGGAGGTCGGCTGACCGCAGCCGCGCCCATGTGGAAGTCGCAGTTCGGACTCGAGGATCTCCAGATCGTTGTCGAGGAGGCGCGTGCAGCTGGGTTGACCGTCGCCGCCCACTGTCACGGACTCGAGGGGATCGGCAACGCGGTCACGGCAGGAGTCGACACGATCGAGCACTGCACGTTCCTGAATGAGGCGATGCAGATCGCCCCGGACTCGTCACTGCTCCAACGCCTTGCCGATTCCGGCATCGCCGTCTCAGCGACGATGGGCATGACCCCCGAAGGTGAATTGCCAGATTGGCTGGCCGAGCTGTGGCCACACATTGTCGCCGGGTTCTCGCGGGTCCGGGACGGAGGTGGCCGGATAGTCGTGGGAACCGATGCCGGCATCCACGCGTTCAAACCGCACG
>JBPCTR010000162.1:0-7303 GCA_051011575.1 Acidimicrobiales bacterium | reverse complement strand
CGGCCAAGGTGCGAAGCCCGGCGGAGGCGGCATGTTGATGGGCCAGAAGATCACCGAGCGCGTTGCCGAGATGCGCACACTTCCAGAAGGCATCGACCAGCGCTCGGCATGTCGTCACCCCGACTGGACGGGGCCCGATGATCTCGAGATCAAGATCATCGAACTGCGCGAGATCGTCGACCACCGCATTCCGATCTACATCAAGGTCGGTGCTGCGCGCCCGTTTTACGACACGGCACTCGCCGTGAAGGCTGGCGCTGACGCCGTCGTGGTCGATGGCATGCAGGGCGGCACCGCGGCCACCCAGGACGTCTTCATCGAGCACGTCGGCATCCCCACAATCGCGGCGATTCCCGAGGCGGTTCGTGCGCTCCGGGAGCTTGGCGTGCACCGCGAGGTCAAACTGATCGCCGCGGGTGGCATGCGCTCAGGTGCCGATGTGGCCAAGGCGCTCGCACTTGGTGCTGATGCCGTCTCGATCGGCACCGCCGCGCTGATCGCGATCGGCGACAACGATCCGGCGCTGGAACGCGAATACAACGAGATCGGCACGTCGGCCGGCTACTACGAGGACTTCCAAGCCGGGAACGACCCAGCGGGAATCACGACCCAGGACCCCGCGCTGGCGAGCCGCCTCGACCCGGAGATCGGCGGTCGTCGATTGGCCAACTACCTGAGCGTCATGTCGATCGAGGCGCAGACCATCGCCCGAGCGTGCGGCAAGAGCCACGTGCACAACCTGGAGCCGGAAGACCTCGCCGCACTCACCGTCGAGGCAGCTGCGATGGCGAAGGTCCCGCTCGCCGGAACGGGGTGGGTCCCGGGAGGCGATTGAGCGGCGGCATTGGGAACCGAGGACTTCCAGCGGTCGTACAACAGACGAGGAACTGGAAGGAGTAGTGATGTCGATTCTTCGAATCAGAGCGGTTCTGCTGGTGTTGGTCGCGATCGCGGCGTGCGGGTCCGGCGATCCGGTTACTACCGACGGGGGCGACGGCGCCGACATTTCGGTGAGCGAGACCGAGCGCTCGTTTGGGGCCAACGACAATCAGTGCACGAGCGTTCGCTTGAAGAACGAGGTCGAAGATGAGGCCGTGCGGGCCGAAGCACTCGAGTGCTTCTTCGGCGAGTACGACGCGGGAACACCGGTCATCGTCGACCTCGCGATCCCGACGGTGGAGGGCGACGACTTGTACCACCGCTACGACTACGACGGCTCGTCGGTGCTCATCGTGATCGACACCCGCCTCGACGAGTTCGGCTCGGGTGGCGTGTCAGCGCAACGCTGTACCGCCGTCGAACCGGGGCGGTTCCTCCCGGAGGGCGTCGAGTGCGAAGACGTCGACCACGCCGGATTTCCCGAGGCAGACTGACGAACCCGGCTAAGCCTGTTCGAGGACGGTGGATGAGCGCAACCGGCGTTCGAGCATGTGTTCGAGTAGTCGGGTCGAGAGGATGTCGACCTCACGAGTCGCGGGCGAGGCGCCCTGGTTGAGGACGGCACCGAGCTGGCCACCGAGCGCAAGCTGAAGAAGCGCAAGGGCATCGACCGAGATCGCGGTACCGACTCGGCACGATCCGCACGTGGTGCCGCCGTCTCCTACGGAGAAGTTGGTCAGGTCGGTCTCGGAGCCGCACAGCACACAGACGTCGACCGCAGGCGCAAAACCCTCGGCCGCAAGGAGCTTGAGGAAGAACCCGGCGACGACGAGGTGGCTGGTGGAGGTGCTCACGGTGTGCATCCCTCGAGCCAGCATTGTGTAGAGACCCTCGTTCGGTTCCCGCTCCTGAGCCACGATCTCGACCGCTTCGAGCATCGACGAGGCGCGTGCGAACAATTCGAGATCTTCGCGTAGCACCGGGAATCGATCGATCGACTCGACCTGGGTGAGCGTGTCCAGCTCGCCCTTACCCCGATAGAGCTGCACCTGAAGATGGTTGGTGGGCTCAACCCGCGAGCCGAATCGGCTCTGCGTTTTGCGTACACCCTTGGCCACGCACCGGATCTTGCCGTTCGCCTGTGTCATCAGGCTGAGGATGCGATCGGCCTCGCCCAGCTTCCACGACCGCAACACCACCGCGTTGTCGCGGTAAAGGCCGGTCACGCCGTGACGCCCCCGTAGCGCCGGGTGCGGTGCTGGAAGTCGTACACCGCATCCGCCATGGTCTGGCGGGTGAAGTCGGGCCAGAGCGTGTCGGTGAACCACATCTCGCTGTACGCGAGCTGCCAGAGGAGGAAGTTCGACGTGCGGAACTCACCCGATGTGCGGATCATCAGGTCGACCTCTGGCATCTGTGGATCGTAGAGATGCTTCGCGAGCATCTTCTCCGTGACCTTGTCGGGTGAGATCCCCTGATCCATCAGGCTACGGACGGCATCGACGATCTCGGCCCGTCCGCCGTAGTTGAACGCGATCGTGAACACGAGCGTTCGGTTGTTCTTGGTGAGTTCGCGGGCCTCGTCCATGCGGCGGAGCAGTCGCTTGGGCACCCGCCAGTCGTTGCGGCCAACGAACCGGATCTGCACTCCCCGATCGTTCAGTTCGTGCATTCGGCGAAGGAGGATGTCTTCGTTGAAGTTGATGAGGAACTTCACTTCGTCGGGCGGGCGCTTCCAGTTCTCGGTGCTGAAGGCATAGACGGTGAGCCACTCGACACCCAGATCCAGCGCGCCCTCGACCGCCTCGAAAAGTGCGTGTTCGCCCATCTTGTGCCCCTCGATTCGGGGCAGATCGCGCTGTTGCGCCCAGCGGCCGTTGCCATCCATGACACACGCGATGTGATGCGGCACGGCGCGGGGATCGATCGAACTCACTTACGCGACGTTACCGCCGCTCCACCGAGGCCTTGGCGCATTGAAACATTCTCTTTAGGCGCCATCGAGACTTGAGACGCGAACATCCAGGAACTCGAAGTTCCTCGACACGGAGGTGAGCGCGTGGACATCTCCGGCGAAGAGAGCAACGGCGTCTCGAGCGACCAGCGCATGACTCTGGCCATTCCGATGGAGTTCGGCCGTGCCGGAGCGGACGAACCAGAGACAGAACTCGTCGCTGCATTCCAGGGATTCGAGCTCGGCGGTCCCGTCTGCTCGTACCGTCGCCACACGTGCAAGCCCTCCCGTCGCCGCGCCGATGCCGAAATCGGCATGTTCAAAACCGCGCGGCCCCCACGGCGTCCACTCCGCCCTGCCGGCCCGATGCCACACGAACGTCTGGCCACCGAAGTCGCGATCGGGGTCGAGGGCGTCGTTGGGCAGCTCGAGATCGTGATCGCGCAGCGTGTCGTGCGCGGCCGGTGAACTGATCTCGACGACCTCGAACGCATCGGAGGTGTGGAGCACCCGATGGCGGATGTGCGGGGGCTGGAGCACGCAGTCGCCCGCTTCCATGCGAAATGGCGGCCCCTGGTCTTCGTAGACGAGGTCGGCCCACCCGGCGTGGCAGAAGATCATCTGGAATCGGATGTGATGGTGGTGCACGTAGTCGGGCACGGGGCCACCCTCGGGAATCGCGATGTGGCTGGCGATGTACCGGCCGCCCTGCCGCTCCGGGATCAGGTCGCGGTACTGCATTCCCGCCCGACCCGTGCCGAAGTCTCCGTCGGCGGCGCGGCTGATAACGAACTTCGGGGTGTTGGCGGGAAGGGTGTCGTCCAACCCGTCCGTCACTTCTTCGGTGAACGGATCACCGGCGACCGTGCAGTCAAGGCGCACCTGCTCGTCCCCACGATCGAGAACCGCAGTTCGCGGAGCGTCGGCCGGACGAATGAGCGACAGCCGGTACCCCCGACGTTCGTGCTCGGCGATCGCACTGTCGAGGTCGGCACACGGGATCACGAGGCGGGTGGCGGGCACGGCATCGAATCTAGATCCCGAGCGCCAGAACAAACTCGCTGGGCCTGTCAGGCCATGAGGATTAACGTGACCTCGTGAACGAGCAACAGGTGATCGATGAGCACCGGGCTGCGGGGCATACGTTCGACGCCCTCGGCGTACAGAGTTTCGTGCGCGACGAAGGCGAAGGAGAGCCGGTGGTGTGCATGCACGGCGTACCGTCGTCGAGCTTTCTTTACCGCAAGGTGCTGGCCGGTCTCGCCAGTCGCGGCCTCCGAGGAATTGCATTCGATCTGCCCGGGCTCGGTCTGGCCAGTCGGCCGGCCGACTTCGACTACACCTGGACGGGCCTCGGTCGCTTCTCCGTCGCCGCTGTCGACGCACTCGAACTGGAGCGCTTTCACCTCGTCGTACACGACATCGGTGGGCCCGTCGGATTCGAACTCGCCGCCGCCATGCCCGAACGTATTCGATCGCTGACCGTGCTGAACACGATCGTCGACGTGGCGGGTTTCACGAAGCCGTGGTCGATGCGACCATTCGAGTCCACAACCCTGGGCCCGCTCTGGCTGAAGGGCATGGTCAAGCCGGGTTTCCGCACGTTGATGAGGATGCAGGGCATCGGCGACACGAACGCGGTGACGAATGCAGAACTGGATGCCTATCTCGGCTTGTTGAAACGCGACGACGGAGGCAAGGCCTTTCTCCAGATCATGCAGAATTTCGAGACAACGCCAGAAAAGCAGGCGCTGTATCGATCGGTGGTCGCCGAGGTGCCCTACCCGGTGCAAGTGATTTGGGGCGAGAACGACCCGGTCCTCACAGCCGACGAACTCGGGGAGGCGGCGCGAGCCGCTGCAGGCCTGGACGCGATGCACCGGCTGTCGGGAAAACACTTCCTCCAGGAAGACCAGGCCGATGCGATCGCCGAGCTCGTTGCTTCTCACGCCGGCGGCCGGGAAGGCAACGCCTGAGTTCGCCGATCGGATGGCGCGAACATGCGCTGAGCGAAATACTCCGGCCCCTACACTGCGCCGATGGGCCTGAGCGAACGAGCATCGACCGCGCTCGTCGCCGTGGCCGAGGCGCTTCCGGGAGGTGGCGAAGATCGACCAGGCCAGATCGAGATGGCCGAGGCGGTCGCCGACGCGATCGAGGGCGGATCCCACCTGGTGGTCGCTGCCGGAACCGGAACCGGCAAGTCGCTCGCCTATCTCGTTCCGGCGGTTCTGGCGGGCAAACGAACGGTTGTCGCCACGGCCACGAAGGCGCTTCAGGACCAGCTCGCCAACAAGGACCTCCCGTTTCTTGCCGAGCAGGTCGACGAGGATTTCAGCTTTGCCGTGTTGAAAGGGCGCTCGAACTATGTGTGCCGCCAGCGATTGGCCGAACTCGCTGACGACGGCCAGCAGCTTGGCCTCGACGTCGTCGATGACGTCGTGAACGCCGACGATCTCGAACGGATCCTCGACTGGGTCGAATCGACTCGCACCGGAGATCGAGCCGAGCTCCTGTTCGAACCCTCGGGGCGAACGTGGGGAGCCGTGAGCGTTGGGCCAACGGAGTGCCCGGGCGCAGCCAAATGCCCCTCGGGAGGCGACTGCTTCGCCGAGCTGGCCCGCCAACGCGCTCATGAAGCCGACGTCGTGGTGGTGAACACCCACCTGTACGCCCTCGACATCGTGTCCGACGGCGTGATCCTCGGCGAGCACGACGTTGCCGTGATCGACGAGGCGCACCAGCTCGAGGACATCGTGGCGAGCGCCGCCGGATTCGAGTTGACCGGCGGCCGGCTCCG
This sequence comes from Acidimicrobiales bacterium, assembly GCA_051011575.1. Taxonomy (GTDB): domain Bacteria; phylum Actinomycetota; class Acidimicrobiia; order Acidimicrobiales; family SHLQ01; genus SHLQ01. Next base: position 1,670 of record JBPCTR010000162.1, on the reverse strand, counting down.
GAATTTGGCAAACACGATCCGGGCGATCATCGCCGACGATGCGCTGGTTGGTGACCTGATCGAGATCGCCGATCAGCTCGGCCTCGACCTGGAGCCCCACATGGGTGAACGACTCGCGGACGAGCTCGACGACGACCTCGCCCGCACGCTCAGCCGGGCCAGAGACCGGGCCAACAAGGCACTCGAGGCACTGCGCAAGATTCCCAAGGAATCCTCGCCCGAGGTGATCGGGCGCAAAGAGCGCGCAACCATGGCCGCAACCCACCTCGTGATGGACATCGACATCGCGCTGGACATGGTGGAGGGCACCGTGGCGTGGGTGGAGGGACAACGAAACCCCACGCTGAAGGTGGCGTCGATCGATGTGGCGGACGTACTGGCCGAGAACCTCTGGACCACCAGATCGTCCATCCTCACGAGCGCCACGATTCCGGCCAACCTCACCGGTCGGGTCGGACTCGATCCGTTCGAGCCCACCCAGATCGACGTGGGCAGTCCCTTCGACTTCGAGGAGGCCGGCCTGTTGTACTGCGCTTCTCACCTCCCCGATCCGCGTGACGATGCGTACCGGGACGCGCTCCACGCCGAGATCGAAGCGCTCACCATGGCCGCGGGCGGGCGCACACTGGCGTTGTTCACGTCGTGGCGGTCTATGAACCTCGCCTACGAACACCTGCTCGACCGCCTGCCCTACGACCTGCTCGCACAAGGCGAGCTGCCCAAGCAGGTGCTGATCGACCGATTTCTCGAAGACGAGGAGTCGGTCCTGTTCGCCACCATGAGCTTCTGGCAAGGCGTGGATATTCCGGGCCGGGCGCTCAGCTGTGTGATCATCGATCGCATTCCTTTTCCCAGACCCGACGATCCACTGCTCGAAGCACGTCGCGAGCGCGTCGGCGCCACTGCGTTCCGCGAGATCGACCTGCCGCGCGCGGCAATGCTGCTCGCCCAGGGCGCAGGCCGGCTCATCCGTTCGACCGACGACCGGGGTGTCGTCGCCGTTCTTGACAAGCGTCTCGCAACGTCGAAGAGCTACCGCTGGGATCTGATCAAGGCCCTCCCTCCGCTCCGCCGTACCAAGGACCGCGACGAGGCCATCGATTTTCTGAAGGTGCTTCGGGATGGATAGTTTCGAAGGATCGACGCGATGAGCACTCCCGAAGAACGCTTGGCAGAATTGGGCCTCGAGCTGCCCGCACCGATCGCACTGCCCGCGGGCCTCCACCTACCCTTCACGTTCGTGAACGTCCGCGGCGACCGGGCCTTCATTTCCGGACATCCCAAACAGGACGACGATGGAGGGATCGCCGGCCCGTATGGTCGGCTCGGAGCGGACTTGACGACCGATCAGGGGTACAACGCCGCCCGAGACATCGGTCTGTCGGTGCTGGCGAACCTGAAAGCCGAGATTGGTGAATTGTCGCTCGTGTCGGGGTGGCTGCGGGTCTTTGGCATGGTCAACTCCGACACCTTGTTCGATCAGCAGCATCTCGTGATCAACGGATTTTCCGATCTGATCATCGATGTCTTCGGCGCCGAGGTCGGTCGACACGCCCGGTCGGCGATCGGAGTGGCGGGCCTCCCCATGAATTTCGCCAGTGAGATCGAGGGCGAGGTTCTTCTCGGCGACCGCTGAACCGACGCTCGAGGGTCGGCTGCTCAGCGAGTTC
>JBPCTR010000161.1:0-20342 GCA_051011575.1 Acidimicrobiales bacterium | reverse complement strand
GGGCAGTCGTCGTCGTCTCACCCTCGGTTGTGGTGGTCTCGGCCGTCGCCGCGGTCGTGGCCGGAGCCTCGGTTGTGGACTCGGCCCCGCTTCCGCACGCCGCGAACGCCGCGCATCCGAACATCACGGTCAACGCCCATCGGATAACTGCCATGGATGTCGACGATAGTCAGGCCGAGGCGTAGGCGAGCGACGGGCCGGAGTCTGCGGGAGCCTCGATTCGGAACCGTCGGAGAAGGTCGGTTCCTTCGATCATCTCCACCTGCTGCTCCAATCCTTCGCTCGTGACGAAGAGCGGATTTTGGAAGCTCCAGTCGTCGTCGAACCACGCCACGAGTGCGTCGAGGAGAGCGCGATCCAGGCCTTCGGCCAGTCGGGATTTCCGCACCCAGAAGTGAACGGTCTCGTGATGGTCGGACCATTCACGGGTTTTGTCGATGGCGGCGACCCGAGCTCCGACATACATCTTTGCGTCGGTTGAGAAGATGTACACACACCCGAGACACTCGGTCTGTTCGAGGTTCATCACCGTGTAGCCGTAGGCGTAGTTGTTGTTGTGCCGCGTCTCCATCTCCACCATGTCTTCTCGGTTTGCCGCGACCGTGAAGTCGTCTTCGGGCCAACTCGACTGGGACCACAGACGCAGGAACTCCCGGCTCTCCATCACGGCCTCGTAGTCGAGCTCGGCGTCGGCGGCCACGATCGGCCGAAGGAGGAAGTCTTCGGTCTTCAAGCCAGCTGCCGGCGTGATGCCGCGTTCGCTAAAGGTCATAGCGCGTCGACACTACTGCCGGGGATCGATGTCGTAGGTTTGCCGACGTGGATGAGACGAGGGCAGAGTATCGCAGCGGTCACGACTACCTGGAAGCCGTGACGACGCTTCTCCGGCGAGTCCGCAACGCGCACCCCACCAAGGGGTTGTTCGAGGCTGCTGACATGAGCTGGTGGTGGCGCACTTCCCGTACCACCGACACGTTGCCTCAGCTGTTCTGGTTCGACGGCGACGGCCGGCCCGAAGCTGCCGTGATCGCCATCGACTGGGGCGGCGACGTGGCGATCGCCCCCATGCTCATGCCCGACGCAGGCCCTGACGGGACGGCGCACGTGATCGAGCGCGGGTTGGCCCACGTTGCCGAGCTGGGTATCGAACGGGTCGACCTCGAGGTCGACCAGGAAGACACGGTCATGCGCGAGATCCTGACCGGCCACGGTTTCGCGACCGAGGAGGGTGAGTCGGCGAGCGTATCGGTTATGGAGTCGTGGCTCGTGTCGACCTCCCGACCCGCCGTCAGCCACGTCCACGACGGGTACCGGCTCGCCACCCGCCTCGACACGCTGAACGAACCGCATCACATGATCGACCGGGGCGGGCCCGACATCGAGGCGCGGCTTCAGGAGACACCGCTGTATCGGTCCGACCTCGACTTCGTCGTGCGCGACGGTGGCGGCGAGGAGGCGGCGCGCGGAATTTTCTGGATCGACCCCGAAACCGCCACGGGGCTGGTGGAGCCGATGCGTACACAGGAGGGTCACCAGCAGAAAGGACTCGCCCGCCACATCCTCACCACTGGTGTCAATCGGCTCGCCGAGCTGGGCGCAGATCGCATCAAAGTCGTGTTCGAACCCACCAACGCTGCCGCCTCGGCTCTCTACCTGGGTGCCGGCTTCGAGCCTGTGAAGAAGACGGTGGTCTTCTCCGGAGGAACGGCGCGGGTCAGTGCGTGATCTCGCGTTCGGGGGATCCGAGGCCCGGCGTAGAGGGGAATACGCTCAATCACATGGCGCCTCGTACCAACCATCGTGGGTGGATCGTGCTCGAGAGCATTGCGTCAGCCGATGGCAGCTCGTGCGTCGACGTCTTCGAGGATGCCGCTGGCAGCTACGGATTCGAGCAACTCCGGGCCGACCCCGAAGACGGCGGCGCCTGGACTGCGGTCGGCGGATTCGGGGGCACTCGATTCCCCTCTCCAGCGCTCGCAGCAGAGGCAGCGCTCGACGCGATCTCGTGGCTCAATCGAGACGATATTCGGGGCACACTTGTCGCCATGGCTGAGCACACCGACATCGCCGAAGAGTTCGAGGCGGGGACGCTGGACCACTGCGATTTCGGCCACGCCGAACATGTGCGGGTGATCTGGACACTGGTCACCAAGTACGGCACTCTCGAGGCCCTTCGTCGATTCGAGGAGGGGCTGCGGCGGATCACGGAGGCCGCCGGTCATCCGGAGAAGTACCACGCAACGATCACGCATGTGTTCGGGTTTCTCGTGGGTGAGCGGGTGGCCAGGCAGAACGCGGCCGATTGGGATCAATTCATCGAGTCCAACCCCGATCTGTTGGAGTGGCCCAACCCCATCCTCCACCGCATGTACGACGCCGACGTTTTGCACAGCGACGAGGCGAGGCGCACCTTCGTCCTTCCCTCGGGCTGATCGGCGGGTCGGGTCGAGCCGCGGCCAGTACTGTCGCCGGGCATGGAGCTCACGTTCGACGAAGGCCGGGTGCTCGGCTGCCTGATCGAGAAGGCCAGCACGACACCCGACGCCTACCCCCTCACCACCAATTCGCTGGTGAACGCCTGCAACCAGAAGACGAGCAGAGATCCGGTGGTGGAACTGTCCGACCGCCAGGTCGACGCTGCCATGCTCGAGTTGAGACAGAACGGACTCGCTCGATCGGTGAGGGGAACTGGGCGGGCGGTCAAGCACCGGCATGTCGCCGACGAGGGCCTCGGCCTGAACCAGGATGAGTTGGCCGTGTTGGCCGTGCTGTTGCTGCGCGGGCCTCAGACCGTGGGAGAGCTCCGCAGTCGCAGTGAACGGATATATCCGTTCGAAGACTTGGATGAAGTCGAGGCCGTTCTCGAGAAGCTTGGCGGCGGCATGGAACCGCTGGTCCGTGAGCTTGCGCGCCAGCCCGGGCAGAAGGACACGCGGTTTGAGCAGCTCCTCGTCGAAGGCGAGTCCGAATCCGCCGTCGTCGCGGACGGAGCTGCCCAGCGTGCCTCGAGCTCGCCGCCCGCGCGTTCAGATGCCGCGATCGGCGACGTCGAAACGCTCCGTGCCGATCTCGCCGACCTGCGACGTCGCTTCGACGACCTGTGCGAACGACTTGGCGAGCAGATCGACTGACCAAACCGACCACGCCATGCGACAATGCGGGTTCGCCCTCGGAGGTAGTCGTGTCGCTCAGCACATCACTCGAACTTCACCAATTCGCGTACCTGACTACTCGTGGTCGAGCGACCGGGCGGCCACACCGGATCGAGATCTGGTTCGTCGTGATCGATGGAGCGGTGTGGGTGAATTCGGGAGGCGGCGAAACTTCGGACTGGGTGCGGAACCTCATGGCCCACGCCGATCTCACGCTCGAGATCGGCAGCCATTCGTGGCCCGCACGAGGCACGCTTCGTCCGGACCTCGACGACCATCCGGCGAGAAAGGGACTCGCCGCGCGCTACCAGGGCTGGAAACCCGGCACTCCTCTCAGTGCATGGGCCACCGGCAGTCTGCTGGTCGAGATCAGGGCCGTCGGTCGGTGACGTACCGCCCCGACGCCGGCTACTTCCGAGGAGCGCTCACCGACACCGATCCCGACGTGGCGGCGCTCCTCGCGGGCGAGACGGCGAGACAAGCCGACGGGGTCGAGCTGATCGCGTCGGAGAATCTGGTGAGCCGGGCCACCCTCGATGCCCTCGCCTCCCCCATCGTGAACAAGACGGTCGAGGGCTACCCCGGTGCCAGGTACTACGGCGGAGCGGCGTTTGCCGACGGGATCGAGCAGCTGGCGGTCGACCGGGCGAAGAAGCTTTTTGGCGCCAGCTATGCGAACGTTCAGCCGCACTCGGGATCACAGGCAAACCTCGCGGTCTTCGTCGCCTTCCTCAAGCCGGGCGCCACCGTGTTGTCGATGGACCTCTCGGCGGGTGGCCACCTGAGCCACGGCGCGACACCCAACATCTCGGGTCGATGGATGAACATCGAGAGTTACGGTGTCGACGATCAGGGCTTCCTCGACTACGACCACCTCGCGCAGGTCGCTCGCGATACCCGTCCGGAACTGATCATCGCCGGCGGCTCCGCCTATCCGCGGACGATCGACTTCGCCGCCTTCCGCCAGGTGGCCGACGAGGTCGGCGCAATCCTGCTGGTCGACATGGCGCACTGGGCCGGGCTCGTGGCCGCCGGTGTTCATGAGAACCCGGTGCCGATCGCCGACGTGGTCACAACCACCACATACAAGAACCTTCGCGGCGTTCGTGGCGGCGTGATCCTGTCAGGTCGTACCGATCTCGACTCCACGCTCAACAGCTCGGTGTTTCCCGGCGTGCAGGGCTCGGTGATCCTGAACGCAGTTGCGGCAAAGGCGGTCTGCCTCGGCGAAGCCCTCCAACCCGAATTCGCGATCTATGGGCAGGCTGTACTCGACAACGCCCGCGCGCTCGCCGCCGCACTGGTCGACCGAGGTGTCGGCGTGCTCACTGGCGGCACCGACACGCCCATCGTGGTCGTCGACCTGCGCCCCTCCTATGGCGACCTCACCGGCGCCGCGGCTTCGGATGCGCTCGAGGCCGCCGGCCTCACCGCCAACAAGAACGGCGTTCCCGGGGATACCAGGCCGCCGCAGGTGACCAGCGGCATTCGATTCGGCAGCTCCGCCGGCACGGCGCGTGGCCTCGACTCCGAGGCGTTCACCCGCATCGGCAGCTGGATCGCCGACGTGCTCGACGCTCTCTCCACCGGTGACCCCACCGACACGATCGATCGCGTGCGCGCCGAGGTCAGCGCGCTGGTGGCCGACCACCCCATTTACGCCTGAGAAGCTGACATAGTTACCGCTGTGCAACCACGTTTGAGTAGCGACGATCCCGTTGTGTTCACCCTGCCCCTCCGCGAGCAGTTCGACGTGTTCCTCGACGAGCACCGAGCCGCACTCCACGACTGCCTCGACGATCTGACCGAAGCCGAGGCCCGCTGGAACGGTGTGCCATCGAAGACCACGCTCCTCGGCCTCGTCAAACACGCCGCCTTCGCGGAGAGGGTGTGGTTCGGAGAGGGTGTGACCGGCCGATCACGTGCCGACCTCGGCATCGCGGCCGGTCCGGATGAATCCTTCGACCTCGATCCCGTCGACACCATCGACTCGGTACGCGCCGACTACCGAGCCGCATGTGAGGACTCTCGTCACGCTGCGGCAAGCCTGGGGCTCGACGATGAGATCACCGGCAACCGCCGCGGAGCCCTCCCCGTGCGATGGGTCTACCTCCACGTGCTCCGCGAGATGGCTCAGCACTGCGGCCACGCCGACATCCTCCGCGAACAGGTGCTTACGGCACGTCGCTGAATCAGCTTTCAGTCGGTGGCTAACCTCGGCCACATGGCCCACCCACAGCAGTTCGATATGAACGATCCCGCACTCGGGCGCCTTCGAGAGATCTGTCTCGCACTCCCCGGTGCCGCCGAGAAGGTAAGTCATGGGCGGCCGATGTTCTTCACGAAGAAGATCTTCGCCGGCTTCGGCGCGGTCACAAAGGGCGACCACCACTCGGGTCGGTACGACCAGTCGCTCGTGTTCATGCCCGCCGACGACGAAGTCGCGGCACTCGAGCAGCACGCAGCGGTGTTCAAACCTGCCTACTGGGGGCCCTACGGCTGGCTCGGTTATGACCTCAGTGGGACGCCCGATTGGGACGAAGTATCCGAACTCGTCGAGGAATCGTTCCGCCACACCGCGGCCAAAAAACTCATCGCCGCACTCGACGACGAGAGCTGACAAATGGGAACGCTCGACCGGCTGGGTTACACGTCCACGCCCGCAAACGGGGCTCAACGGGCCATGCAGAACGCTGCATCAACCGGCCGTGCCGCATGGATCTTCCAGCGCACGCTCTACCCGGTCGACCGAGTGCTCTTCCGACTGACCAGTGGACGCCTCACCGTTCCCGGCATCGTGGCCGGACTTCCCGTGATCCTGCTCACGACGACGGGGCGAAAGAGTGGCGAACCACGCACGATGCCACTTCTGGGTGTTCCGCTCGACGATGACATCGCCATCATCGGAACGAACTACGGCCAGCAGAACACACCGGGCTGGGTGTACAACCTCGAAGCCGACCCGACGGCAACCGTCGAGTGGCGCGACAGCTCGATCGATGTGGTCGCCCGCCCTGCCGATGAGGCGGAGGCCGATCGGGCATTCGAGCTCGCGACAGATGTGTATGCGGGCTACGCCGCATACCGCGAGCGAGCCAGGGCTCGTACGATCAGGGTCTTCGTGCTCGAGTCCACCAGCTGACCCGCGTCAGCCGAACTCCTCGTCCCACCGCCGGAGGAACCGGTGGAAACGCTGGTGGGAATACGGGATGAACCGAATCTTTTGGATCGGTTCCAGCGCGAGCGGCAAGGCGGCGACGGCGTACATGTAGTCCGAAAGCAAGAGCGCGCGGCGGGTCTCGGCAAGCAGTCGATCAGCCCGGGCCTCCCGCTCCTGCACGTCGTCGAAGCTCGCATTGTCGAGGTAGAAGCCGATGATCGCTCGCAGGTCATCATCGGTGAACTTCGGTTCCCCGATCCGAAAGTGGGGCGGCTCATCGAGACCGTGCTCCATGATCGTCTCGGCGAAGAGGTTCGCGAAATCGAAGGCGATGTGGTTGAGGCAGGAGAACTCGAAGTCGAGCAGTTTTATCGAGCCATCATCGAGCATGAACACGTTGCCGTGGTAGGTGTCGTTGTGACAGAACACCGGGTCGCCGTCGGGTAGGCATCGCAGCACCTTGGCCACCGTGTCGGGGCTCCACACCGCCTCGAGGTCGTCGCACAGTGCCTGTTCATGTGGCGGCAACCACGACCTTTCCTCGCCCAATACCGAACGGGCCAGTGCACCCCACTTCTCGGTGAGCAGCTCGAAGAAGGTTCGATCCGGGAGTCCCTCCGGTTCGAGTTGATGGAGCCGGAAGAGCTCGTTGGCGATGCCACGTTGCACGTCGGTGTCGAACACGTCGTCGGCGGTGAGCGTGCGGCCCGTGTAGAAGGCCTCGATGCGACACGTCTCTTCGTAGTGGAGGCAGCGGGCGGCGATATCGGCGTCACCAAGGAGAAGAAACACCGCACGCTCGGTCTCGAAGTCGAGGATCGCGTTCTCTTTCCCTTCGAGCTGGCGATACAGCACCGCCGCGGGCTCGACGGGCGTTCGTGCGCGCACGCCGATCGTGAACGAGGAGAAACCCTTCGGGTCGTCGAAATCGAAGTCGGCCGTTGTGAGATTCGCCCAGGCCGGGACCGCCTTCTGGCAACGGCGAAGCACGTCTTCCCGAAAATCTCCCGATGCAGTCATGCGGCCCCGACGTTAGCCACCCACGTCGGACGAGCTACGAGGCGGGTGGAAACCGGAAGCGGGTCATGTCGGTGGGAAACTCGAACCAGGCCATCGCCTTCGCCGGGGTGAGCACCCGCAATCCCCCACTGTCGGGGCCGTCCCAACTGTCGGGACCGGGCTCGTATCCGTGCTTCCCGTACTTTTCGCCGAAGGCGTCCGAGAGTGTGCCGCCGAAAGCAGCGCCGGGTGGGTCGGCCTGTTCCGATCGCCCCTCCACGATCACCGCCTGCCGGCCGTCCTCGAGATGAAGCACACACGATGACTCAAGTTTGAGGTTCCTCACGTGAAGCGTGTCGGGTGAGCCGTCATACCAGAATCGACCCTCGACCCACACCCCCCAGCGCGGGACGACATGAGGTGTTCCATCGGGGCGGGTGGTTGCGACCCAGTAGTGCAGCGAGGCCTGCAACCGTTCCTCCACCGCTTCCCATTTGAGCAGCCCCTCCGCGGACTCGGGGGTGCCGTAACCCTCCGGAAGGATGGGTCGATCAACGATTGGGTCGCTCATGACCACACTCTAGGTCCGGGCCCTCCACCCCTTCCCCGCGTCACGTTGTCGAGTCGCACTACGTTTGGTTCAGGGAGGTTCTCATGCGCTACACCATTCATCCCCAGCTCCCAGCAATCGACATCGAGCGCGCCCGCGCCTGGTATGAGGAGAAGCTCGGTCTGGTACCCGTCGACGCCGACGCGGGCGACGACGAACTGCTCTACGACACCGGCACCGCCGTGTTCGGTGTGTACGAGTCGCGGCATGCCGGGGGGAACCTGGCCACGGCCGCGCGGCTCGTGACCGACCACTTCGACCTGATCCACCGGCAACTTCTCGCCAACGGGGTCGAGTTCGAGATCTACCCGATCGAAGGAAACTTCGGTTCCGACGACGAGGACGAGCCCGAACCCTTCTGGGACGGAACCGCGTTGGTGTTTCCCGACGGCGAGAAGACCGCCTGGTTCAAGGATTCCGAAGGCAACATCCTCGCGCTCGGCTCCTCCCACTGACCCGATCCCGCCGCACGTATTGACATGTGACCATTTGGTCACGTATTACTGAGAACGTGGACGACGTCTTCAAAGCGATCAGCGATCCGAGTCGGCGGCTGCTCATGGATCGACTGAAGGCCCGCGACGGGCAGACGCTCACCGAGCTGTGCGAGCACCTCCCGGACATGACCCGCTTCGGCGTCATGAGCCACCTCAAGATTCTCGAGGAGGCCGGCCTCGTCGCGAGCCGCAAGGTCGGTCGCAACAAACACCACTACCTGAACCCAATGCCCATCCAGAAGATTCACACCCGTTGGATCTCGAAGTACACCGCGACGGTGGTCGAGCGAGTCGCCGCCGTCGAGGTCCGAGCCGAGAAGAGGAAGCCATGACCAAACCCATTCACGTGTACGAGTCGTTCATCAACGCCCCCACCGCCGCCGTGTGGGATGCAATCACCAACGGCGACATGACCGTGCAGTACTTCTACGGAACGCGCATCGAGTCGTCGTTCGAGCCGGGCGACCCCGTTACCTATACGTTTCCCGACGGCACCAAGGCGTCGGAGGGCGAGGTCATCGCCATCGAGCCGGGCGCTCGGCTCGAGATGACGTTTCTCCCGCTGTGGGATCCCGAACTCACCGCCGAAGGTCCAGCGCGGGAGGTGTGGCTGGTCGAAGAGGCGGGCGGTGCCACCAAGCTGACCGTGGAGACATGGGACATCGAAGAGGGCGGCAAAACCCACCTCGACTTCGCCGGCGGCTTTCCGTACATCATCTCCAACCTGAAGACCCTGGTGGAGACGGGCGCGCCCATCCCGATGACCGGTCCCAGCAACGCCTGACCCGTATCCTCGAACGGTTGGCGGAAATGGTGGAGATAGCGTCATTGACGCCACGCCTCGCAGGTCGCACTATCTGACCCATGGCTACCGCTCGCCCGGCACATCGGGTTGTGATCCTCACCTACGACGGGGTGCAATCACTCGACGTCTCCGGACCCGCCGAGGTCTTTTCGGGTGCGAACGAAGTACTCCGAGCCGAGGGTTCCGAAGCGACCATCTACGACGTCACCGTCGTGTCACCCGACGGCGGGATCGTTGCAACTGAGAGCAGCGTGAGAATCGACACCGATCCATTCACAAGCATCGGTCGCGAACGAATCGACACACTCGTCATTCCTGGTGGCTTCTCGGTCATGCGTCATCGCGACAACCGCCCGTTCATCGATCAGATCGCCCGGCTGGTCGAGCGAAGCGACCGCTTGGTCACCGTCTGTTCCGGCACCTACCTGGCGGCGGCGGCCGGTACGCTCGCAGGCCATACCGTGACCACCCATTGGGCACGCTCCGCTCGTCTCGCCGAGCTGCATCCCGACCTCAGCGTCGATCACGACCCCATCTTCATTCACAGCCCCGGTAGCGATCGAGATGTCTGGTCATCAGCAGGCGTGACCGCGGGCATCGACCTCTCGCTCGCACTCGTCGAACACGACCACAGCACCGATGTGGCCCAGACCGTGGCGCGCTGGTTGGTCATGTATCTGCGTCGCCCGGGCGGACAGTCGCAGTTCGCCTCGCCGACCTGGATTCGCCAGGCAGCACCCGGACCGATTCAGGTCGCGCAGAACATCATCATCGAGGAGCCCGGGACCGACCTGCGCGTCGCATCCCTCGCCGAGCGGGTGGCGATGAGCGAGCGCCACTTCGTCCGCAGATTCACCACCGAGGTCGGCATGCCCCCCGCCAAGTTCGTGGCCCGCATCCGCGTCGACGCTGCCCGCCACGAATTGGAGCGGTCGAGCGACACCGTTGCCGCGATCGCACAGCGTTGTGGGTTCGGCACGGCCGAGACACTTCGCCGATCCCTCCACCGCCATCTCGGCGTGTCCCCCGAGGGCTATCGCCAGCGGTTCAACCACCGATCAACCCAGGAAGTCACATGAGCATCCAGACCGTCATTCCCCTGTTTCCCCAGTTCACCGCACTCGACGGCATCGGTCCATACGAAGTGCTGCAACGAATCCCTGACGTGGATATCACCTTCATCGGCCACGAACTGGGCCCGGTGCGGTCCGACAACGGGATGCTCGCGATCCACGTGGATGGCACATTCGAAGACCACCCCAGCCCCGACCTCATCGTGTTCCCCGGCGGCACGGGTACGCGTGTCCTCATGACCGACGAACGCGTTCTCGGGTGGCTGCAGTCCGCCCATCAGACCACCACCTTCACCACCTCGGTATGCACCGGTTCGCTGGTCCTCGCGGCGGCCGGGTTGCTCGACGGGCTCAGCGCCACCACCCATTGGAGTGCCCGCAAAACGCTCACGACCCACGGGTCGACGCCCGTTCCCGACCGGGTCGTGGAGCACCTCGACCAGCGCATCATCACGGCCGCCGGCGTGTCGAGCGGAATCGACATGGCCCTCCGCCTCGTCGAGATCCTCTTCGACCGCACCGCCGCCGAAGCGAGCCAGCTCATGATCGAGTACGACCCCCAGCCCCCGTTCGACGTCGGCTCACTCGAGAAGTCGACCGACGAGGTCATGACCCGGGTGATCGAATATGCCGAGCACCGCGACTAGTCGACGGGACCTCGACATCGCGTTGTCCTCTTGAAGACTGAGTCGGTGACCCGCTGCGGCTAGGTTCCGAATCGATGGCATCGTCTCGAAAGATCGCTTTCATCGGGTCGCACTCGGTGCGCAAGACGAACGCGGTGCACTCCTTCGCCGGAGCGGTGGGTCGCAGCGGCCGGAGCGTCGAGGTGGGCCGAGAGGTGGTGCGGTTCAGTCCTCTCGGCCTCAACGAAGGCGCAACTGCCGAGGCTCAGCTCTGGGCGATCGTCACGCAGATCCAACAGGAACTGGAGCTGCGCACTCGGGCCGACGTGCTCGTCACCGATCGCGCCGTGATCGACAATTTCGCATACTTCCTCCGCGTCACGGGCGGCAGGGACCCCTTCGATGTGAAACCGCTCGTCCGCAAGTGGTCGGACACGTACGACATGTTCGTGCGGCTCCGGCCCGACGTCTCGCTGAAAGCCGACGGTGTCCGCAGCACGAACGAGAAATTCCGCAACGACATCGAGAAGATCCTCGACCGGATCATCCCTGACTACATCGACACCGATCGCCTGGTCGAGCTGCGGGCTTCTGAGATCAGCGAACAATTCGACTGGGCCGGTCTGCTCGAACGCCTGTGCGGGCCGGTCGAGGTCGACGACCCCGAGCCCCAGCCGGTCACGTTCGCGCCGACGCTCTGGGACTGAGCTTCCTCACTCGTCGGGTCGACCGGTCAGCTCCTGGGGCCTCAGCCGTGGCATCATTTCCTCGTGATCAGCGACGCACAGATCGAAGCTTTCGAACGGGACGGCGCCGTCCTCATTCCGGGCCTGTTCGCCGACTGGGTCGACACAATCGCGGCTGGGATCGAGACCAACATGGCCGAACCGGGTCCGTACGGCGCCGAGAACATTCGAGACGGCGACACTGGGCGATTCTTCGACGACTACTGCAATTGGCAGCGGATCCCGGAGTTCGAACGTGTCGTCCGACAATCCACCGCATCGTCCGCTGCCGCCCAACTCATGCGATCTGACTCAGCCCAGCTCTTCCACGACCACGTACTCGTGAAGGAACCCGGAACCTCGCGAGCCACGCCCTGGCACCAGGATTCGCCGTACTACTTCGTGGAAGGTGAACAGACCATCAGCTTTTGGTGTCCGATCGATCCCGTCGACGCCGCGACGATCCGATGCGTAGCCGGTTCCCATAGGTGGCCGAAGCAGGTGCTCCCGGTGAGCTGGATCGACGATGACTCCTTCTACCCGAACCCCGACGACTGGATGCCACTCCCCGACCCGGATGCCGAAGGCATGGAGATCGTCGAATGGGCGATGCAACCCGGCGATGCGGTGGCGTTTCATTACCGAACACTTCATGGTGCTCGCGCCAACGAGTCCTCATCACGACGTCGGGCGTTCTCGCTTCGTTTCGTGGGCGATGACGCCCGCTATGTCGAACGACCCGGCCGCACGTCGCCGCCTTTCCCGGGTCACGACATGGTCGCCGGCCAGCGTCTCCGCGAAGACTGGTTTCCCACGCTCTTCGGCAGCGCCAGCAACTAATCCCCGCTGTCCAGGGCTACGTTCGCCCTTGTGACGTCGGCATAGTGGCGGGCCGCCACATCGGGGTGGGCCCGCAACCGGATCTTCAGGTTGTTCTCGCCGAACAACGAGTGCACCGGATCGTCGATCATTCCGTGCTCGCCGCCGGGCGCCTCGGCGGCCAATTCGAGCGGCAACTGAAGCGGCTCGAACGTGCTCTCGAAGCGAGGGTTGTAGAAGTACGCCACCGACAGCCGCTCCACTCCGGGCGGAGGGCTCTCGACCATGTGGGGTGTGGCCCGCAGATACCCAGAGGTCGCCGTCTGCAACATCTCGCCCAGGTTCATCACGTATGTGCCGGGAATCGGCTCGGCGTCGACAAGTCGATCCCCCAGCTGCACCTTCAACCCACCAACGTCGTCCTGGAGAATGAAGCTGAGAAGCCCCGAGTCGTGATGAAGCCCCACGCCCTGCCCCGTATCGGCCTCGGCCTGCTGTGCCGGATAGCGAATGATCTTGAGGTGCACGTCGGATTCGGGCGTGAAATCGGCGTCGAAGCGGGCGATCGGCTGACCGAGCCCAACCGCCAGAGCCCGCAACATGGTGAGCCCGAGCGCGTCCATCGCGTGCATCCAATCGAGCACGGCGGGCTTCATGGAGGGCAGGCTTGGCGGCCACTGGTTCGGGCCGCGCAATCGCAACCACGCGGGACCGGTCGACCCGGCCGGCGGTGCGTCCTGCTCTGGTCCCAGATCGATCTGATCTCGCCAATCCGAACGACCCTGTGTGCGTTCGTCGCCGAGGATCGTGTAGCCCCGGAAGGCCGGTGAGTTCACAATCGCAAGCGACCTGCGCTCGTCCTCGGACAGCTGGAAGAATGCGCGGCTCGCCGACCACAACCCGTCCTCGAGCGCCGGATCGATCCCGTGTCCGGTGAGGTACACGAACCCTGGGCCGTGGCAGGCGGCCCGCAATTCGTCGACGAACCGAGAAGCTTCCGGGCTCGACGGATCAGCTCGAAATGCCGCAACGTCGAGCACGGGCAGTTCGGTTCGTGAAGGATCGATCACGGACATCCCCGAACCGTATCAACTGCATCGAGCAGCGCAGATAGGCTCCGGCGGCATGGCGAGCGACGTCGGACCACGTACAGGCCGCACGGGAAAGTGCCTGTGTGGCGCCGTGTCCTACACCGCCGAGCGCATCTCGGACCACGTGCTCCAGTGTCACTGCGAGAACTGCCGGCGCCTTTCGGGAAACTACGTGGCGGCCGTGCGAGCCGACACGGCCGACCTCCGGATCGACTCGCCCACCGAGGCCTTCCAGTGGCACGACCTCGGCTACGCCAGATATGGCTTCTGCAGGTCTTGTGGCAGCACCCTGGTCTTCCATCCGTCGGAACGGCCCGAATCCACCAGCGTCATGGTCGGTACGCTCGACGACCCGTCGGGTCTCATCATTCACGAGGTGTGGTTCGCCGACGAAGCCCAGCCTCACAACCAACTCCCCCACGGCGTGGCCCATCACGCCGGAAACGGCTGATCAGGGAAGGTCGCGGGTGATCGTCATCGCCGATACGGCGGTGACGTGGTCGTCCGAGATCTGAACGCCGGTATCTATAACGACAGCCACCTCGACCTCTGAGGCGGTCGGCGCTGCCATGGCCGGATCGGGCCCGAGTCCGAGGACGTTGAGTCCAATGGCGATGGCCACGATCAGCACCATTGCAGTGAAGATCGTGATGAGAGAAATCATTCGTGTGTTCGTGATGCGAGCGTTCATTGGTTCGTCCTTCGTGATGATGTCCTGATCAACTTCGGCCCGACCCCTCCAGAACATTCGCCGACTTGTCACACCCCTCACGAGTCTTGACACTCCCTTGACATTCACTGTGATTCCTGTCGCTTTCACTACGGAAAACAGACAGATCGTCGATGAGTGAGCATGGGAGATCTCGCCAACGACGTCGATCCCGACGTACTCCGTCGGCTTCACCGCGACATCGGATCCGACGCCGCCCTCACGACCGACCTCGTCGACACGTACCGCCTCCGCTCGGTCGAGCTCGTGGCCACACTCGTGGAGGCATGTGCGGCAAATGACGCCGAACGTGTTCGCACGCTGGCTCACGACCTCAAGTCGACGAGTGCGATGGTCGGTGCCGAACGCTTGCGCTCCCTCGCAGTCAGCATCGAACGATGTGGCGATGAGTGCGCCGAGGTGCGGAGCGACGTTGCCACGGTCGAACGCACGCTGCACCACAGTCTCGACGTCCTTCGCGATCTCGCCAACTCGCTCTGACCACCCTCAAGTAGGGGCCTACGCATCCGATGGGAACCCATGACTGGGCGGGCGCGGGTACTTCTGGCTGAGGACAATCAGCTGAACCGAAAAGTAATTCGCGCCTACTTCGGCGTTCTCGGCATCGCCCTCGACGAGGCCCACGGTGGATTCGAAGCGCTCGAACGCATCGAGACCGGCCAGTACGACCTCGTGTTGATGGACGTGCAGATGCCCGGAATGAACGGCGTCGAGGTCGTCGAAGCAGTTCGTCAGCTCGACATGGTCCAGCCGAGGCTGGTAGCCGTGACCGCGGGAGCGATGGACGGAGCATTCGACCGGTTCATTGCCGCCGGCTTCGACGAGTTCCTTCCGAAGCCGCTCAGTCTCGACGACCTCCGGTCACTGCTCGATCGGCACCGCGTCGCGAACGCTGCCTGAGCGCCGAACGGCAGAGCCTCAGGCCCTGACGGGCTGTGAAATCGACCGACTCACCGGAAATCGCATGTCGACACGGGTGCCGAGCCCGGGTGTACTCGGGACACGGCCGCGATCAGTTCGACCCCGGACTCCTCCAACGTCAGCGCGTCAGCCTCGATACGAGCCAGGTCGAGCATGTCGTTGATCAGCACGAGCAGGTGTGAGCCCGCAGTGTGGATGTCACCGGCGTACTCGGCGTACAGCTCGTTCTCCAGCGGGCCGTGAGCTTCCAGACCGATCAGCTCCGAGAGTCCCAGAATCGCCGTCAGCGGTGTGAGGATCTCGTGGCTCACGTTCGCGACGAACCGAGCCTTGGCCGCATTCGCTTCGTTCGCGCGGTGCTCGGCCTCTCGCCGGGTCTCCACTTCGAGCTGCATGTGTTCGACGACATCTGCCAGTTCGCTCGTGCGTCGGCCGACGCGGTTCCCGGCTCAGCGCGATCGCGAAACCCCAGACGAAGGGCTCTCCCGATCGCCACCGTCGCGGTCAGAGTTCGACCGCCCGCCTGTGAATTCGAGCCCGTTTCGAGGTTCCTATCGGGCTTGCGTTGCCGTGGTCGAGGGACCGATCAGCCCAGATCCAGGCGGTAGCCGACTCCCCGCATCGTGGTGACCGGAATGCCCGGCAGCTTCGCCCGAAGGTTCGCCATGTGTGTGTCGACGGTACGCGATCTACCTCGGAACTCTTCGTTCCACACACTTTCGAATATCTGGTCGCGACCGAGCGCCGTGTTTCTGTTCTGCACCAGATACGCGAGCAGGTCGAACTCGAGGACCGTCAGACCGATCTGCTCTCCGTTGGCGCGGACCTCACGCTTCCGCGTGTCGAATTCGTACTCCCCCACATGCGTGACGGCGTCGACATCGTTCTCACCCGAGCGCCGAAGCAGCGCCCGCACTCGAGCGAGCAGCTCGCGCGGGGAAAACGGCTTCGTCGCGTAATCATCGGCCCCGAGCTCGAGTCCGAGCACCTTGTCGGTCTCGTCGGATCGACCCGACAGGATTATCAACGGCGTCGAGGTTTTCGAGCGGATCTGACGGCAGATGTCGAATCCGTCCATGTCGGGCAGATTGAGGTCGAGGATGATCACGTCGGGGTCGGCGTCGAGCGCCGCCAAACCCTCCTCGCCGGTGGGAGCGACCTGAACCTCGTAGCCCTCTCGACCGAAGTATCCCGTCACGAAATCGGAGAAGACGGGTTCGTCCTCGATCATGAGGATCCTCGTCGCCATTCACCGATGTTAGTCAACCGCTGCCGACGCCTGTGTTTCATCGGGGGATGTTGGGGTGGCCCGAAAAGGGCGAAGGCCCCGCCGAAGCGGGGCCTTCTATCCACCTGGAATGTGAGTTGTGTTCCGCCTGTGATCTAGCCAGCGGCGACTCGCTTCTCCAGCACAACCATCGACGCACCCAGCGTGATGAGCAAGAGTCCACCGAGCGCCAGCGCAAGGGTCGTCGTGGATGGGCCGGTCAGTGCGAGCATCGGAGCCGTCTCGACCTGGGCAAGCACCATGGTGGGAGCCCGGGTGAGCGACACGGTCGGGGGAAGTTGGGCGGGCAGCTCTTCGACAGCGCCTGCGACCTCGGCGACGACCGGAACCGGCGCCGCGACCGCCGGGCTCTCCGGCGCCGGTTCCGGGATCTCCGCCGCAGGGACCGCTGTCGGCACTGCAGTGGTTGGAGTCGTGGGAGTTTCGACAGGTGCCTCGACCGACTCGTCGACTGGTGTGATCTCGACGTTTTCGGCGGCGACCTCGACGGGAGCGGGTTCGGTCAGAACGGTCGTGAACCCGACACATACGACCTCCACCGAATTGATGTTGCCGACACCGCGGTGGTGGACCGAGATGGCGTTCGACTGCTCGATCTCCTGCGACCCCAGGACGGTCGTGGAATGGTTCGACTCGTCGGGAATATCGTTCGTGAATCCAGAGACCCAGCCGCTGTCGAGGGCCACGTACCACTGCTCTTCGGTCTGCTCGACCTGGCCGGGATGCTCGTCGTGAGCGTCGAAGGATCGGAGCGTCACATCGTAGGTGCCGGCGGGCAGCTCGATCAGAAAGGGACCAGCCGAACCGCTGATCCCGTCGTTCAGGAGCAAGGTGCCGGCGAAGCCGAAGCTGTACTCGCCGCACTCGCTCGATGCGCCCGCCGCCGTCGCCGAGGTTGCGACGATGATGCCGGCGAAGACGACGCCGAGAATGGCGGCCGTGATCGTCTTGTTGGTGCTGTTGGTGTGATTCCCGCTGATGTTCATTTTCATCGCTCCTCAGTGTTGAGAATGTCTTCGGACCGAGCTCTGCGATACCTGTGCGAACTTGGCGAACTGTGCACACTTCTTGACACGTTCCTGACAAATCGGGTTCGGGGCCTAGTGTGCGCAAATGGTCGAGATCGACGGACCCCGCCTGCTCACAGGCCTCGAAATGCTTCGCAGCTTCGGGGCGACGGGAACAGGCGTGGTGCGGCCCACCTTCTCCGATGCCGACATCGACGCCCGCCGGTGGCTGTGTCGTCAGATGGACGACGCCGGGCTCGACGCCACTGTCGACGGCATGGGCAACGTATTCGGCCGATCCCCCAATCCGGGGCCCGCGCTCGTGATCGGCTCGCACTCCGACACGCAACCCGAGGGTGGATGGCTCGATGGTGCTCTGGGAGTGATGTACGGAATCGAAGTGGCCCGAGCCCTTCTCGTCGACCCGTCAACGTCCCACCTCGCAATCGATGCCGTCGCATGGTCCGACGAGGAGTCCACGTACAGCAGCTGCCTCGGCAGCCGGTCGTTCGTTCGCGACCTTCCTGCCGACGTTCTCGAACATCAGAATGCCAGCGGTGAAACCGTGGGCGCCGCCCGCGATCGCGTGGGGCGGACCAACACCGACGTCGTGCACTTCGAACCCGACCGCCATGTCGGCTACCTCGAGGCGCACATCGAGCAGGGACCGAACCTGGAAGAAGCCGACCTCCTGGTGGGCGTCGTCACGTCGATCGTCGGCATCCGCGGCCTCCACGTCGAGTTCTCCGGCGAACAGAACCACGCGGGAACGACACCGATGGCTCGCCGACGCGACGCCGGGCAGGCGATGTTCGCGTATGCCGCCGCGCTCGACGACCGCGTGCGCGGCGTCGCCGGCCCCACGAGCGTGTGGACCGTGGGCACTGCGCGCCTCGAGCCCGGCGCCGCCAGCATCATTCCGGGCCGGGCCTCGCTCGGTATCCAGTTCCGGGACCCCAGCGATGCCATCCTCGACGCCATCGAGGATGCGATGCGGGGCCTCGCCTCGGAGATGAGCGGCGAGAGAGGTGTGCGGATCGATGTGGAGGCTGTTCGTTCCCCCATCTCCCCCACCGTGATGGACGACGCCTTGCGAGCGCATCTTGTGGCAGCCGCCGACTCGCGGGTTCCAGGCAATTGGTTGGAAATGCCGAGCGCGGCCGGCCACGATCCGATGGTGCTCGCCGACCACCTGCCCTGCGCCATGCTCTTCATCCCGAGCATCGGCGGATTGAGCCACACGTTTGCCGAGGACAGCCATCACGATCACATCGTGACGGGCTGTCGAGTGCTCGCCGATGCGGCTGCGTCGATCCTCTTGGCGACCTAGAGCTGACCGGTGGTCACGTAGTGGAGGATCTGCGCGACCTGATCGGGTGACTCGGTAACCGCGAGGGCAGCGGCATCGACCTCCTTCAGCGCATGGCCGTGTTCTTCGCCGTGCATCACGATGAGCGGCTTGCCGAGCGCGGCCGCGAAGCCAGCGTCGAACGCTGCATTCCATTGCTTGTACTTCTCGCCGAACCGCACCACCACGACGTCGGCCTCCTGGATCAGGGTTCGCGTGCGGATGGCGTTGACCTTGGCGCCCTTGTGGTCGTGCCAGAAGGGTTCCTCCTCCTTACCGAGGATCGCCACGCCGCAGTCATCGGAGCTGGCGTGGTCGGTGACGGGGGCCGAGAACGTGACAGGCAGCCCTGCCTGCTCGGTGGTGTGCTCGATCTGTTCGCGCCAGTCCGTGTGGATCTCGCCCGACAGGTACACATTCCAGGTTCGTGTCATCGATCTCTCCGTTTCGACAGGCGCCGTTGCGTCAAACCGTAGCCCGGAACCCGACTCGGCTTCCGATGTACGATCGACGGGACTCAAGCCCATTCGTGCAGCAAGGGGTTTGCATGGCGATCGACGAAACCGAACTCGACAACCGCCAGGTCGATCGACGCGAGCTGCCGGTGCTCGATCTTCGCCCGTTCCTCACCGAAGAGCCCGGTGCGACCGCCCGGGTCGCGGCTGAGCTTCGAGAGCTCTGCGAGAACGTGGGCTTCGGCAGCGTGATCGGCCACGGCGTTTCACAAAACCTGATCGACGAGGTCGAGGCGCAGACCAAGCGTTTCCACGATCTGCCGATCGAAGAGAAGCTCCAGATCGAGATCAACCAACATCAGCGCGGGTACGTGCGGCCGAAGGCAACGCTGATCAAACATTCGACCTACGCCGAGAACACAACCTTCGACCTGAACGGAACGCTGGTCATGGCCACCGAGTTCCCCGAACACGATCCAGGAGTGATCGCAGGCAAACAGTTTTACGGGGCCAACCAGTGGCCCGATCTGCCCGGATTTCGCGAGCCGGTCGAGGAGTACATGAACACCATCGTTGCGCTGGGTAAGCGCATCCTGCCGTTGTTTTCGGCCGCCCTCGAGATGCCGAGCGACTACTTCGCCCCCTGGTTCGAGAACAACTACACCTACCTCCGGATGTCGCACTACCCGCCCAAGGCCGACATCGCACCCGACGAGTACGGGCTCGGCGCACACGCCGACACCGGTTTCATGACCTTTCTCCCTCCGGCGAAGGAGGAAGGGCTCCAACTCCTCGATCCCGACGACAACTGGTTCTGGCCGATCGTGGCCGAAGGGGCGATCATCCTGAATCTGGGCCAGTTCCTCGAGCGTTGGACCAACGGACGGTTCCGGGCCACACCCCACCGCGTGATCCCGCCCGTTCATCATCACCGTTACTCGATCGCCTGCTTTGTGAACACCAACTTCGAACGGGTCGCCGCGTGCCTACCGACGTGCCAGAGCGCCGACAATCCAGCGATGTACCCGGCGCAGAC
>JBPCTR010000160.1:0-12216 GCA_051011575.1 Acidimicrobiales bacterium | reverse complement strand
CCATTCCACCCACCATCACGATCGCACCGAGCAACAATGCGAGCGCAAGGAGCCGCTTTGCGAGGAACTTTCGACTCTCGGTGTGATCGAAGATCACGTTCAACGCGGAGATGAGCTGACCGACGGCACCCGATGCCGAGAACAGCGCCGCCGCGATGCTCACGGCCACCGCACTTCCGAGACTTGACGAGTCGCTCGACGCCACCGATCGCGCCTGTTCGACAATGAACACGCGCGTCTGATCGGGTGCACCCGAGAGCGCCGACTCTGTCTCTTCGACGAGAACCGACGTGTCCGCCACCAGACCCACGACCGAAACGGTTGCGACGATCGTGGGAATCAGTGCGACGAACGCGAAGAAGGCAATCGCTGCGGCATACAAGCTCAGTGTGTGCTCGCTGAATCCCCGCTTGACGCGCCCGACCAACCCGGGCGCCTTCGTAGCGGATTTCTTACGCTGCCGTGCCATCTACTCGTCTCCTCGTCATCCTCGCCTGTCACCATCCCCCCGGCGTCGTGAAGTACCGTTCCGCCGATGAGCCCCTTCGGATTCGGCGTCGACCTCGACGGCGTGTGTGGCGACTACACGACCGCATTCCGATCCATTGTGTCGAGCGAACTCGGTCTCGGCGAGGACTCGCTTCCTCTCGAGCGATCGTGGGACTTCAGGGAATGGAACCTCACCGAGCACGGCGGATTCGAAGCATTGCACGCAATGGCGGTTTCCAAACACCACATGTTTGCGACGATGCCACCGATCGAGGGGGTAGCCGACTCATTGTGGCGGCTCTCCGACGCCGGCATTCACATTCGGGTGATCACCCATCGTCTGTATGTGAACTGGGGTCATGCCTCGGCCGTGGCTGACACCGTGACGTGGCTCGACGATCACCGGATTCCGTACCGGGACATTTGCTTTCTCGGCAACAAGCCCGACGTCGGCGCCGACGTGTACGTCGACGATGGACCTCACAACATCACGCAGCTGCGAGCTGCGGGCCACGAGGCGATCGTGTTCGACCAGCCCTACAACCGTCACCTCGGAGGAGCGAGAGCTGCCGATTGGAACGTTCTCGAGGACATGGTGATGGAGATGGCAGCCGATCACAGCGGCTCGTTTCAGCCGCAACTCCCCGGCGTCGACGCCGGTGCCGAACGTCTCGACCGGAACCGCCAGCTCGACTGAGCGATCAGCGGTGAGCGAGCCGCTCCCGAGCGGGGTCGAGGTCGTTCGGGTTGGTCACGCCGATCCACTCTTCTCTCGACTGGGGCACCTTCACGACGAGATCGCCCGACCCACGCAGCCTGTCCACGACATCCGGTAGTAGATACTCGGTTTTGGGCTCGTCGCCGAACGCCGCGTGGAACTCATCCCACTGGCTGGCCAAGTGGCCGAACAGCGACTGGTGGAACGCGAACATGTTCATCGACACCATCGTGTCGTCAACGTACGTCCCGGGTGGGTCGTCCGACTCGATCACGCTCTCGGCGTTTCGAGCAATGCCATGGGTCTCGGTGATGGAGTCCAACATCCCGTCCGTCACGGCGCAGACGCCACGAGACACCGAGCCCTCGTTCGGCAGTGTCTTCGCCATCTCGAAACTCACCAGCGCTGCGGTACCGGGGTCGCCTTCTGCGATGGCGTCGGCAGCGAGCTGATAACTGGAGGGCCCGTAGTAGTCGTCGGCGTTGACCACGATGAACGAGCCCGGCACGGCGGCGGCGGCGGAGAGAACGGCATGAGCCGTGCCCCAGGGTTTGTCACGACGCGGACCGAAGTCGTCCTGGCGTACGAGCAGGAATCCCTCGAGAGATCCGTACTGGCGCACGAGGTGCCCCTTCACGTCCTCCTCGATGTCGCTCCGGATGATGAGCACGACCTGTGTACATCCGGCGGCTCGACCGTCCTTGATGGCGAAGTCGAGAAACGCCTCACCGTTCGGGCCAACGTCCACCAACTGCTTTGTCCCGCCGAAACGACTCCCGAGTCCGGCTGCCATGATCACGAGCGAAAGATCCATGCGTCATTAGTAGCCGCCGCCGGCGCTTGGGTGTTGGCTTTCCACCGGGCATTCGCCACACCGGGGTAGGGTCCCCCGGATGCGAATCTCGGCCGTTGTCACGGATCTCGACGGCACCTTCTGGGGTACCGACATGGTCGTACACCAGGCCACACTCGAGGCGGTCGCCGCCATCGATGCGGCCGGTATCCCCTTTCTCGTAGCCACTGGCCGCCGAGCCCAGTCGGCACGGATGGGCCTGCGACGCGCTGGCCTCGACGACCGACCAGGTGTCCTGATGAATGGCGCTCTCGCCCGCGACCGGATCGACGGCGATTCCTTTCTGGTCGAGCCGATTGGCCACGACGACGCCCTCGCGGTCTGGGATGCGTTCCGGCGCGTAGACCTCGATCCACTCGTGTACGTCGATCATCCCCACACCGACATGTTGCACTCCGACCGTCCTTCGGCCGGCGAGACCTACTTACGCACCGCGCCCGGCATCGCGCAGAGCAACGACCTCGAGGCGGCGCTCGAAGTCGAAACCGTGATCGGCTTCGGCGCGTTCGGCTATCCGAAGAACGTGCTCGAACCAATCGCCGACTCGATAAACGACGACGGAAGCGCAACCGCGCTTCTCGCCCGATCGTTGCTCGAGGGCGACCACGGCATCATGATCCAGGGTGCCGGTATCGACAAGCAGACCGGGATCGAGGCCTGGTGCACCCGCCACGCGATTGCCGTCGACGGGTTAGCGGTCGTGGGCGACGGTTCCAACGATCGCCTCATGCTCGAATCGGCTGCGATGGCCATCGTTCCGCACAATGCTGATCCCGAAATCGTCGCGATCGCGACCCACCACATCGAGCCCAACGAAGCCGGCGGCTGGTCCGATATCCCCGCAATGCTCGGCCTGTAGTCTCACGCCATGACAACGATCGGATTCATCGGACTCGGCGTGATGGGATACCCGATGGCCGGACACCTCGTCGGTGCCGGCCACGCGGTGAACGTCTATAACCGGACCACGTCCGTCGCTGAGCGATTCGTGGCTGAACATCCCAACGCGAGCCTTTCGCCTACGCCGGCAGCTGCCGCCGCCAGCGCCGACATCGTGTTCCTCATCGTCGGGAACGACGACAGTGTCCGCTCGGTCGCCCTCGCCGAGGACGGCGCGCTTTCGGCCATGCAACCCGGGTCGATACTCGTCGATCACACGACGGCGTCCGCCGACATCGCCGTCGAACTCGGCGAAGCCGGTGCGGCCCGGGGGGTTCCCGTGATCGATGCGCCGGTGAGCGGCGGTGAAGCCGGCGCTCAGAATGGAGCGCTGACGATCATGTGTGGCGGCGATCAGGATTCGTTCGATGTCGTAGAACCGGTGATGGCGGCCTACAGCTCGACCCGCACCCTCATCGGCCCACTCGGAAGTGGGCAACGCACGAAGATGGTCAACCAGGTAGCGATCGCCGGCCTGGTGCAAGGGCTCTCCGAAGCCCTCACTCTGGGCATGGAAGCCGGACTCGACATGGACCGCGTCCTCGCGACGATCTCGAACGGGGCCGCGGGGTCGTGGCAGATGTCGAACCGGGGTCACACGATGGTGGCCGACAAGTTCGACTTCGGTTTCGCGATCGAGTGGATGGTCAAGGATCTCGGAATTGCTCTCGCCGAGGCACGCCGTCTCGGCATCGACACCCCGGTCGCCGACCTGGTCGCTGGGTATTACGACGAGTTGATGGACGCAGGTGAGAGTCGTAGCGACACCTCCGTGCTGATCCGCCGCCTTCGTCAAGCCGACTGACGTCGATCTTCTGTGACCCTGGAGCGCCTTGTGAACCACTTCGACCTGCTCGTGATCGGCACCGGATCCGGGAACATGATCCTCACCTCCGACTTCGACGACAGTCGCGTCGCAATCGTCGAGCGCGATGCGTTCGGTGGGACCTGCCTCAACCGCGGGTGCATCCCCTCGAAGATGTTCGTTTATGCCGCGGAAATCGCCGAGTTGGCCTCACACGTGGGCCCTGGTCTTGGGGTTCAGACATCGTTCGAATCGGCGGACTGGCCTGCGATTCGCGACCGCGTGTTCGGGCGCATCGACCCAATCGCGGCTGCCGGCGAACGCTATCGGGACGTCGAGCAGGACCACGTCACAGTGTTTCGCGGCTCGGGCCGCTTCACCGGCCATCACGAGCTGACCATCGAGCAAGCAGATCACTCGTCGACCACGATCACCGCAGATCAGATCGTGCTCGCAGCCGGAGCACGCGTCGTCATCCCACCCGTGATCGCCGACTCGGGCGTCGACTACCACACGTCGGACTCGATCATGCGAATTGACGAAATCCCCCGTCGCCTCATCGTGCTCGGTGGCGGCTACATCGGTGCCGAACTCGGAAACGTATTCGGGGCATTCGGATCAGACGTCACGATCCTCAACCGCAGCGACGTGATGTTGCGTCGTGAGGATCCCGACATCGCTTCACGGTTCACCGCGGCGTATGCGAAGAAATACGATGTTCGGACGAACACCGCGGTCGTGGCCGCAGAACAACGCGGCGACGAGGTCGGGTTGACGGTCGAAGACTCCACAGGACGTACCGAACTCGTCGGCGACTGCCTGCTCGTTGCGGTCGGACGAGCCCCGAATGGCGACGAACTCGAGGTCGAGGCAACCGGCGTCGAACTCGATGAGTCGGGCTACGTCGTTGTCGATGAATATCTGCGCGCAACCACCTCGGGCATCTGGGCGCTGGGCGACATCATGAATCCGCACCAGCTCAAGCATTCGGCGAACGCCGAGGCACGCGTCGTTGCTCACAACATCGCCCACCCCGAGGACCTCCGGCTCGCCGACCCCACGATCCCACCACATGCGGTGTTCGGGCATCCACAGGTCGCCGCCACCGGCCTGACCGAGCCCGAAGCAATCGCGGCAGGGTACGACATCGTGACCGTCGTGCAACCCTTCGGCTCCGCAGCATACGGATGGGCAATGGAGGACTCCACGAGTGTGTGCAAGCTCATCGCCGACGCGAACTCCCGACTCCTCCTTGGGGCCCACATCATCGGACCTCAGGCATCGACCCTGATTCAACAACTCATTCAGGGGATGGCCTTCGGAAACACGGTCGATCAAATGGCTCGCGAGCAGTACTACATCCATCCGGCCCTGTCCGAAGTCGTCGAGCAGGCCTTGCTGGAGCTCTAGCAGGCATCGCTCGCCCGATCGTCAAATAGGACCAACGGCTCATACCGGGCCGTTCGACTCAGCCGAAAAACCCACTGAAGGCCACCGCGCTGTCAGAAACGGGTTTCCAGAGCATGGGCAGACGATCGAAGAAGAAGGCCGACAAGCAGTCCGTAGCGGCCGCTGTCGCCGCAAACGCAGCGACGAAGAAGCGAGGACGACGCGGCTTTCGTTCGATTCGTTCGAAGATTCTTCGTCGAGTTCTGCCGATCGTGCTCATACCGATCTTCTCTCTCGGGGCACTCTCGCTCCTCTCGCTCATCTTCGTCCAGAATCGAACGTCGGAGGCGGTGACCTCGGCCGAGTCGGTTCTCACAGAGAACGTCGTCGAGGACGCCGTGAGCCGGTCGGCCGACCGTGGGGCGCGTGAGCTCGCCGACTACGTCGGTGAGTGGACGCAGGCGATCCAGCGACTCTCCACCCGTTCGGAGTTCCGGAACGCTGTGTCCGAGGCGAGCGAGGCCGCTCGCCTCCGCAATGTCGACTCGATGGAGATCGGCGATGCGATGCAGGCCGAGGTAGACGACTTCACCACGATCACGCGGGTGCTCGCCCTCACCGGTGCTCGAGAGCTCGCGATCGATGGCCTGCAGCCGCAGGTGCTCATCGTTTCGGACAACGGTGTGTCGCTCGGACACACCCTCACATCGGACGCCTCACTCCACACCGACGACCAGTGGTTCCGACGCGTGCAGCGTGACGGACGGTCCCTGACCTCCTTTGTTGTGTCGGACGGCCGCGCACTCTTCGAGATCGCCGTCGAGATCGACTCGCACGCAACGTCGCGCGATGGCGGTGTGATCCGCGTACGTGTCCCGTTCGACGGCGTGCACGAGATCCTCGACGACATCGCAATCGACTCGAACGTCGATGCTCTGGTCGTCGACACGAGTGCTTCGGTGCTCGTCGCCGACACCGAAAATGGCCACGACGAACAGTTCCTGTACTCGCCGGGCACGCTCATTGGTGGTCGCTCGGGCGCCAACCTCGAACTGCTCCAGCCCGGCACCCACCAGGACGTCGACTTCCTCACCGCCGCTCGTTCGGTCCGCGACGAGGTCGACTCTCCGGTCGCGTTCAATTGGCTCGTACAGGTGAACCAGCCGATCGAGATCGCAACCGCACCACTGTCCGAAGTCCGTTCGATCAACGAGGACCTAGAGGGACTCCAGGGTCTGATGACCCTCGTGACGATCGCGCTGCTGCTCGGCTTTCTGATCATCGGTGCGATCGCCGTGCGCGCCATCGCCCGTCGAATCACGGCACCGGTCCAGCAGATCACCGAACAGGCTGAGTCCGCCGCCGAGTCCGGCATTCCATCGATCGTCGAGGCCGCGCGCACGTCTTCCGAGGACCTGCCCGAACTGCCGCCGTTCTACGTGGACACCCGAGATGAGCTGATGGTGCTCGCCCACTCACTCAACACAATGCAGGACGCGGCCGTCGACCTCGCCGCTGGTCAGGCCAAGCTGCGTCGTCAGAACGTGGCTCGCACCTTCGTGAGCCTCGGACGTCGAAACCAGAACCTGCTGAATCGGCAGCTCGAGTTCATCGATGAACTCGAAGCTGCCGAATCGGATCCCGATGTTCTCGAGAACCTCTTCCGTCTCGACCACCTCGCCACGCGCATGCGCCGCAACGCGGAGAACCTGCTCGTTCTTGCCGGCGAGCAGACTCCACGCCGTTGGGCCAAGCCGATCGCTGTTCGGGACGTGCTTCGCGCCGCTGCCGCCGAGATCGGTGATTACACCAGGGTCCGTCTCGGCGAAATCGATGCCGCAACCGTATCCGGCAACCTCGCAACCGACCTCTCCCATCTTCTCGCGGAGCTGTTGGAGAACGCCGGGGCGTTCTCGCCACCGGAATCGCCGATCGAC
Source organism: Acidimicrobiales bacterium (assembly GCA_051011575.1). Taxonomy (GTDB): domain Bacteria; phylum Actinomycetota; class Acidimicrobiia; order Acidimicrobiales; family SHLQ01; genus SHLQ01. The sequence goes on along the minus strand of JBPCTR010000160.1, from coordinate 5,086 downwards.
ATTCTCGGTCAACAGACGCCGACGCACTATCGACTGGCAATCATCGACCAGGGAATCGGTCTCGACGATGCCGCCCTCGCGCAGGCGAATCATCGCCTCGCCAACCCGGTCGACTTCGCCGATGCACCTTCGGCATACCTCGGCCTGTTCGTTGTGGGACACCTCGCACGCCAGCTCGGAATAACGGTGCGGTTGGCCAAGAGCGACCCATCGGGCTCCGGTCGCAGCACCGGCACGATCGCCTTCGTCGACCTCCCGGTGTCGCTCCTCTCAAGTGAAGCCCCAACGGCGATCGCAACTCCTCAGACAGCCGAGGCTCGCCATGCCGAGGCTCGCGCCAAGCAGCAGGCCGCCGCGGTCACACCGGAACCGGCATCCTCCGAGGAGGTCGCCCCATCGGTCGCTCCGACGGCGCCGGTGCCTGAACCTGTCGGCCGGCAGGAGCACACCTCGGCTGGTTTCCCCCGGCGTGTGGGTCGCGCCCAAACGACTACGACCGGGGCCGCACCCGCGACCAGGCCGGCACCGGGCCCCAGCCCGCACGCGAGCCCAACGCCTGTGCCCGTAGCCGAAACCACTGTCGTGCAACCTGCAGCCGCACCGACGGCGCCGACGACGCATACCGTCGAGCACACCTCCGCTGGCTTCCCCCGGCGCAGGGCCACAACCGAAGGCGACCAGGCTCCGATGCCGATTCCCGGGGCCGCGTCGCCGAGTCCTGCCACCGACGTTCCCGTACCGCAGCGCGATGCGGCCAGCGTCAGCGCTTCGCTGCGGTCCTTCCGGGCAGCGGTTGCAAAGGGCCGCGCCGATGCCGACGGCCCCAATGCCGACAACCCCGATGCCTCCGAGTCACCTCCGCCAGTGCCACCGATACCCCCAAACCCTCCCGCCCAGACTCAGAGGAGTGATCAATGACCGTGTCCAACGAAGCTCAAAACTTCGCCTGGCTCCTTGCGCGCTTCGCCCAGGACACCGCAGGTGTTCGTGAGGCGGTAGCCGTCAGTGCCGATGGCCTGCTGCTCGCCTCGTCGGCCGGCATCGACGCCAGCGGCGTCGACCAGTTTGCGGCGATCGCAGCCGGCCTCACCAGTCTCACCCGAGGCGCCGCCGACTGTTTGTCGTGTGGCGACGTGGACCAGGTGATCGTGGAAATGACAGGTGGCAATCTGTTCGTCATGTCGATGGGACATGGCGCCTCCTTGGCCGTGCTCTGCCACCAGGGCGCTGATGTCGCTCAGGTTGCCTACGAGATGACCTTGCTCGCAGAACGGGCGGGAGCCGCGCTGTCGCCCGAGTTGATCTCGGAACTCAAGAACGTCCTGACCGTCTGATTCGGAACATGCGGGGGTGATGTTGTGCCAAAAGATGACGAGATGACCGACGAGCTCGAAGACGGAATGATGGCACGGCCGTACTTCCTCACGCGCGGGCGCACTCGAAGCGACGCGGGTGAGCTGGCGGTGGAGGCGATGGTGGCCAGTGCTGCCGGCGCAGAGATCCCCACCGACAGCGAACTGGCTGCGATCTTCGATTTGTGTCGCACTCCCAACTCGATCGCCGAGATCTCGGCCAAGCGATCGATTCCACTCGGGGTCGCCCGAGTGCTCGTGGCCGACATGTGGGGTTCAGGCGTTCTCGAGGTTCTCGAGACCACCCGATCCGACGACATCGCAATCGTGAGGAGGCTGCTCGATGGAATCCGCCGCCGCTGAAGGAACAGCACGTCCGGTATCCGCCAAGATCGTCATCTCCGGCGGATTCGGCGTGGGAAAGACCACCTTCGTCGGTGCTGTGTCGGAGATCGCTCCGTTGCGCACCGAGGCGAAGATGACAACGGCCGCCACCGGTCTCGACGACGCAACCTTCGTGGCAGAGAAGACGGCCACGACGGTCGCCATGGACTTCGGAAAGATCACCGTCGAGGCAGGACTCGTCCTCTATGTGTTCGGGACGCCTGGCCAGGACCGCTTTGGCTTCATGTGGAACGACATCACCGAAGGTGCTCTCGGTGCGCTGATCCTGGTCGACACGCGCCGCCTGGACGAATGCTTCAATGCGATTGACTACTTCGAGCAGCGCGGCATTCCATTCGTGATCGCCCTCAATCAGTTCGAGGGTGCGCCACAGCACATGGTCGACGACATTCGCGAAGCGTTGGACGTGCCGGCCTCGGTGCCGATCATCCGAACCGACGCCCGAACTTCGGAGCGTGCCATCGAGACCGTTGTACACCTGTTGTCGCATGTGCTCGAGAAGCTCGCGGCCAGCACACCGGCTCCGCCGCCGCCTCCCCCGGTTCGAGACGCCCCGGTCGTCAGCAATGACATGCGCGCCCGCGCCGCCAGTGCGCTGGCGAGCGAACGTCGGCCCTGATCGTCGATCGGGCCTTCGCACGGCCACACCGAACAGCCCGGATACGATGGCGCCTCGTGGGTAACACCTTCGGCCAGGCCTTCCGCATCACGACCTTCGGCGAAAGCCATGGCGGTGGTGTCGGCGTAGTCATCGACGGCTGCCCGGCGCGTCTTCCGATCGACCTCGACGAGATCCAGTTCGAGCTCGACCGCCGTCGTCCGGGACAAAGCCGCCTCACCACCCAACGCGACGAGAGTGACACTGTCGAGATCCTGTCCGGCGTCGCGGGAGGCCTCGCGACCGGAGCGCCCATCGCGATGCTCGTGCGAAACAAGGACGCTCGGTCGGGCGCGTACGACCACCTCGCAACGGTGTATCGGCCTTCTCATGCGGACTTCAGCTACGACACGAAATATGGGATTCGCACCATCGCCGGCGGCGGGCGCTCGAGCGCTCGCGAAACCATCGGTCGGGTCGCCGCAGGGGCCGTGGCGGCCCGCCTGCTTCGCGAGGTCGCAGCCCATCGTGGAGACCCGCCCATCGAGATCCTCTCGTGGGTCGAGCGCGTGCATGACATCGCGAGCGAGGTCGATGATGCGACCGTCGAACGTGAGGCGATCGACGCCGATCCCACCCGCTGCCCCGATCCGGCGGCGGCGGCACGAATGACGAGTGCCATCGAGGACGCTCGCCGTGATGGCGACTCGCTCGGAGGAGTTGTTCGAGGGCTCGTCCGCAATTGTCCGGCTGGGCTCGGTGAACCGGTTTTCGATCGGCTCGAGGCTGACCTGGCCAAGGCGATGCTCTCGTTGCCCGCCACCAAGGGATTCGAGGTTGGCAGCGGCTTCTCGAGCACATCGATGACGGGCCGCACGCACAACGATCCGTTCGTTCCGGGGCCCGATGGGAAGCCGACGACTGCCAGCAACAACTCGGGCGGAGTCCAGGGCGGCATTTCCAACGGCGCCAGTATCACGATGCGGATCGCGTTCAAGCCGACGGCGACGATCTCGAGTGAACAGGACACTGTGGACACCGATGGCAATGCGGTGACCCTGGCCGCCAAGGGACGGCACGACCCGTGTGTGCTACCCCGAGCTGTTCCAATGGTCGACGCGGCAACCGCGCTGGTGCTGGCCGATCATCTGCTCCGACAGGAGCGTCACCGCCTCCTGCCCTGAGCGACATCGACTACGTGCCAGAGGCCGAAAAGTGCTGCCAGTCCTTCGCTCCGCTCCAGTCACCACCCCAGCCCCATCCGATCGAGGCGAATGCGGCCACGACGTCGTCGCCGGGAAAGATGCCGCCCGTGAACGACGTTGAACGGTCGGCGAATGCGGCCCCCTCGGGCGGGAGCACGGTTGAGCCCGAGACGTACGGGTTGACGAGCGGGTTCACGTCGATCGCCGTTCCGAACGCATGATTCGACCACACACCAGGCTTCCACGCGACCTCTCGGCAGTTGAAGGCCGAGGTGTTGTTGGCGGCCATCGACAGGTCGTCGTCGGCGTCGTACTCATCGACGAGTTCCATCCGTTCGATCGCAAACCCAACGTCGTACAGCAGCGCGAAGACCGACGCGATCCCATGGGCATGATCGGCGTGTACGACGAGCTCACCTCTGCTGATCGTTCCGGCAAAGTTCCAATGGTCGACCTCGACAAGTCGGAGATCGGCGAGCCCCACCGGACAGCCTTCTCGCCACGACGCCGCCATGCGCGCGGCTGTGGCATCGTCGACCGTGCGTACCAACGACGTGTAGGCGGGCGGTGGCTCGGCGAGGACGGTCTCGGCCGGCGCGGCGGGTGGACTGGCGTCGGTAGTGGTGGGCGCGCTGCTTGAGGAGCTGGACGCCACCGTCGTGGACGGCGCGGCTGTCGAGGGTGCGGTGGTCGAGGACGTGGTCGTACTCGCAGTGGAGCCTTCGGTTTCGACCGTTGTCGAGTTGGTGTCGAGAACGGTCGTCGACGGAGTCGTCACGCCAGATCGGCCGTCGGTGGAGGCTTGATCCGAAGTCTCGTCCTCGACCGCTGCGACCGCGGATTGTGCGCGGTCGGGTCGCGTCAGGGCCGCTCGCGAGTCGTCGATCCCGCTACCGCAGGCGGCGGCGAGCAGAGGGAGCAGCGTCAGTATCGCGACGCGCCTGTGTGAGCGGGTGGAGCTCAGAGCGCCCCGGCGGCGCTATCGATCTCGGCTGCGAGCGTGTCGGCCTGAGCCGGGAACAAGTCGACGATGGCTTCGTCCAGCTCCTCCTTGACCCCCGACAGCGGCAGGATGTTCAGGACGCCCTGGCCGTTTTGGAGAAGGTCTACGATTTCAGCGCCACTTCGGACGAGCACGGGTTGGTTGCCGTTCACGACCAGGTTGGCGGTCGTCACGTCTTCGCCGAGCTCGTCCTGCATGTAGGCGAAGACTTCGCGGACCTGCTCGAGTCTGATGCCGGCGTCGAGAAGATTCTTGACGACCTTGAGTTCGAGGAGGTTGCGGTAGCTGTAGCGCCGGCGAGAGCCGCTTCCCGCTGCGTCGGTGATCGACGGCCGGATGAGGTCGGTTCGCGCCCAGTAGTCGAGTTGCCGGTACGAGATCCCGACGACCTTGGCGGTCTGCGTGCCGCTGTAGCCGAGGTCCTTGGCCAGTTCGGGGTCGATGGCGGCGCCGTCGGCCGGTCCTGCGTCCATGTCGTCTGCCTTCCGTTCGCGCCACCCAACCGCGGCGAACACCTCGCGAC
>JBPCTR010000159.1:0-13512 GCA_051011575.1 Acidimicrobiales bacterium | reverse complement strand
CTTCTGTACACCGATGGTCTCGCCGAGGCTCGTAATGGTGAGGAATTGTTCGGAGAGGAACGGATCGCCATGGCGATCCGACGCGACCCGGGTGCCTCGCCGGAGGTGCTCACGAAGGCGCTGCTCGAAGAAGCGCGTGACTTCGCCAATGGCATGATCGAAGACGACACGGCGATCCTGGCCGTCCGTCGAACCTGATCGGACCGGGGTCGTGCCCTGGTGTGAGCCGTGTGCGGCGTATCACGCGCCCACGGCGCTCGACGCCGCCGGTGCCTGTCCAAATTGCGGAGTGATCGTGAGCGATCTCACGGACGAAACCCGAGAGATCGCGGTCGCGCACGCGCATTCGCGAACCGATGCCGAACGCGAGACTCCATGGCATTTCTGGGTGATCGTTGTTGCGCTTGCCGGCTACCTCCTGTGGCGCCTCATCGTGGGCGTCGGCTGGCTCCTCGGGTGACGATCCACGGGTGTCATCACCCGAGGGAACCACTACAGTGTGAGCCGCCACGGGCTGTGGCGCAGCTTGGTTAGCGCGTCGGTCTGGGGGACCGAAGGTCGGAGGTTCAAATCCTCTCAGCCCGACAGCTGCAGCCAGACATCTGGCTCACCAGCGCGACGAGATCGAGTCGACCGCAGCGAGATCATCGGCGGTCAGTGACCACGATGCGGCCGCGGCGTTGCTTCGCACCTGAGCGGGCGATGTGGCTCCGGCGATGACCGACGCGACCTGAGGTCGGGACAGAAGCCAGGACAAGGCCAGCTCGAGGATGGTGTGACCGGAGAGCTTCGCCAGCTGTGCGAACTCTTCCACGTGATCCAACACGCCGTCGGTGAGTGCCTGGTGCTCACGAGGTTCCCAGAATGCGAGTCGCGTTCCTGGTGGGGCGTCCTGACCCTTTCGGTACTTGCCGGTGAGGAGTCCGCTAGCGAGCGGGAAGTACGGCAGGAAGCCAATGTCGAGATTCGTGCATGTCGGTAGTACGTCGTTCTCCACCTCACGCCGAAGCAACGAGTATTCGTTCTGCACCGACTGGAACGTCACCGACTTCAGCTCGCTCGAGATCGACATGGCGTCGAGAAGCTGCTCGGCCGTGAAGTTGGAACACCCGATGACGCGTACCTTTCCTTCGGTCACAAGCTCGTCGAGGATGCTGAGTGTCTCGGAGATATGTGAGTCTCGGTCAGGACGATGGAGTTGGTAGAGGTCGATGTGGTCGACACCGAGACGGCGAAGGCTGTCCTCACACGCTTGTCGTGCCCACCTCCTCCCTCCGCCTCGCATGCTCGAATCCGTCTTGCTCATCGAAATACCGAACTTGGTGGCGATTACGACGTCTGCACGCCGGGATCCAAGAGCCGCGCCAAGGAACCTCTCCGAGTTCCCGGTACTGGAGTGCGGATGGTCTCCATAGCCGTAGACATCAGCGGTGTCGAAGAAATTGATCCCGGCGTCGAGTGCAGCATCGACGACGAGTGAGCTGTGGGCCTGATCGAGTTTGCGGCCGAAGTTGTTGCACCCCAATCCGATGCTCGAGACGCTCAGCGATCCGATCGTCCTGTGCTCCATCGACGCAGCCTAGATCGCGTCGTCGTAGCCAGTTCTCGGTGTTCCATGCCCTGTTGCTGGCCGGGATGGACCGTGCGCCCTATATTCCGACACCGATGGCAAAAAGTCTGAAGGAACGAATCGTTGCCGGTGACGACCTGGTCGTGTTCGCCACCGGCAGGATGCATCACCCGAACATCGTGCAATACCTGGGCATGACCGGCGACTTCGACGGGTTCTGGATCGACGTCGAACACAGTGGCTTCTCGGTGAGCGAGGTCGAGGTATCGGTCGCCGCCGGCAGGGCGCATGGGCTGGAGTCATTCGTGCGAGTCCCGCCAACCGACTACGCAACCGTGTCGCGATGCTTTGAAAGTGGCGCAATGGGTGTGATGGCCGCCCAGATTCAGTCCGCTGAGCACGCGGAAGAGTTCGTGCAGTGGGCAAAGTTCGCGCCGCGCGGGAATCGCGGACTCAACCCGCTCGGCCACGATGGACACTTCGGTACCGTTCCGCTCGACCAGTTCGCCCGTCGAGCCAACAACGACTCGATGGTCGCGATACAAATCGAAAGCGCCGGGGCCGCCCGCGAGGTCGACGCCATCGCTGCGATCGACGGAGTGGACATGCTCTTCGTCGGCCCCTCCGATCTCAGCCAGGCTCTCGGGGTGACGGGCGACTACATGCACGCGAAGTGTCTGGCGGTGGTGGATGCGATCGCCCAGGCCTGCGTGGATCACGGCAAGAGCTGGGGTGCCGTCACACCCACCCCTGAATACGCGACGTTGCTCAGATCGAAGGGATGCACGCTCATTTCACCGACGAGTGACGTGAAACTGGTGACGGCAGGGCTCGCCGCTACCAAGGAACGATTCGCCGAACTCTGGGTGGACACGCCGTAGATGATCGGTCTTCGCCAGCTGGGTCGGCTGGCAGTCGTCGACACGACACCGCTTCGGGAGGTCGTCGGATATCGATGGCTCTTTTCGGGGATGTTGCTTGCACAAGCCGGCCGGCAACTCACCGTCGTCGCTGTTCCCATCCAGATCTTTGCGCTCACCGGCTCCACCCTGGCCGTCGGTCTCCTCGGGCTCGCCCAGCTCGTCCCGCTGCTCGCCGTCTCGCTGGTGGGGGGTGCGCTTGCTGACGCGCTCGACCGCCGCCGAATTCTGATCCTGGCAGAGGTCGTGCTCGCGCTCACCGGCCTTGGTCTGTGGTGGAATTCGATTGCCGATGACCCGTTTCTGTGGCCCCTCTACGTTCTGAGCGGGTTGAACGCGGGTGTTGCCGCGATCCACAATCCGGCGAGGCAGGCGATACTCCCGGGTCTCGTAGGTCGACGGTTGTTTCCCTCCGCGCTCGCGTTGAACCAGACACAGACAAATGTTGCGAAGACGGCGGTGCCTGCCATCGGCGGTCTACTGATCGCGTTTGCCGGATTGCCCGTGACGTACGGGGTCCAGACTCTGTTGTTCGTGTTGAGCGGTCTGCTCTTCTTCAGCCTGCCGACAGTCGACACCGAGGGCGGGGGACGTTCCTTCTCGGTGTCCTCCATCCGCGAAGGTTTGGGCTTCCTCCGCTCTCGCCGTCTGATTCAGGCGGCGATGCTCGTCGACTTCAGCGCGATGGTGTTCGGTATGCCAACCGCGTTGTTCCCGGCGTTCGGAACCGATGTCCTCGGTGGCGACGAATTCACCGTCGGGCTGCTGTTCGCTGCTCCCGGCGCCGGCGCGATGATCGCCGCGGTCACCGCGGGATGGGTGCCCCGGGTGGAGCGGCAGGGGCGAGCGGTGCTTGTGGCCGTCATGGCCTGGGGTCTTGGCATCGCAGCCTTCGGGCTCAGTCGATCCCTTCCGCTCGCGTTCGGTCTTCTTGCCTTCGCAGGTGCTGCCGATGTTGTGTCCGCAATCTTTCGCCAATCGATGATCCAGCTCTCGGTGCCAGATGCGCTGCGCGGCCGGCTCTCGTCGATTCACGTGGCGGCGAGCGGTGGTGGCCCCAGGCTCGGCGATCTCGAAGCGGGCGTGGTCGCCGAACTGTCGTCGGTGCGTTTCTCCGTCGTGTCCGGCGGGGCGGCGTGCGCAGTCGCTGCGCTGGCCATCGCTCGTTGGAGCCCGGAGTTTCTCGACTACCGCTACCTGCCGGAAGAACAGACGGAACGAATCGAGATCTGATCAGGCAGACACCGTCTGCTTGGAACCAATCCGGTCACCCGTCTGGGATTCGAAGAAGTGGAGCTTCGATGTGTCGACGACCAGGTCCAACGAGTCACCTCTCGTCACCGTGATGTCGGCACTCACACGTGCGATGAAATGTGATTCGTCGCCCAGCGACTCTGCCGTTTCTCCGGTGTCGGCCAGCAATTCCTCGATGTCTGGAGTGATGACCGGCGGACGCTTACCCGAAAAGTGCACGAACGTCTCGGCGCCCAACATCTCCGTGGCCTCCACGTCCGCGGTGATCGTCCGGTCGGGGTCGAGTCCGGCCACCGCCGCGGCTTCCATCGCGTGCGGTCGGATCCCGACGACGAGCTCCTCGTTCATCCGGTGTTCGATTCCAGGATGGGAGTCGAGCGACCGCTTGTCGACCTTGAGCTCGTAGTCAGCTGCTTTCAGCCAGACGTCGGTTCCGCGGCTCTCCAGGACACCGTAGAGAAGATTCATACCGGGACTTCCGATGAATCCGGCGACGAACAGGTTGACGGGTGCATTGAACAGCTCGGTGGGCGGGCCGACCTGCTGCAGGTTGTACGGGCGGGCTGCGGAGACCGGCCGCAGGACGGCAACACGATCGCCCAGGGTCATCGCCTCGACCTGATCGTGGGTCACGAACACGGTCGTCGTCTCGAGCCTCGCACTCAGGCGCTCCAACTCGGATCGCATCTGCACTCGGAGCTTTGCGTCGAGATTCGAGAGTGGCTCGTCCATGAGGAATGCGGCAGGTTCGCGCACGATTGCCCGGCCCATCGCCACCCGCTGCCTCTGCCCACCCGAGAGTGCCTTGGGCCTGCGGTCGAGGAATTCGGTGATCTCGAGGATCTCGGCGGCATCGTTGACGCGCCGGTCGATTTCCTTCTTCTTGAACTTCTGCATCTTGAGGCCGAAGCCCATGTTGTCCCGCACGGACATGTGGGGATACAGCGCGTAGTTCTGAAAGACCATCGCAATGTCGCGGTCCTTGGGTCGAAGATCGTTGACGACCTTGTCGTCGATCGAAATCGTCCCTTCGGTGATCTCCTCGAGACCGGCGATCATTCGCAACGCGGTCGTCTTGCCACAACCGGAGGGACCGACAAGAACAAGGAACTCGCCGTCGTGAACCGCAAGGTCGAGATCGCCGACCGCGCGAGTTCCGTCCGGATAGATCTTTCCGACAGCTTCAAGAATTATTTGAGACATTCTGCTCTTTCCAGAAAGGGTAACGAACCACACGGATGAGGCCGGCCGCCGGCATCGCGTTGACGCATAACCAGCCGATCTCCAGTACAAACGATTGCACGCACCATATCAAATGCAGGCTCATGGATCCTGGGCGAACTCTCCGCCAGAGGACAGGGCTGCTTGACCGGCATATTCGTGCTCACTACGCTCACCCTACATAATGCAGGAAAAGTCGGGGAAGAAACGCTGCAGCGTACGTTGCCAGCGGTATTGGAGGAGGAACCAGTTGAGTTTCAGAGGGAAAAGGCGCGCAATACCTGGCCAAGGGGAGCAAATGTCCCGTTCACGGCCCACGTTGGGGCTGGCGCTCTTGTTGGTGATGGCCCTGGTGGCCGCCGCATGCGGCAGCGACAGTGACGACACGGCATCGGGCGGAGATGGCGGTAGCGGCGACCCCGTCGTCATCGACCTGATTCTCACTCGGTCCTATTACATCCCGGACGGTTTCGTCGAGGCGATGCTCGAAGAACACAACATCGAGTTGATCGTGGATGTGCAGTCGAACGACGACATCCTGCAGCAGCTGCAGACGCGACTCGATGCAGGTCAGGAGCTGCCCGATCTGCTCGGTGCCGAAGACTCGTTCCTCATGCCCGCGTTCGCGGAGTCCGGGCTTGTGGGAGACCATGCAGACTTTCAGGCGGCGTTCGAGGCAGACGAACCCGATCTGTACGCCCAGCTCTGGGACGACGTGTGGACCGAAACCGACGGAATCGGTGCGTCGATCACCGCCAACTTCGACGCCTTCTACTACAACCAGGAATGGTTCGACGAGGCTGGCGTAAGCGCCCCGTTCGCGACATTCGACGAGGTACTCGACGGTATGCGTGCGCTGAAGGCAGCTCGACCCGATGGGATTCCGCTCACGGTTCAGGCGAAAGCGGGCGACGGCGTCACGACACTGAAGACGATGCTCGCCGGGGCCGGCGCGCCGTTCACTGGTGCGGTTCCCGATCTCACCTCCACGGGTGGCATGTACACCTGCCAGTGGTGGGTGGACGCCGCTACCGAGGGTCTCACGCCGCCTGATGCGGTCGCATGGGGCGAGGATGAGTCCCGCGGCGCCTTCACGGGTGGAAATGCCGCGATGATCCTCGACGGCTTCACCACCGCGGGTGACTTCAACGAGATTGAAGGGTTCGACTACCCGGACCAGTGGAACCTCACTCCGGCACCGTTCTCCGGTGGCCAACCCGGTACCGACGGTACGGCGCTTGCCGCTGCCAGGACCTGGGGGATCATCGAAGGGACCGACAACCCAACCGAGGCCGGTTTGGTCATCAGGTCGATCGCCAAGACGGAGTGGCTGGTCGCTCAGGCCAACCAGGGTGGTGTGCCGGCACGGAACACCGACTTCATCAACAGCTCGGAAGCGCTCGAGACCTGGCCGTTCTTCAACGACGACCTGAAGGCTGCATACACCGCCGCCGTCCCGCAGCCCGCTGGTGAGAATGCCGGCGAGGTGGAAGCGATCCTCGAGCAGTTCTTCGGCGAGATCGTTTCCGGTGCGAGCAGCGACTGTGGTGACCTCACCAGCAGGTATCAGGCTGAGCTCGACGCAGCCTGATACGAAACAGGGTGAACTGCTCAGTCAATGAGTACCGACAACTGGCAACGCTCCCTCGCCCTCGCGGCGGGGGAGCGTTGCCGTGCTCGTGAGATGATGGTGTCCAAGCTGTGACAACCACAATGGCCTCGGAACCCGAGGCCGGCGCGAAACCGAAACGGAACGGCCGCTGGTGGCCGAAGAACGAGTCACCGCGCCAGAACAACAACGCCATCATCGGCGAGCGGAAGTCGATGCCGTACCTGTTCAGCTTTCCTGCCATAGCCCTGGTGGCAGGTCTTCTGGGCTTTCCGGTGCTCTGGGGCGTCTGGCAGAGCTTCTATCGCCGGCCCAGCCTGGGGGCCGACTCCGAATGGGTCGGCACGCAGAACTACTCGGACATGTTCTCTGCCGACACGTTCTGGGACTCGATCAGCAAGACTGCCATCTTCGTCTCCGGCTCGCTGATCGTCGGAATGTCGCTGGGTCTGTTCTTCGCCTTCGCGCTGTTCAAAGTGGTCGGCAGGCTCCGGTTCCTTCGGGCGGTGACGATCGGGCCCTACATCGTGTCCAACGTCGCCGCGGCCGTCATGTTTCGGATTCTCTTCAACAGCCAGTTCGGAACAATGAATCAGGCGATCGAGTGGCTTCCGTGGGTCGACGACGGCCCGCGGTGGCTCGCCGACCCGACGATGGCGATGGTCACGGTGATCTTCACCCAGGTGTGGACCGACCTTCCACTCGTGATCCTCCTTCTTCTCGGCGGAATGATGACGATCGACCAAGCGCATCTGGACGCCGCGCTGGTCGATGGGGCTTCCGCGTGGAACCGAGCCCGACACGTCACCATCCCCCTTCTCGCACCCCAGCTCCTCATCAGCGTTGTGTGGCTGAGCTACTCGACACTGACCGGCCTCGGAGTCGTGCTCGCTCTCACCGGCGGCGGCCCCCTCAAGGCGACACAAACCATTGCAATGGAGATGTACACCGTGGCCTTCCGGAATCTCGAGTTCAACCAGGCGCTTGCAATAGCGTCGTTCATCCTGGTGCTCAATGGTCTGCTCACGCTGGCCTACCTACGCATCGGCAAACGATACGACTACGACGCATGACCGATCTCATACCTCGAGACGAGACCACACCGGACCGGAGCGAGTCCGAGGCGCGCAGAAGTATCGGACGCACCCCCGATGGGCGGAATCGAGGCGCGGTTGGAGCGGCAAAACGTCTGTTCCGTAACATTCTGATCGCCCTCCCGCTGATCCTCTTGGTGCTTTGGACCGTCGCGCCTTTCGTGGTGACCCTGTCGGTGTCCCTCAAGGGCAAGGCTGAGGTCTTCTCGAACCCGTCGCTACTTCCGGAAAGCCCGAACCTCGATGCCTATGGCGATGTGTTGGCCAGTGAGAGTTTCACGACATCGTTCACGAACAGCGTGATCGTCGGAGTCGGCACAACCTTTCTGACGATCGTGGTCGCCGTGCCCGCGGCATACGCGTTCGCCAGGTTCCGGTTCCGAGGTCGCCACCTGCTGCTTCTCTTCACCCTCCTGCCTCGCCTGGTGCCCACGATCGGCATGATGATCCCCATCTACCGGCTCGCCATCGAAACGAACATGCTCGACAGGCGAATCACGTTGATCGTCGTGTACACGTCGATGCTTCTACCGCTCGCCGTCTGGTTGCTCGTCGGCTTCTTCCAGGCGATCCCACGCGACATCGAGGAAGCAGCAAACGTCGACGGCGCGGGTCTGTGGGGACGGCTCCGATACATCGTTCTGCCGCTCGCCGCTCCCGCGATGATCACCGTGGGTGTCCTGGCGTTTCGTGAGGCCTGGAACGAGTTCACCCTGGTCCTCGTCCTGGTCAACTCACCCGGCAATCGCACTCTGCCATTCGAGCTCTACAAACTGCAGGGCGTCGAAGGCATCGCGGACTATCCGCTCGAGGCCGCATTCACCGTCCTCACGATCCTGCCGTTCATCGTCTTCTACACATTCGTCGAGAAGCACGTTGTCGCCGGTCTCATCACCGGATCAGGGAAATAGTCCGAACCCGTTCACTGCCCGGAAGTGTGTAGAGCCTGGGTCGTCTCGAGCCGGGCGAGGGCATGCCGCACGATGCTGGTGATCAACAGGAGGAACACATGGAAGCGTTGAGGGTCGCATCGATCGGCCTCGGCTGGTGGGGCGGGATGCTCGCCGAGAAGTCGGTCCTGGCCGGCATCGACGTGGTCAGCTGTTTCGCCCGCACCGCCGAGACCCGGGACGAGTTCGCCCGAAAACACGATGCGAAATCAGCTTCGTCCTTCGCGGAGGTGCTGGCAGACCCCGACGTCGAGGCGGTGCTGCTCGCGACGCCCCACTCGACGCACGCCGATCAGGTCGTCCAGGCGGCCGAGGCGGGTAAGCACATCTTCTGCGACAAGCCGTTCACGCTGACCGTGGCGGCCGCCAAGCGGGCCATCGCTGCGTCGGACTCGGCCGGTGTGGTGCTCCAGGTCGGACACAATCGGCGCCGCCAGCCCGCGAATCGACGCCTGAAGGCCATGGTCGACAACGACGAGTTGGGGATGGTCCACTACGCCGAGGGGAACCTGTCGTACCCGAAGGGTCTGAACCCGCGGGGTGGATGGCGCGGCGACCCCGCCGAGAGTCCTGCCGGCGGCATGACGGGCCTCGGTATTCACATGGCCGACACGCTCAACTATCTGCTCGGTCGACCGGCGCGAGTTTCGGCCTTCAGCAAGCGACTGATCGGCGTGGGCGCCCTCGACGACGTCACCCTCGCCACGATCGAGTACGAACACGGGCCGCTGGCCATGTTGGGCACGTCGATGGTGATTCCGAACATCGCCCGAACGGCGCTGTGGGGGACGAAGGCAGCGGCCGGCAACGATGTGGACGGTGACCAGTTCTGGATTCAACCGACCGGTGAGATGGAGCGCACATCGCAGGAGATCGACTCGCTCGACACGGTCAGGGACGAACTCGAGGAGTTCGCGAAGAACATTCGGAACGGAAGGCGTCCAGAGACCGGTGGCGACGAGGCACTCGAGGCTGTGGTCGTCCTCGAGGGGATCGCCGAAAGCGCGGCCAATGGGGTGGTCGTCGATCTCGACGAGGTACGCGCCCGCGAGTGAGACCCGGTCGAGCGCCGAGTTGGCGCTAGGGGCTCGGGTCGTCAGTCGGTCTCGTCGTAGATCTCGCCCACCAGCTCCTCGAGGATGTCCTCGAGCGTGATCATTCCGAGCACGCCCCCATCACCCTCCACGAGTGCGATGTGGGTTCGTTGCTTCTTCATCCGCACGAGGACCTCCTCGAGCCTGAGGTCCACACCGACGGTGAGCATGCGCCGGATCACCTCCAGGGGCGGCGCTTCGTGCTCGGCCTCGTCCGGAAGACGAAGAAGATCCTTCGCATGGACGAAGCCGATGATGTCGTGGCCCGCGCCACCCATGACCGGCAGTCGTGAGTGGCCACTGCGGGCGACGAGGTTCTCGATGTCGTGCACGGTCGAGTCGCGGGAAATCGAGAGAATGTGTTCGATGGGGATCATGACCGATCGCACTCCGATGTCGCCCCAGTCGAGCGCCCCCTTCAGCAGCGCGTGGTTCTGCTCCTCGACCAGCCCGCCCGCTCGCGACGCGTCGATCATTCGTACGAGTTCGGCCGGGGTGTGTGCGGCCCCGAGCTCGTCGGGGTCGACGTCGGCGAGCTTGAGGAGGGGCTTGGCGAGTTGCTTGAGGAACCAGATGATCGGCGCGAGGACGGTGACGGCGACGTGGTGGAGGGGAGCCAGCATGCGGGCTGAGGTCTCGGGTCGCGCGATCGCGATGTTCTTCGGTACCATCTCGCCCCACACGGTGTGCACGAATGCGACCAGCGCGAGGGCGCTGAGGAATCCGATGGTGTGCAAGACACCCGAGGGAATGTCGACGATGCCGTCGAGGATGTTCTCGATGATCTCGGCCACGGCCTGCTCGGCGATGAGGCCGAGGACGAGCGTGGCCGCCGTGATCCCGAACTGGGCGGCAAAGAGCTGACTGGTGATGTTCGCTACGGAGCTCGCGGCGATGCGTGCACCGACGGCTCCTTCCTCGGACAGCGCGTCGAGCTTGGTTTGTCGGGCGGCGACGAAGGAGATCTCGACTCCGACGAAGAAGGCGTTCACGGCGATCAGTACGGCCGAGATCAGCAGTGCGACGGTGGTGCTCACGGCTGCACCCCTGTGGCTGACGCAACCGGTGCGGCGAGCCGGATCGACGCGACCCGTCGTCGGTGTACCGCGACGACCTCGACGCGCCATCCGTCGTAAGTGAACCGGGCGCCGGGTTCGGGGATTCGCCCCAGCTGGTCGAGCACGAAGCCGGCGAGGGTCTCGTATTCGCCCTCCGGCATGTCGAATCCGCATGCGTCGTGCACCTCGTCCTGGTGCAGGGAACCGGAGACGACGAACGACCCTCGCTCTTCGACGCGGGTGAGAATCGGAGACTCGATGTCGTACTCGTCGTCGATCTCGCCGACGAGCTCCTCGAGGATGTCCTCGAGCGTGATGATTCCAGCTGTTCCGCCGTGTTCATCGACCACGACCATGAGGTGATTGCGGACGGTCCGGATGAACAGGAGCAGGTCATCGAGATCGACCGATTCCGGTACGAAGACCGGGCTCGTGGCGAGTTCGAGCACGGAGATCGCGGGGCGTTCCGTTCGTTCGATCTCGTAGATCGACTTCACGTGCACGACGCCCCGAACGTCGTCGGCATCGTCACCAAAGATCGGGAAACGAGAGTGGCCCGTGGTGGCCGCGAGATGGAGGAGGTCGGCACCGTGATCATCGACATCGAGTGCGATCACCTCGGTTCGGGGCACGAGTGCTTCCGCTGCGGTCTTCTCTGCGAGCCGGACCGACCTTCGGAAGAGGGTCACGTCGTCTTCGTCGAGGGTCCCTTCGACGGCCGAGGCCACGATGAGCCGTTCGATCTCGTCGATCGATCGGATCTGTTCGAGTTCCTCGACCGGCTCCATGCCGAGCAGGCGCACTTGCCAGTTCGCGGCGGCGTCGAACGTCGTGATGATCGGTTTCGCGATGAACCCCCACACGCCGATCGCGCGTCCGAGCCGGGTCGACATCTCGTACGGGCGATCGATGGCAATGGTTTTGGGAACGAGCTCACCGACGACCATCTGGAAGCCGGTCGCCAGGGCGACCGCGAGCACGACGGAGACCCGGCCGACCGCGGCCTCGCTCACGACGCCGTCGAGCAGTGGTTCGAGCTGGGCAGCGATCGTCGGTTTGGCGATGAAGCCGAGAACGAGCGACGACGTCGTGATGCCGAGTTGGGAGCCGGACAGGTGGTACGACAAATTCTCGTTGAGCCGTTCCACGCGTCGAGCCGCGCCGGAGCCCTTTTCGGATTCGTTGGCGAGGCGCGCTCGGTCGACGGCGATCAGACCGAACTCGGACGCGACAAAGAACGCGTTTGCCAGGACGAGAAGTAGAACTGCAGCGAACCCGAGTGCGGTGCCTATGCTCACCAAAAGTAGCGTGCGTGCTGGGTTACGTGCACCCTGACGGCCTTCCGATCTTCAGCACGACATGATCGAACGATCGATCTCGGCGGTCGTGGCCAGGTCGACCGCGACGACCGCCACCAGCGTCGCGGTGTCGCCGGACGCCGACGTGTCGGTCCCGATCACCCAATTGAGGGACGACCACAGATTGCCCGTCTTCGTGACAGGGATCTCGGTCAGGTACGAGGTGAAGCCCTGACACGTGTACACACCGGTGTCCTGCATCGTGGCGGTCGGCCAGGTGTCGCCGCACAGGCCGTTGTTCATCGGTGAGTTGGTCACGTTCTCGAAGGTGGTCGCTGTCGTTTGGATCGAATTGCCCGGACACAGCGACAGCTGCGGGTTCAGACCGCTCAGGAAGATCGCATACACGCCGCCGACTCGATACCAGAACGACGACACGGTTCCCGGTTGGATCAGCGCATTGGCCGGGGCGGTGTTCGTCATCACACCGTTCACGGTCTGGCTGTAGAACTGGTGGACCTGATTGAGCGTGGCGGGCAGGCGGATGTCGAGAATCTCGCAGGTGTTCACGAACGTCGTGCCCTGCGGGTCTGAGCAGGTATCGCTGCCACCCTTGCCGAAGAGCCGGTCGCGCGTACCCGAGCCACCCTCGAGCATGTCGACGCTGCCTCCGCCGAACAGTCGGTCGTTGCCCTGGTTGCCGAACAGCTCGTCTCGACCCTGGTCGCCTTTCAGGATGTCGTTCTTGCGCCCGCCGAACAGGTCGTCGTTGCCCATACCGCCGAACAACCGGTCGCGACCGTTGTCGCCACACATCGTGTCGTTCCCACCGAAACCGCGCAGGATGTCGTTGCCACCGAGACCCACCATCACGTCGGGCCCCTCGGTGCCGAGCAGCACGTCATTGCCCTCGGTGCCAACCACGGTCGCGGCGAGACCGTTGCAGGTGGGCCCCTGCGCTCCCACTGAGGGGGCGCCGACGACCAGCACCGTTGCCACCATCAGGCATGCGACCAATGCCGCTCGCGTCCGACCACCCATGATCCACCTCCGCAATCGTGAACCGCCGTCCCGCTGCCGACGGTTGGCTCCGGGACGAATCCTGACACGCTCCGTGAGGCCCGGCAACGAATCTTTTTGGTGGTGCGATTCAACGCGAGCCTTAACCCGCTCGGGCACCCCGAGATGAGAACAAGCCATGAACCATCCCGCCGTCCGGCCGACGACCCTTGCCTTTTTAATTACTGTGCGCGCGGTCGGTCACTGTGATCGACCAACAACAAGGAGCGGCGAAGATGACATCGATGAGTTTTCGACGGGCACTGGGAGCACTCCTCGTGAGTGTTCTGGCAGTTGCCGGGCTGGGCATAACTCCGGCTGGTGCGCAGACGGGTGGCCCACCGCGGGTCGAGGTCACCGTGACGATCACGAACCTGGCGCCGAC
>JBPCTR010000158.1:0-21764 GCA_051011575.1 Acidimicrobiales bacterium | reverse complement strand
GCGTGACGGTCAGCATGGCCAGTGCGGCGAGTGCGGGGAGATGTCTGGCCAGAGATGGCATCACTTCTTCATCGACGATTCAGCGCGTGGTCTTGACCGCTACCGCCTGCGCTGGGGCCGTAGCGGAGAGGGTGTCGCGGTTGGCGTCATTGGCGGAATCTGCCCTTACGGTACCGGTCGGCCTCCATGAGCTCGACCTCGTGGGCGCCCGAGATCACGATGTCGGGGTCGGGTACGAAGTCGAGATCGAAGTTGCGATCCTCGTAGTCGACGGCGTCGAGGATGGCACGGATGGCATTGAGCCGGGCGCGCTGTTTGACCTCGGACCGGATGATCGTCCACGGGGTCGCCGGGGTATGGGTCCGCCGGAGCATCTCGTACTTCCGCTCGGTGAAGTCGTCCCAGTAGTCCTGGGCCTGGAGGTCGATCTCGCTGAGCTTCCACTGGCGGAGCGGATCGTCGCGACGGCGATCGAATCGGCGCTGCTGCTCCTTCTTCGACACCGAGAAGTACAGCTTCACCAGGATGGTTCCCTGCCGCACGAGGTCCTTCTCGAACCCGACGACGCCCCGAAGGAAGTCGCGGTACTCGGTCTCGGTGCAGAACCCGAACACGGGCTCGACCATGGCTCGGTTGTACCAACTGCGGTCGAACAGCACCATCTCGCCGCCCCGCGGGAACTCAGCCACGTAGCGTTGGAGGTACCACTGGCTCCGCTGCTCCTCGGTGGGTTTGCCGAGCGCGACCACGCGGTACCGCTTTTCGTTCATGTATCGAGTTACGCGTCGAATCGTGCCGCCCTTGCCGGCGGCGTCGCGCCCTTCGAACACGACGATCATCTTCTTGTCGTGCAGTTCGAGGTGATCCTGGAGCTTGAGCAGTTCGACCTGGTAGGGGCGCAGCTCGCGCTCCCGTTCGTCCTTCAGTTTGAGTTTCGCGCTGCGCTGCTGCTCCTCTTCCAGCTTGCGGCGAAGATCTTCGATCTTTGCCCCCGGATCCTCCGTGTCGGACGGCGCTCCATCGTCGAGTGCCGGCTGTGCGTTGGAATTCATGACTCGCATCTTTCCATCCTCGTCGGAGCGCGCGCCGAGACGTAGAGGAGAAGGTCATCCATCGTGCCGGGACCTCGGACCCTGTTTGCCGTGGGGAGGGGCGAGCAGAGTCGTGGTAGATCCCTTCCCGAGAGGAGCACGATGACAGTGCACGAGTACTCCACCACCGACGATGTCGATCATCCGCCCACGGGCGCCGACCTCGCAATCTCGGCGCTCGCGAATGACGTGATCATCGGCGTTTCACCCGATGCATCCATTCGTGACGCAGCCGCGAAGCTCGACGAGCATCAAATTGGTTTGCTCGTGCTGCAAAACGAGTCCGGTGTTGTTGGGGTCATCTCGGAACGTGACGTCGTTGGAGCGGTCGCCGACGGTGTCGACCTCGACGGGCCGGTGTCGACCATCGGCAGTGACGGATCGGTGCATTGGGCATCGGCTGGTGCGACCGTCGCCGATGTCGCGACCGAGATGATGCAGAGCTACGTGCGCCACATTCTCGTCGCGGATGATTCCGGCGCGCCCGCCGGTGTGGTTTCGATGCGCGACCTGTTGGCGATCATCGTCGACTGATCCGCCGGTGGAGGTGTGTCAGCGACTCCATTGCAGCTTTAGCCGGGGTGTGAATTCCCCCAAGATCCCGAAGCGCACGAGCGTGAACGCCAACAGCGTCGCCCCTACGTGAATGGGTTCGTGCGAGCGAATCGATCTCGGGTGGCGAGTGAGATCGGCGACCCCCACATCGTGGCGGCGCAGGATCCAACGGTTGGCCCGGCTCACGCCGCGTTTGTCGAGCTGGTACAGCTCAAATCCGAAGTCTCGACCGTTCACTCCGTAGGCGTTTGTGCCGAGCGACGACAAGGCGATCTTTCGTCCTTGGTCGTCGAAGATGGCCGGGCTGATCTTGCCGTGGAGACCGATCGACTTGATCCGCCATCGTGACCCGTCGGCGAGCTCGACCCGCTGTCCTCGGCCGAGGAAGATGCGAATCCAGCCAGCTCGACCGAGGGACGCGATCACCTCGCCGTCACACGTCAGTTGGTGAACCGGGAAGCCGATGCGACCGACGCGGTTGAGCTGCGCCGTGCCTGAGAGCAGGTGGCTCGAACCTTGGAGGCGCTTGGCAGCGTGTGTCATGACGGCCTTCAACATCGTTCCCTGTCTTCATCGTCCGCCTCTGTGTTCGGGGCATACAGAGGCGTTCGACCCGTTGGACTGCGCGAGTTCGAGATGTGCTGCCCTCTTCAGCGGAGGGTGCTGGGTGGCTTGCCGGTCACGCGTTTGAAAGCCCTGCTGAAAGCTGCTTCGGAGCCGTACCCAAGCCGCTCGGCAACCACGGCGATGGGCAGGCCATCGTCGCGGAGCAGATCGACCGCCACGTTCATCCGCCACTCGGTCGCGTACTGCATTGCCGAGGTGCCTACGAGCTCGGTGAATCGCGCGGAGAACGCCGAGCGCGACATGGCAACCTCGGCCGCCAGGGTGGCGACGCTCCACTCACGTTCCGGGAAGCGGTGTATGAGACCGATCGCCCGACCGATCGCAGGATCGCGGAGGGCGCCGAGCCACCCCTCCCGCGCCTCAGGCGCGGTCTCGATCCAGTGTCGGATCGCCTGGATCACAAGAATGTCGCACAGTCGGGTGACGACAGCTTCGCCGCCCGGCTTCGCTGCACGCGTCTCCGAAGCCATCAGCCCCAACAGGGTGGAGAGCCACGGCCACTCGGCTGCTGCGGTGCGGCCGTCGATCCGGATGAGTTCCGGGAGCAGGGAGATCAGCGTCCGGGCTGCCGGATGGCCGAGTTGCAGCACGCCGCAGATGATCGTTGTTGGAGCTCCACCGCCACCATGACGCAACACGGCGTATTGGCGACTCACGTAGTCGTGCGGCAGGTCGAAGACCAAGGGTGTGTCTGTGCCCGGGACGTCGAGGGCGCGGTGCCCGCCGCCATGGGGGAGGACGACGACGTCGCCGGTTTGGATGTGGTGTTCGTCGCCTGCCGCATCGATCAGCGTGCATGCTCCGGCCGTGACGACGTGGAACCACAGTGAGTCGGGCATCGTCGGGAGGTCGAGTCCCCAGGGACTCGTCATCTCGGACAGGCAGTAGAACATGCCGTCCATTCGCAGGAAATGAAGGGCCTCGGCGAGGGGATCGGCGACAACCGGGATCGTATGGCTTTCGTCGAGGAGCGGCGCCTCGCTCATCACTCACCGGCCTCGACGATGGCAGCGATGCTTGCCAACGCCAGCGAACCGATCGATGCGAGCGTACGAAGGGAGTGCCAGCGGTTCCAGGGCCCCTCGTAGCTGGATCGACGTTCGCCCAGTGCCACGTCTGTGGCCGCACGCGTATCGAACGCGTCGAGTTGGTTGTTGAGTGCGATGTTGCCGCCGACGGTCACGCCGAGGACCCCCACCACGTAGGTTGCCGCGGCGGCGGCGAGCCACCAGGCACGTCGGTTGTGCCCGGCCTGGAAGTGAACGATTGCCGCGACGCCGAGGACGACCGGGGTGAGCATGAACGTTGCGACGAACACTGGGTTGATGATTTCCCGGTTGATGTTCTGCATCGTCGATACGTACGAGCTGTCCGAAACCTTGGCCAGGCCTGGGATCACCGATACGAGCCATCCGAAGAACAGGCCGGCCATCAATCCCGACGTCATGAGTCCGAGGAAGAGAGTGATCGCTCGAACGGTCATCAGGCCACTGCCCCGTCGAATCGAACTGTGCGGGCGCCAGCGTTGAGCGGATCTCGGATGAGGTCGAGCGGTCGCGCGCCAGGACCGAAGCTGTGCACGGTGTGGTTCGGCTGGACCTTGACGAAGCAACCCTCGGGCATTTCCAGTGCTCCGTGTCCCGAGATCTTCGCGAGCGCACCGGTGGCGAGGAGTTCCCGAACTTCGAGGTCATCCATCTCGACGACCGTGGCCCGGGCTTGGAAATGGATCGTGTACGGCGGTCCGGCCGGCAGACGCCGGAAAGGGATGCACACACCAACATTCGGGTTCTCGGAGATGCTTCGCACCTTGCGGCTCGTGCGCTCGGCATGAACCCAGAGGTTCCCGTCGGCGACGTCGTAGACCACGCCGGCCGAATGAGCTCGACCGGCGGGAGACGTGGTCGCGAGAGTGCAGAACGACTTCTTGCGGATGATCTTCGACAGTCGACGCCGATGGGACTCGGCGTCGAAGTCGGAAGACGGCGGATGGGTTGTGGCGGTGGTTGATTGGATCATGAGTCCACTGTGACATCTCGGCACAGGACGGAGAATAGCTCAACGGCCAGGATTCATGATCCTTCGTCCAGCGTCATGGACGGAGGGGATAACTCAGATCTTCGACGTCGGGGGCTCGGCGCTGCCGAGCGTGTTTGTGTCGGAGAGGCGAAGCAGATACGCGAGTGGGGGTACGACCAACAGGGCGGCGACTCCTGTCGCAACGATCAGGCCGATGAGCGCCGCCGTCGATCCGGCGCCGTCGTCGATCTCCACCGTGTCGACGAGAAGCCATGGGTATTGTCCGACCCCCCACCCGGCGACCACTGCGGCAACCGCAACGGTCGCGGAGAGTCGGGCCTCTCGCGTGCGCCATCGGACGAGCAGGGCGATCGTCGCCGCCCCGGCGAATGCGCTGATCAGTACGAGCGGGAGCGCCCGGCCCAGGAGTCCGTCGGTCAGTGTGGGCGCATCAGTGGCGAGGACCGGGATACCTGCGAGAACCACGGCTCCGCCCGCCGCGGCGCCAACGAGCGTTTTTGCCCGCAGCTCTTCGGTAAGGGCGCGGTCGCCCAATCGATCGGCTTCTGCGGTGAGGAACACTCCAGCGAGAAATGTTGTGGTCACGACCGCAAGCAGCCCGCCCACGATCGACGTGGGGTTGAGCCAGGGCGACCAGAGCCCGGCGGAGCCGTCGAGCGGCACTCGACCCGATGCGATCGCCCCGGCGATGGTGCCGAGGAAGAACGGCGTGAGCAGCGATGCGGCGGCGAAGGTGATACCCGCGGCTCGCGCGAATCGAAGCGTGGGTGCGTACTTCCGAAAGGCGAAACCGGCACCACGAAACACGATGCCGAGACCGGCCAGCCAAAACGGAATCGAGGCCGCGCGCATGACCGCCGCGAACGGGCCCGGAAAACCGGTCCACAGGAAGACGAGGACGAACACGAGCCAAACGTGGTTCGCTTCCCAGACCGGGCCGATGGCGTGGTCGACGAGGCGCCGGAGCGGCGCCCCCCTCCGCGTGCCGCCGGCGGTGAGATCCCACACGCCCGAGCCGAAGTCGGCGCCTCCGAAGACCGAATACAGGATCACTGCCGCGAAGAGGACGGCGGCGACCGCGTCAGCCCAGCTCACGCGTCGACCTCGATGGTGTTGGCGAGCTCGGTCGGGCCGTAGGGGCTCGGCAGGTCGATGGCGCCCGCCCGCCAGCGGCGCGACATCGACCGGATCACGGCATGAGCGCCGATGGTGAGAGCTGCGTATACGACGACGAGAACGGTGAGCGTGAGCCAGATGTAGCCCGAGTCGGTGACCGCGTCCTCTGTACGCATCAGGCCGTGCACGATCCAGGGTTGACGTCCGACCTCGGTCGTAATCCATCCGGTTTCCATGGCCACGATGGCCGCTGGTCCGGCGGCGACCAGCGCACCGAGCAAGCGGCGCGAGCCGAACACGTCGTCGGTCCAACGCCAGCGGATCGCCGCCCACAGCACGAGACCGACCAGCGCGGTTCCGATGCCGACCATCACCTGAAACGAGACGTGCACGATCGAGACCGGTGGTTGGTCGGCGGGGGACACCGCGTCGAGCCCGACGACCGTGGCGTCGAAGTCGTTCTGGGCGATGAAGGAAAGCAGGCCGTCGATCGGAATCTCCACGGCGCCGACGAGTTCGCTTCCGTTCCAGAGGCCACCCAACTCGAGCCGCGCGGACTCGG
Organism: Acidimicrobiales bacterium; assembly: GCA_051011575.1. Taxonomy (GTDB): domain Bacteria; phylum Actinomycetota; class Acidimicrobiia; order Acidimicrobiales; family SHLQ01; genus SHLQ01. The sequence goes on along the minus strand of JBPCTR010000158.1, from coordinate 15,773 downwards.
TGGAGGTGGCCAGACCTTCCATGGCGGCGAGCTTGATCGGTTGCTCGTCGGCGAGCCGCTGGCCGGCGAAGTGACCGACGACCGGTTGGATGGGTGTGGCGATGGCAGCGAAGGTGAGCGGGACAACGATCCCCAGGCGATGCAATGTGTCGGTTCGACCTCGGAGCCATCCGAGGGCGTAGACGCCTGCGGTCGAGAAGCCGACGACCATCACCGCAGCAAGGTACATGTGCAGGAACTGGAGTCCCGCCGACGAGTTGAAGATCGCCTCGACCGGATCGACGTTCTCGACCTTCCCGTCGATCAGCTCGAATCCCGTCGGTGCGTTCATCCAGCCATTGACGGACACGACGAGGAACGAGCCGGCGACGCCGGCGGCCATGATCGGTACGAGCATCATCGAGTGCATCCGTCCCGGGAGGCGTCCCCACCCGTACACATAGATGCCGAGGAAGATCGCCTCGATGAAGAACGACACCCCCTCGAGCGCGAAGGCGAGACCGACCACGTCGCCGTAGGTCTCCATGAGGCCTGGCCACAACAGCCCCATCTCGAAGGAGAGCACGGTGCCCGAGACCGCGCCGATGGCGAACAACACCGCGGTCACCTTCGACCATCGTTTGGCCAGTTCCATCGCCACGTCGTTGCCCGCCAAACCCTTTCGGTGCAGCACGAAGATCATCGCGGGGAAGGCCATGCCGAAGCAGGCCAGGATGATGTGCCAGCCGAGCGAGATCGCCATCTGGTTTCTCGCGGGCAACAGCGCGTTGCTGGCCGCGATGGTGTTGAGCACGGGTGGCGTCAGCGCTCCGGGGTGATGAAATCGATCACGGATTCGAATTGGGAGGTCGTCATCTCTCCCGATACTCGCAGAACGACAGCGCCGGTGTCGTCGGTGGCGACCCAGTACGGGAATCCCGTCAGGCCGAAGCCCGCGGCGAGCGGCGACGAGGCATCATCGACCACGACTGTGGCGGGCCATTCTTCGCGGGCGAACCACTCCGACGGCGGGTAGTTTGCCGCCGTTCGTTCCACACCGGTCGACACGGCCACGACCTCCACGCCGTCGGGCAGATCGTTCGATTCCAGCCACTCCGTGGTGCGCGGCAGCTCGGCCTGGCAGTGCGGGCACCAGTGGGCAAAGAAGCCGTAGAGCCGGGCGTTGCCTCCGGGGTCGATTCGAACGTCTTCGCCGTCGAAGGTCTGGCCCACGATCGTCGGCACGATCTGGCCGATCGCGCCGTCGGGCGATGTCAGCTGCGGCAGCGGTGTGCCGATCACTTCGGCGAAGGCGGTTTCGGCCACACCCTCGGTCGATCCGTCGCCGGCGGTGAGGGCGATCGTGGCGATGAGTGCGACCGCGACGAGGCCGAAGATCCAAACGATCGGGGATTGCCAGAACGGTCGAGTTGGCTGGGCCGGAGCCGCGTCGTACCGTCTGCGTTGCTTGAGCTTCTGGGTGTTGCTCACGAGATCTCCTCGGGTGAGTGGATTGGGGGGTTATCGCGAAGTGCAAGTGCGGTGGCGCCGATGATGAGCACGAACGACAGCGCGGCCATCGCCGGGATCGTGAGGAAGCCGAAGGCCTCCACCCAACGACCGCTGCACGGGTTGGTCAGGTCGCAGAACGAGCTCTGGTCGGGGAACGCTTGGAGTTGGATGTGGTACGCGGAGATGGTCGCGCCGACCGCAGCGAGTGCGAGCGCGTATGGCAGGACGTGTTGGTCTCGCCGGAGTGTCGCGAGGGGCAGGAGTACCGCCAGCGGGTACATGGCGATTCGTTGGAACCAGCAGAGCTCGCACGGGACGAAGTCGGCGACCTCGGAGAAGTAGAGGCTGCCGAGTGTTGCGCCGACCGCCACCGTGGAGGCGATGGGCAGGGCATTGTGCGCCATCGCTTCGCGGGATTCTGGCCGAGTCAGCGCGATCGCGAACCCGACGACTCCGCCGAGAAGCATGATTCCGAAGAACGTTGCCGCCTGGAACGCACTCATGGGTTAATTGTACGTACATTTCTGGTCCTACCGACATCTGACGGGAAAAACGGGCGACTGATCATCAAATGGTCGCGTCGATGCGAGGAAAGGAGGTGATGGCTTCGGCGTAGTTCGCCCGCTCGAATGCGGACGGATCGGGTGAGGATTGTTGGCTGAGCGAGCCTCGGCCCTCGTCGAGAGAGGCGTAACCCCGATCGGAGAACCATTGGCGTACACCATCGATCACCACGCCGGCGTGCTGCGGGCCCTTCCGCAGGAGAGCCGAGGTCATCATGGCCACGTCCGCGCCTGCCAGCACCAGCTTCACGACGTCGTCCGCTTCGTGGACACCGGTGGTGGCCGCCAGCGATGCGTTGACCCGGCCTCGAAGGATGGCCATCCAACGCAACACGAGCCGCATCTCGGCGTTCGTGCTGAGGAAGAGGTTGGGGGTCACGCGCATGGTGTCCAGATCGATGTCGGGTTGGTAGAAGCGGTTGAACAACACGAGGCCGTCGGCACCGGCGTCGACGATGCGCCGTGCGATGTTGGCGGGCGAACTGAAATATGGCCCGAGCTTCACGGCCAGGGGAATCGAGACGTTCGCTCGAACGTCCTCGACGAGTCCGAGGTGTTGGGCCTCGATCTCCGCGCCGCTCACGTCGGGGTCGGCGGCCACCAGATAGATGTTCAGCTCGAGCGCATGTGCGCCGGCGTCCTGCATCATCCGCGCGTAGGAGATCCATCCGCCCGAACTGACACCGTTGAGGCTTGCGATGACCGGTATATCGAGTCGATCGGCAGCGGCCTCGATGAGCCGCAGGTAGCGGTCGGGTCCGGTGTTGTAGGCGTCGAGGTCGGGGAGGTGCCCGGCCGTCGCCTCGGGGAAGAGTGCTGCGCCCATACCCATGTCCTGGTCCATGAGGTGGGCCTCATGTTCGATCTGCTCCTCGAAGAGCGAGGGAAGCACGACGGCCCCCACGCCGGCGGTCTGCAGTTCAGTCAGGTGATCAACGTCGTTGTTCGAGGGAGAAGCTGAAGCGACCACGGGACTCACAAGGGTGAGTCCCAGGTAGCTCGTAGTGAGATCGGCGTGCGTCATGACTCCTCCGTGATGTCGCCGTATCGGGCCGTGCGTTCGACGTCGACCATCTGCTCGTAGAGATGCCACCGATTGTCGATGTCGGCCTGGGCCGCGTCGAACAACGCTTCGGCTTCGTCCGGGTTCGTGCGGGAGAGCATGGCGAAGCGGCCCTCGGACTTCGCGAACTCCCGGAAGGGTCGCGTGGGCGGCCGGGAATCCAGATGCAGGGCGTGGTCGTTGTCGGCTTCACGACTCGGGTCGAATCGGTACAGCGGCCAGTAGCCGGTCTCGGCCGCGTCCTTTTGATGTTGCATCATCTTCGTCATGTCGATTCCGTGAGCGATGCAGGGGCTGTAGGCGATGATGAGTGACGGCCCCTTGTGGGCGGCGGCTTCGTGGAAGGCCTTGACGGTTTGGGTCATGTTCGCCCCCATCGCAATCTGTGCGACGTAGACGTCGCCATATGCCATGGCGAGCATGCCGAGGTCCTTCTTCGCCGATCGCTTGCCGCCAGCAGCGAACTTGGCGATTGCCGCCCGCGGCGTGGCCTTCGAGGTCTGACCCCCGGTGTTCGAGTACACCTCGGTGTCGAGCACGACAATGTTCACGTCGAGGCCCGATGCCAGAACGTGGTCGAGGCCTCCGAATCCGATGTCGTAGGCCCAACCGTCACCGCCGACGATCCAGACGCCGGTGTGCACCAGCCGATCCGCAAGATCGTGCAGTTCGCGAGCGGCCGGACCGTCGAGCTCGGCCAAGGTGGCCTTCAATTCGGCGACACGTTCTCGCTGGACAGAGATGTCGGCTTCGCCTTCCTGCTCGGCTTCCAGGAGCTGTTCCGCCAGGGGTCCGATCGAGTCCGCGAGATGCGCGACGAGCGTGCGGGCCCGACTCTCCAAGCTGTCAGCCGCCAGACGCATGCCGAGCCCGAACTCCGCATTGTCTTCGAAGAGGGAGTTGGCCCAGGCCGGGCCCCGGCCGGCATCGTCTCGAGTCCAGGGAGTGGTCGGCAGGTTCCCGCCGTAGATCGACGAACAACCGGTGGCGTTCGCGATAACCATCCGGTCGCCGAAGAGTTGGCTGAGCAGCTTGAGGTAGGGCGTCTCGCCGCAGCCGGCACATGCACCCGAGAACTCGAAGAGCGGTTGGGCGAGCTGGCTGCCCTTCACGGAACTCAGCTTGAGTGTCTTTCGATCGGCCTCGGGCAGATCGAGGAAGAAGTCGAAGTTCGTGCGCTCGGCGTCGACGTGGGCTGCGATCGGCTCCATGTTGATGGCTTTGTGTTTCACTTCGGCCTTGCTGTGTGCCGGGCAGATTTCGACACAGACGCCGCACCCGGTGCAGTCGTCGGGGGCTACCTGGATGATCATGGAGTCGCCCTCCGCGCCCTTCCAGATCTTCGATCGGAAGTCGATGGGCCGGTCGAAAAGTGCGCTGTCGTCGGCCACCTTCATCCGGATCGCGGCATGTGGGCACACCAGTGCACATCGTCCACAGTCGATGCAGATCTCCGGGTCCCAGATGGGGATCTCGGCGGCGATGGCTCGTTTCTCCCATTTCGAGGTTCCGGTGGGAAAGGCCCCGTCGGGCGGCATCGCACTCACGGGAAGTTTGTCGCCATGGCCATCGAGAAGAGTGGCCGTGACTCGCTTCACGAAGTCGGGCGCAACGTCGGCGACGGTGGGCAGCGGCTGCACATCGAGTGCTCCGCTGGTCGGGATTTCCACTCGACTGAGGGCTCCCAACGCCTTGTCGACGGCTGCGATGTTCCGGTCGACGATCACCGACCCGCGGGCGCCGTACGTCGACTGAATCGAGTCCTTGATTGCATCGACGGCATCGCTCGTATTCATCAGGTCGGTCAGGGCAAAGAAGCACGCTTGAAGGACGGTGTTGGTGCGGCCGGGGAGCCCTACCTCCGCTGCGATCGCGTTGGCGTCGACCGTCCAGACCTGGAGGTCCTTGGCTCGGATCGCCGCCTGGTTTTTCGAGGAGAGATGGCGCCAGACCTGGTCGGGAGGGTGGGGTGAGTTGAGTAGAAGGGTGGCGCCCGACGTCGCCCGGGCCACCACATCGCGACGATCGAGGAGCGACATGCGATGGCATGCCACGAGGTCCGCGTCGGTGATCAGATAGGTCGAATCGATGGGGTCAGGCGAGAACCGCAGGTGCGACGCGGTCATCGATCCCGACTTCTTCGAGTCGTACACGAAGTACCCCTGCGCGTGGTTGGTCGTGCGGGTCCCCACGATCTTCACCGTGTTCTTGTTCGCTCCGACGGTTCCGTCGCTGCCGAGCCCGTAGAAGAGGGCGCGGAGGGTCGTGTCGGGCTCGGTCCAGTCGGTGTCGACGGTGAGGCTCAACCCGGTCACGTCGTCGGTGATCCCCACCGTGAAGTGTCGCATCGGTTCGGTGCGTCCGAGCTCGTCGAAGACGGCCTGCACCATCGGCGGCGTGAACTCCTTCGAGGAGAGTCCGTACCGGCCGCCGATCACGCGGGGTGGTTCACCCGCCCACTGCTCGGCGAGGGCGGTGACCACATCGGTGTAGAGCGGTTCGCCAACCGAACCCGGTTCCTTCGTGCGGTCGAGTACGGCGATCGAGCGCACGGTGGCGGGTAGGGCGGCGATGAAGGCGTCGGTCGCGAACGGTCGGTACAACCGGACGGTGAGCACGCCGACCTTCTCGCCCCTTGCCGTGGCCGTCCGGAGCCAGTCGCGCGCGGCGCCCACCCCCGATCCCATCAGAACCACGACGCGGTCGGCGTCGGCACTGCCGGCGTAGTCGAAGAGCCGGTACTCTCGGCCGGTTTCTTCTGCGAACCGATCCATGGCGTCCTGCACACGAGCCGGCACCGCGTCGTGAAAGGGGTTGGCGGCTTCGCGTGCCTGGAAGAAGACGTCGGGGTTCTGCGCCGAGCCGCGTAGTGCCGGGTTGTTCGGGTCGAGCGCCCGTGATCGCGCCTCGAGCACGAGGCCATGATCGATCAGCGCGTCGATCGTTTCGTCGGGTATCGCATCGATCTTGGCGATCTCGTGGCTGGTTCGGAAGCCGTCGAAGAAGTGGATGAACGGGACGCGCGTGGAGAGTGTGGACGAGTGCGCGATGAGGGCGAGGTCGTGTGCCTCCTGAACCGAGGCGGATGCGAGCATCGCCATCCCGGTCTGACGAGCGGCCATCACGTCGCTGTGATCGCCGAAAATGCTGAGTGCGTGGGTTGCGACCGAGCGTGCCGCCACGTGTATCACCGCGGGTGTGAGTTCGCCGGCGATCTTGTACAGGTTCGGGATCATCAACAGGAGGCCCTGCGAAGCGGTGAATGTGGTCGTCTGTGCCCCGGCGAGCAGAGACCCGTGCACGGCACCGGCCGCGCCGCCCTCGCTCTGCATCTCGATGACGCGCGGAACCGCTCCGGCTCGGTTGGTGCGACCCGCATTGGCCCACGAGTCGGCACTCTCGCCCATGGGTGACGCGGGTGTGATCGGGTAGATCGCGATCACGTCCGATACCGCGTACGCAATTCGCGCCGCTGCGTCGTTCCCGTCGACGGTGAGTTGCTCCGCCTCCGTTGCCTCGTGCGGGGTGATGGCGTGGGTCATGCGATCCGTCGGCCCGACATCTGCTTCGGCACGATGCGGATCCAGGACTGTCGCCACGGATGCCCGGTCCAGGGGATCACGCCCAGGTCCTCGAGCTCTTCCTTCTCTGCCCAGTCGGTGACTTCGGCGGCGCGCCCGCGCACGAGCACGCTCGCACCTGTTTGTGTCTGCGGGTCCCACTCGTCGACCTCGAAGCTCACCGGCTCCTCGAAGATGGCCGCGTGGAGCTTCTTCCCCTCGAGGGCTCGAAACACGACCGAGCGATCGACCCACTTGTAGTTGACGGGTAGAGCGATCGGGTAGGCGCCGTCGATGAAGACGACGCGGCCGACCGCGGTCGTCTCGAGCAGCTCGATCGATTCGGCTTCGGTCATGACGAGAAGACCGGTTCGTTCATCCTCGATCTCGATGGCGTCGGACATGATTCCTCCCGGACCGATGGTTCGACCGACGCGGCCGAAGATCGGTCTCACCGAAATCGTGATCGTCCGGGTGAGGCCTCCGACAGGGCCCTAGGTCACTACCGCGGAGTGCTGATGCGTCAGGCGGTGCGGCCGTAGAACGTCGTGAGCGCCGATTCCGAGAGCCCGACGCCGGGAGTGTCGTTGAATGCGAACACGACGAGGAGCCGAGTCGTGTTGCCCTGTGTCGGGGTCACCCGGTGCATGGCATTGCGACCTCGGAACAGCACGAGAGCTCCCGGGTCGAATGCAAGTGTCTGGACCGGCTCGTTGCCGTCGAGGACACCGGCAACCAGATCGAAGGCCATGTCGCCGGCGTCGGCGTCTCGAACGCTGGGGACGTATTCGAACGCTCCGCCAGCGTCGGGGCTACGGAGCAACATCGTGACGGCGAATGACGAGTTGTCGAAGTGCCACCCGAGTTCCTGACCGTCGGCTGCGAAGTGCACGTTGATCGACGACAGCGGGTCGGCGTACGGGTGGATCTCGTCGATACCCAGTACTCCGCAGAGGAAGGCTCGGAACGTGGGATCGTCGTATACGCCACGAAGCGGACTATCGGGGTCGATCTGATCGTCGGCAATGAGGCCCTTGCTGCTCACCACCTGTCGGTTGAATGTGTGGCCGTCGGGAAGCTCCGGGTCGCGCGGCGTGAGGTACACGTTGTGGGTCGAGGCGGCGAAGAAGGCCTCGTGCTCCCGGTGTTCGGACTCGGCGACCGCACGCGCGATCGCCTGGGGAGTGAAGAAGCCCTCGAGGACGAGCGCTCCTTCGGCGTCGAGGTGAGCACGGCAGGCGTCGACGTATGCGGGATCGCTGATCGGGTGACGATCGTGGTCGAGATGAGGGTTCATGCAAATGATCCGAGCGGGCCGATCGTCTGACGCACGAGGGGTACGCCCGGGCGATAGGCGAGGTGGTGGTGGCTGGGTGCGTCCAGGATCGTGGCATGCCCGGCGTTGCCCGGGACCAGCCGGCCGATGTCGTCTCTCCGGAGCGCCGCCGCTCCACCGACGGTTGCGGCCCGGATCGCCTCATCGATCGTCATGTGCATGTCTCGTACGGCGATCGCGATGCAGAACGAGATCGACGTCGTGTAGCTGGAACCGGGATTGCAGTTCGAGGCGATGGCAACGGTTGCGCCGGCATCGATGACCCGCCGCGCGTCCGGGTATGGCTGGCTGGTCGAGAAGTCCGCTGCCGGGAGAAAGGTGGCCACGGTGTCGCTGTTCGCAAGGGCGTCGATGTCGGCATCGCTGAGGTGTGTGCAGTGGTCGACCGACGCGCAACCGCATTCGACAGCGAGCTGGACGCCGGGACCGGTCCCGAGCTGGTTGCCGTGGAGCCGAAGACCGAGGCCGGCGGCGCGCCCGGCATCGAGTACGGCTCTCGACTGGTCGGCATCGAAGGCTCCGGTCTCGCAGAACGCGTCGATCCATCGGGAGTGTGGGGCGGCTGCGGTCAACATCTCGCCGCACACGAGATCGACGTAGTCGTCGGCACGGCCCTCGTACTCCGCAGGCAGCAGGTGGGCGCCGAGGAATGTTGTCTCGGGCGTGAACCGCTCGGCGACCTCGAGCGATCTTCTTTCGTCGGGCACGTTCAGGCCGTAGCCGGACTTGATCTCGATCGTGGTAGTGCCGGCACGGTGCGCCTCGGCGAGGCGAAGTCGGACGAGCCGGTCGAGCTCGGTCGTCGAGGTGCTTCGAGTGGCCTCGGTGGTCACGCGAATGCCGCCGCCGTCGTAGGGCTGGCCGGCCATGCGGGCGGTGAACTCCGCGGCGCGGTCTCCCGCGAACACGAGGTGTGTGTGGCTGTCGACGAAGCCCGGCAGCACACAGGCACCGTCGGCGTCGATCATCTCGTCGGCAACGGCGCCGGCCGGGCCAATCGCTTCGACGCGCTCGTTCGTGATGACGATCGAGGCGTCGTGGATGATTCCGAGTGGGCCGTGGCCCGATGCCGGGTCGTTGGTCACGAGTGAGCCGATGTTGTCGATCACGAGCGAGGTCACGAGAAGAGCTCCTCGATCGAGGTGGTGAGTTCGCGGTCCACGTCGAGACTCACATGGGTGTGGTCGTCGACCACGACGCGACCGTCGACGATCACACTTGCCACGTCGGAGGAGGTCGCGGCAAACACGGCTGCCTCGAGCGCGAGGTCGGTGGATGCGCCCGCGGTCCGGATCGAGCCGAGATCGATCGTCGTGAGATCGGCTCGATTGCCGGGCGCGATCGCTCCGGCGTCGGCCCAGCCGAGCGCGGTGTGCCCGGCGGTCGTGGCCATGTGCAGGAGATCGGCGGCGGCGTGCAGCCCTCGTTGCTGCGAGGAGAGTCGCTCGTCGAGTTCGACGGCCCGCATCTCCTCGGAGTGGTCGATCACAGCGTGGGAGTCGCTTCCCAGGTTGATCGCTACCCCGGCTGCCGCGAGTTCGACGCTTGGGCCGATGCCATCTCCGAGGTCTCGCTCGGTCGTGGGACACATGCACACTGCGGAGCCCGTGTCTGCGAGGAGGTCGATGTCGCTGGGCGTGAGGTGGGTCGCGTGGACGGCCGTGAAGTTGGGTCCGAGCACGCCTGACCGTTCGAGCAACTCCACCGGCGAGCTGCCGTGATGTATCTGGCACTGCTCGTTCTCTGCAACCTGTTCGCTCACGTGGGCATGGATCGGCGCATCGTTGCCTCCTGCCCAGTCCGCCACAATCTTCATCGCGCTGGGATTCACGGCGCGCACGCTGTGAATGGCCGCCCCTACCCGGCTCGAGTCGGTCGTGGAAATGTTCTCGACCCGTTTGACCCAGGCTTCGGCGGTTCGGTCGGAGTAGCGGATCTGGGCGCCGGTCGGGGCCGTATAACCGTTGGGGCCGAGCCCGCCGTGCAGGTACAGCGTTTCGAGCAGGGTGATGCGGATGCCGGCCTCGCGCGCGGCCACCAGTAGTGCCTCGCTCATGGCATTGGGATCGTCGTATGGCGTGCCATCGGGTTGGTGGTGCAGGTAGTGGAATTCGCCGACGCAGCTGATGCCGGCGGATGCCATCTCGGCGAATACCGCCCGGGCGAGTCCGTGATAGCGGCCGGGGTCGAGCGTGCCTGCCGCCTCGTACATCACCTCGCGCCAGGTCCAGAAGGAGCCCCGATCAGCCTGGGTCCGGGAGCGAAGCGCACGGTGGAATGCATGGCTGTGGGCGTTGGCGAATCCGGGAATCGTCAGACCATCGAGGCGGCGGGCCCCGGGGGCTGGTGCGGTCCCGGAGGTGATCGAGGTGAACCGCCCGTCGACCACAGCGATTGACACGGCATGCCGTAGAGCGCCGTTGACTACGGCGTGTTCGCACCAGTAGCTGTCGGTCACGAACCCACTCGCTCGACGAAAGCGGTGATCCGTTCGATGAACGCGTCGCGGTGATGGGCTTCGAACTCGGCCCAGGTTGTGAGTGTTGTGGGGTCGGCGACCTTGTCGATGAACAACACGCCGTCGAGATGATCGATCTCGTGCTGCCACGTCCCTGCGGTCAGTCCACGCTTCACCTCGTCGTGTTCGATGCCCTCCTGGTCGAGATATCGCACCCGAATGTTCACGTTCCGCATCACGTTCCCGCGCAGGGGCACCGAGAGGCAACCTTCGTTGATCTCCACGAGTTCGTCGTCGAGCGCCTCGATCGTCGTGTTGATGGCGACTGTGAGTGGCAGTGGTGGCTTGTAGGGATATCGAGGGTTGGACGTGACCTCCATCACGGCGATCTGCACCGGTTCCCCAATCTGGGTGGCGGCGAGACCAGCGCCGTTTGCGTGACGCATCGTGTCGATCAGGTCGTCGATGATTCTCTGGACGCGGGGGCTCGAGACATCGGCCGCCGGCACCGGGTCTGCCGGAACGCGGAGTGCAGGATCGCCGATCTGGAGGATGGTTCGTACGCTCATGGGTTCAGTGTTTCGCCGACTCGGAGTCGACATCGCGCATGGGCACGGCCACCCCGCGCTCCTCGGCGACCTCGACGGCTCGGTCGTAGCCGGCATCGACGTGCCGGATCACACCCATGGCCGGATCGTTGGTGAGTACGCGTTCGAGCTTCTCGGCGGCGAGGTCGGTGCCGTCGGCAACGCTCACCTGGCCGGCGTGGATCGATCGACCGATCCCCACACCGCCGCCATGGTGCACGCTCACCCACGTCGCCCCTGAGCAGGTGTTCACCAGACCGTTGAGCAGGGGCCAGTCGGCGATGGCGTCGGAGCCGTCGAGCATGGATTCGGTCTCGCGGTACGGCGAGGCGACCGAGCCCGAGTCGAGGTGGTCGCGGCCGATCACGACCGGTGCTTTGAGTTCGCCCGTGCGAACCATCTCGTTGAAACGGAGCCCGAGGCGGTGGCGCTCGCCGTAGCCGAGCCAGCAGATCCGGGCGGGAAGCCCTTGGAAGGCGACCCGTTCACCGGCGAGGCGAATCCAGCGAGCCAGCGACTCGTTCTCGGGGAACTCTTCGAGTACGGCTCGATCGGTGGCGGCGATGTCGGCGGGGTCGCCGGAGAGTGCGACCCAGCGGAAGGGCCCGAGTCCCTCGCAGAAGAGCGGGCGAATGTAGGCGGGAAGGAATCCGGGGTAGTCGAAGGCGCGATCGAAGCCGCCGAGCTTCGCCTCTGCGCGGAGGCTGTTGCCGTAATCGAAGACCTCGGAGCCGGCATCCATGAAGCCGACCATCGCTTGGCAGTGGGTTGCCATCGCGGCCCGAGAACGACGAGTGAATTCCTCGGGATCGCGTGCGCGCAGGTCGGCTGCGGCGTCAGGCGTCATGTCGTTGGGCACGTAGGTGAGCGGGTCGTGGGCGCTCGTCTGATCGGTGACGATGTCGGCGTCGACGCCATCGGCGAGAAGGCGAGGAACGATGTCGGCGGCGTTCCCGAGAAGGCCCACCGAGAGCGGACGTCGGTTTGCCTTCGCCTCGGTCACGCGGGCGACCGCGGTGGTGTAGTCGGGCGCGATCTCATCGAGGTAACGATGGGCGACACGACGATCGAGCATGTGTTGGTCGACATCGATCACCAGCACGACCCCATCGTTCATCGTGACGGCGAGCGGCTGCGCGCCACCCATACCCCCTGCACCGGCCGTGATCGTGAGTGTGCCGGCCAGGCTGCCGCCGAAGCGTTTGCGTGCGATCTCGGCGAAGCACTCGAAGGTGCCTTGGAGAATGCCCTGAGTCCCGATGTAGATCCACGAGCCGGCGGTCATCTGTCCGTACATCGTGAGACCCTTGTTCTCGAGGCGACGGAACTCGCTCCAGTCGGCCCAGTCCGGGACCAGGTTGGAGTTGGCGATGAGAACGCGGGGCGCCCATTCGTGGGTCTTGAGGACACCGACCGGCTTTCCGGATTGCACGAGCATGGTCTCGTCGGCATCGAGGGTGGTCAGGGTGTGGAGCATGGCCTTGTACGCGGGCCACGATCGTGCCGCTCGGCCGGTGCCGCCATACACGACAAGCCCGTCGGGGTTCTCGGCGACCTCGGGGTCGAGGTTGTTCTGCAGCATTCGGTAAGCCGCTTCCTGAGGCCAGCCTTTGCAGCTGAGGTCGGTGCCTCGCGGAGCCGATATGCCGGTGACCGGTTCGCCGATGTCGAAGGGTGCGTGCGCGCTCATGGTTGCAGTCTGAGGGCGTCGAGCGTAGGTTGTCAACGTGCAGCAGGCATTGTCACCTGATGACATTCCACGGTCCGTCGGGCGGGTCCTCGACCTGCTCGAGATCGTCCTCGCCGAGGGCAGCTGCAATCTCACCACCGCCGCCGGCGCCGCTGGACTCACGCCCACGACGGCGCTCCGACACCTGCGAGCGCTCGAAGCCCGCGGATACCTCGATCGCGACGATGCCGGCGTGTTCACAGCGGGTCCCACCGTTCGACGGCTCGCGGCGGCGATACACGACGGCGGACCGCTCGACCGACTCATCGACACCGCTCAACCGCATCTCGACTCACTCGCCGCCGAAACGGGCGAGTCGGCCTATCTCGCCGTGGGCGGGCGGGGAGTGGCCACATACCTCGCGACGGCCGAAAGCCCACGCTCCATTCGCCATGTCGGGTGGGTGGGCCAGAACCTTCCCCTCGATGGCACGGCGGTGGGCGACGCCCTCACGAGCCCCGGCGCCCCGGCCACTCGAACAGGCGCCGTGGAGCCCGACATCACCGCGATCTCACTTGCGTTACCACCGTTCGAGTCATTGGGTGCGGCGATCTCGGTTGTCGGTCCCGCTCATCGGCTCGACCGAAAGGCGCAGCGGGTGGCGTCGGCAGCCCTCGCCCTAACCGTCGACGCGCTCTGCCTCGACCTCGGCATCGACCTAGACCAACTTGATCAGGACGCATCATGACGATTTCACTCGACGGTCCCGGCCTCACCATTGCCGAGGTCGTTGCCGTGGCGAGGGAGGACGAGCCGGTCGAACTCACCGACGCAGCACTCGCTCGCATGGCCGAGTCGCGGGCGGTGGTCGATCGCCTTGCCGAGGGCGAACCGAAGTACGGCATCTCGACCGGATTCGGTGCGCTCGCCAACGTGTCGATCCCGCCGGAGCGCCGACGAGCCCTGCAGACATCGTTGGTCCGTTCGCACGCGGCAGGCATGGGCGATCCGGTGGCCGGCGAGGTCGTGCGAGCAATGATGCTCCTACGAGCGCGAACGTTGGCAATGGGTCGAAGCGGAGCCCGGCCGGTCGTGGCTCAGGCGATGATCGACCTGCTGAACGCAGGGATCACGCCGATCGTCCCGGAGTACGGCTCACTCGGCGCAAGCGGTGACCTCGCTCCGCTCGCCCACGGCGCGCTCGCGCTCATGGGCGAGGGAGAAGTGGTGCACGAAGGGGCGACCCGCCCCGCGGCCGAGGCGTTGCGAGGCGCCGGACTCATCCCGATCCAGCTCGTCGAGAAGGAGGGACTGGCGGTTACGAACGGCACCGACGCCATCCTCGGAATGTTGTGCATGGCCATCGCCGACGCCGAGAGGCTTCTCGCCCAGGCCGACATGGTGACGGCGATGACGGTCGAGGGGCTGCTCGCCACCGATGCACCGTTCGCAGCGGATCTCCAGGAGCTCCGACCTCACCCCGGTCAGGCGGTGAGTGCGGCGAACCTCCGGACCATGCTCGCCGACTCGCCCATCGTGGCGAGCCACGCAGCCGATGATCCGCGGGTGCAGGACGCGTATTCGATCCGGTGCACTCCATCGGTCCATGGCGCCGCCCGCGACACTCTCGATCACGTCCGCCGTGTCGCCGAGAACGAACTCGCCGCCGCGATCGACAATCCGATGGTGCTGCCCGACGGTCGGGTCGAGTCGAACGGGAACTTTCATGGTGCACCGCTCGGGTTCGCAGCCGATTTCCTTGCGATCGCCCTCGCCGAGGTCGGGGCCATCGCCGAACGCCGGATGGATCGATTGCTCGACCGCACCCGCAACCATGGGTTGCCGCCATTTCTCGCAGGAGAAGTGGGCGTCGACAGCGGCTTGATGATCGGGCACTACACCGCGGCAGCGATGGCGTCGGAGAACAAGCGCCTTGCCTCGCCCGCATCGGTCGACTCGTTGCCCACGTCGGCGATGCAGGAGGACCACGTGTCGATGGCGTGGGGTGCGGTGCGAAAGCTGCGTCGGCTACTCGACAACGTCCGGCGCATCGTGGCGGTCGAATGGGTGATCGCCGGCCGCGCGATCGACCTGAGGGAACCGCTCGAGCCGGCCAGGGCAACCGCGGTCTCGCTCGGTGTGCTCCGCTCCGCCGTCGACGGCCCCGGTCCCGACCGGTACCTCGCTCCCGATCTCGCCGCGGCCGAAGCACTCCTCGCGGCCGACGCCCCCGGCGCCGCCCTGCGTGAGGCCGGTATTCCCCTCGCCTGAGGGCGCGGGGATAGGGTCTGCCGATGAACGCACAGACAGGTGCCGAGGTGTTGGTGGCCGACCTCATGGCGCGCGGGGTCGACACGATCTTCGGGTTGCCCGGCGTGCAGCTCGATCCGCTCTTCGACGCCATTGCGATCGCCGATGGCCTTCGGATCGTGCACGTCCGCCACGAACAGACCGCCTCATTCATGGCGTACGGCTACGCGCGGGTCACCGGGGAGCCGGGCGTGTGTGTCGTGGTTCCCGGACCCGGTGTGCTTCACGCGGGCGCCGGCGTGACGACGGCGTGGGCGAATCAGACGCCAGTGCTCGTTCTTGCGGGTGACATCTTCGGCGGCGACGGCAATCGAGGAACGGGCGCGCTCCACGAGATCGCAGACCAGTCGGCGGTGCTCGAAGGGTCGGCCGGATGGACCCGCCGGCCCGCAACCATCGACCGGCTCATCGCCGACACCGCCGATGCCTGGGACCGACTCACCGCCGTCCATCCGCTGCCGGCAGCACTCGAGGTCGGACCCGGGCTGCTCAACGCCGAGACCTCCGAGCCGGCACTCATTCGGTCATCTTCGGTGACGGAGCCAGCACTGAATCAGGACGAGATCGCCGCGGCGGCGCAGGCGCTCAGGACTGCCGAGCGCCCGGTCCTGGTGATCGGCGGAGGGGCTCGGTACGCCGGGGCGGAGGCGCGGGCTCTGGCCGACGCCATCGGGGCTCCGATCGTCACGACCCGGGCGGCCAAGGGAGTGGTCGATGGGAACGATCCAGTCGTCCT
>JBPCTR010000157.1:0-2512 GCA_051011575.1 Acidimicrobiales bacterium | reverse complement strand
GTGAGCGCCGTCGCGACCCGCAATCGTTCGTCGGCAGGGTCGAAGGCATCCGGGATCGGAATCGAGCCGAACCGCAGCGCCGCCTGCGACCGTGGGGCTGCCATCGACGCCGTCGTCGCCACGAGTGCCAAACGGTCGACCCGTGCAGAGAAGACCTCGGGGTGGTCGGTGGCGAACGCCATCGCCGCCATGCCACCCATCGACTGGCCCACGAGCAGGGACGCCTCGATGTCGAGGGTGTCGAACACGGTCGCGAGATCGGTTGCCAGCGCAGCGGATCCGAATCGCCCATTGCCCGCGGTCGACCCCCCATGCCCGCGCTGATCGACGGCGATGACCCGGATGCCCGACTCGATGAGATGCCGTGCGATCGGCCCCCATTCCCGGATGCTTGCTGTGAGGCCATGGACGAACAGAACGGTGGGACCCGCGTGACCGGCCGTGACCGTGTGGAGGCTGGCGCCATCGGGGGTTTTGACCACGCGGACTTCACCCTCGGGAAACCAGGGCGGTTCGCTCTCGAGCGGGTCAGCGTTGAGAGCCCATCGCCGTACCATCGAACGTCCGGCCAGCCCGGCGCCGAGCGCCGCCCCGACGACGAGGCTGGGAATCGCCACCTTCTTTTGCATCAGCCAGCGGCTTCCGGGCAGCGCACACCGAACCACGAGAAAAGAACATCGTCCCAATCGCCAGCGGCCACCGGGATCTCCTCGGTCGCGCCGTCGGTCGTGAGCTTCAGGCGGTCCCGGAGAAGGGTCACCCGATCGGGACCTCCATCGACCAGCCGGGTGGCGAAGGGCTTCTGACTCCAGTGAAGCTCGGGATCCGATCGCAACATCTTTGAGGCCGGTTCGAACTCGGCCAGGGTCCGATTGACCCGCCGGAACCGAAACTGCGGAACGGGCACACCTGCATCATCGAGATGGGTCAGCGTCAGCCCCTGCGAACTGTCGATGAATTCGAACGTTCCGGAACCGCCGTTTTGTGGGCCCCTCCGGTTCAGTTCGAGCGGAACGATGAAGCTGTCACCAAAGCCGACGTCGACCAGGTAGGGCCGGTCCAACATCACCTCGATCGTCAGGTGGTCGATCACCTCGGTGGGACCGTCCAGGAGAACGGCGGCGCCGAGGCGAGCGACATCGAATCCGAGCGCGTCGAGCAACCCGGAGAAGGCTCCGTTCACCTCGAAACACCAGCCACCGCGACGTTCGTGGACGATCTTCGGGATCGACCAGCCGAGATCGGTTCGGACCGGGCGACCGGCCACCACGTCGAGGTTCTCAAATGGAATGGTCGAAAGATGCGCGCGCTGAAGCGCGGAGAGGGTCGCCAGATCGTGGTCGATCGCACCATCGAACCCGATACGGGCGAGGTATTGATCGACGTCGATGACGCCAGTCACTCGAAGACGATCACGCTGCGGGCGACCGAGCCAGCCTTCATCTCGGCGAACGCGGCGTTGATGTCGTCGAGTCCCAAACGCTTGGAGATGAGCTGGTCCAGGTGCAGCTTTCCGTCGAGGTAGAAATCGACGAGTCGTGGCATGTCTACGCGAAATCGGTTCGATCCCATGTTTGAACCGCGAAGCGTCTTCTCGAGGAGGAGATCCGACGCCGGGACCGAGACCGTCTGCCCCTCGGGCACCATCCCGATCACGGTGGCGTCGCCGCCCCAGCGCAACATGGCGAACGCCTGCTCCGCCGTGTGTTTCAGGCCCACCGCCTCGAACGAGTACTCGACGCCACCGTCGGTGAGGTCACGGACGGCGTCGACCGGATCGACCGAACCCGCATCGATGATGTGGGTCGCGCCGAAGGTACGCGCGAGTTCGAGCTTCTCGGGAACGACATCGATCGCGATGATCTGTCCGGCGCCCGTGATTGCGGCCCCGTTGATCGCCGATAGTCCGATTCCCCCACAGCCGATCACCGCCACCGACGAGCCGAAAGGGACAGCCGCAGTGTTGACCACGGCACCGAAGCCGTTCATCACCGCACAGCCGATCAGCGCCGCTCGATCGAGCGGCATGTCTTCACGGATCTTGACCACAGCGCGCTCGTGCACGAGCAGCTGTTCTGCATAGGAGCCCAGGTTGTACAGCTGGCCCATCGGCGATCCGCCCTGCCGCAGACGCGATCCCTCGGTGCGCTGCATCTCGGGGCTCTCGCACAGGTACGGGCGCCCGGTCGTACAGACCCCGCATTCTCCGCAGAACGCCGACATGCAGGTGATGACATGATCTCCCGGTTCGACGTATCGAACGTCGGAGCCCACGCGCTCGACGACTCCTGCCGACTCGTGGCCCGGCACCGTCGGAAGATCGGTGTGATGCAGCCCCTCGACGAAGTGGAGGTCGGAGTGGCACACCCCAGCTGCGGCGGTGCGGATGACGACCTCGTGAGGACTGGGATCGTCGAGTTCGACCTCTTCGATCTCGACCGGCGTTCGCACGTCGCGAAGGACCGCCGCCCTCATCGATCAGCCCTCCGACAGATCTAGGTCGACCATCAGG
>JBPCTR010000156.1:0-17643 GCA_051011575.1 Acidimicrobiales bacterium | reverse complement strand
ATCCTCGTCGCGACCCATCGAGGTGAGGTCGAGCAGGTGGTACGCAGTGTTCAGCATGTCGAGGCCGCGGGAGAACGTCTGGTACGTGAGATAGATCTTCCCGTCGGCACGTCGGAAAGTGCTGATTCCGGCCGACTCCTCGCCCATTGGTGACTGCGTGCCGAAGTTGTATGCCGGTTCGCTCGCCTCGATCTGCTGGGGTGTGGCCGAGACGCCAAGGTCGTAGTTGAACGAGGAATCGTGCGAAGAGACCCATGGAAGATCCCAGCCCATCCGATCCTTGTACTCGGCGATCTCGGTCATGGTCGCACGCGACACGACGACAAATGACGTGTTGCGATGCGCAAGGTGCACCGTGATGCCGTCGAAGCCGTCGGCCCAGAACGAACACGACGGGCAGCCTTCCTCCCAGCCCGGGCCCATCATGAAGTGCTGCACGATCAGCTGGTCGCGGCCATCGAACAGTTCGCTCAGGGAGACCGTGCCGTCGGCGCCGGTGAAGTGGTAGTCCTCGGTGATCTCGAGCCAGGGGAGATTGCGGCGTTGTCGGCTGAGCTCATCTCGCCGGCGGGTGAAGTCCTTCTCGGCCGCAAGATGGTCCAGACGGGCGGAGCGCCAGGTGTCCTGGTCGACGATGGTGGGTGTGGTGGTCATCCGGTCAACCTATGCGTAAGCAGTGACTTACGCAAGGTTGGTGAACGGACACGCTCACTCCTCGCCGAGTTCACTCACGATGTCGGCGATGAGCTCCTCCGCGACTCGGTTCGGCTCGCCCGGCGACGATCGGGCGATCTGGCACGACGCCGGCAGCTCCAGAGCTCGGTTCGCTCGAGGCCACTCGATAACGGCGCCCGACACCGTGCTGGAAGCGAGCACGGCGACCCCGAGGCCGGCTTCGGCCGCGCCGATCACGCTCGCAGCGCTCGGACCTGAGAAGGAGATCGTGAACGGGATCCCGGCATCGTGAAGTACCTGCTCCGCCAACGGCCGGTAGAACCCGCCGTCTCCGAAGGTGATCAGGGGCACAGTTCCGGTCTCGTAGGTCCAGTCCGGTGCACACACCCATACGAGCGAGTCATGCCATAGGACGGTGTCGTCGCTCTCGCACGCGTCCGGGAGCACTTGGAGGACAGCCACATCGAGCTCGCCGGTCTGGAGCATGGCGTCCAGGTGGATCGATCGGTCGACGACGAACTCGACGGTTGCGCCCGGGTGTATCCGGTTGAATCGTGCGAGGACATCGCACATCCGTGCCGCGCTGATCTCCTCGGTGGTTCCCAGCCTCACCGTACCGGTCAGCTCCGAGCTCTCCAGACGAGCGACCGCCTCGTCGTGGGTCACGACGATCTTCCTGGCGAAGTCCAACAGCTCCCGCCCATCGCGTGAGGGTCGAAGACTCCGTCCCTCTCGGATGATCAGCGTTCGACCAACCTTCTCCTCGAGTCGCTTTATTTTCCAGCTCACCGCCGACTGGCTGACGTCGAGCGCCTCCGCGGCTCGAGTCATCCCTCCGAGGTCGAGAACGGTCGTGAACGTTCGTAGTGATTCAACGTCGAGGTTCACAACGCCAGCATGACGAATCTTGGCAGAAAGTACAAGTTGAACCCTGTTGTGTCATGAAACGCTACTGCCGACAATGTACTCATGAAGAACCTCACGAATCTCGAGAGCACCCAAGCCGCCCTCCGCGCCGCGCTCGGTCCCGGTTACCAGGCGGGCGGTCCTTCAGACGCCACGCTGCGCCTGATCGCCCCAACCTGCAAGCGCTGAACAGCTCCGCTACGCGTTGCCGACAGCCTCGAGGGGGAGGACCTCGTACGGTTCCTCGACTCCCTTGAGGTCGATTGTTCGGGACGCACCCCAGGCGAAGTCACGCCCGCGGGTGAGTTCACGCACCACGCGAGTCGCGAGCACCTCACCTCCGGCCGCTGCCGACGCGACCCGGGCGGCCACGGTCACGGTGTGGCCGTAGAAGTCGTTCAGGTCGCGCACAGCGTCACCGGTGTGGATGCCAGCGCGTACCGACAGCTGTCGCTCGGAGGTGCCCTTCGCCGACAGGTCGACAACACGGCTTGCACAGCTGATCGCATCCGATGCCGACGCGAAGGCGAGCATGTAGCCGTCGCCCATTGACTTCACGACGAATCCCCTGCTCTTCGTGGCGCTTTCCACCACGATGCGATGATGCCAGTGAAGGACGTCGACCCAGCGCAGATCGCCGAGCTGCTCGGCCAAACGGGTCGAGTCCTCAACGTCGGTGAAGACGATCGAGACCGTGCCGTCGGGTGCGGCCACTCCGTCGAGGCTCGGCTGTTCGATACGTAGTGAGTCGGCCACGTCGTCGGGGCTGGTGGTGAACGACAAACCGAGAACTTCCTCGTTCTCGAGGCCGGCGGAGGAATGGGTCTGGACCAGCCTCCAGTAGCCGGCCTCCAGTCGGAGTACGGCGCTGAGCCGGAACGGAAGTTCGGGTTGCCCGGTGAATCGATAGACACCGCGAACCGCAGCCCACCCGATGCTGCCGTCCTCGAACGCCTCGGATTCTTCGACCTCGATCCGGAGGCCGGTTCTTTCATCCACCTCGGCGAGTTGGGCCGAGACGATCTTCATCAGCTGGTCGTACCCGCTCCACCATTCCCGAGGGTCGGTTCCGATCATCCGAACACCGGTCTGTCTCGAGAACAGATGGCACAACGTCTCGACGTCTCCCGCTTCGACGGAGCGGAAGTACCGGTTCATCACCGCTGCGACCTCAGGGCTCGGTCTCATCGCGTGGTCTGCTCTTCACGTAGAGCGCATGCATAGGTAGGGTCACGATGAGTCGTGGCGTCCACGCCGCGACCGCACGATGTACGACTGCGGGGGTAACGGGTCATGGCAATGACGATGAAGGAGCTTGTCGAGCGGCTGGCACAGGACGAGGAATTCAGGGAACAGTTCAGCGCAGACAAGACTGCGGTGATGACTGAAATGGGCGTCTCTGAGGAAGACCAGGCGGCGGTGATGAGTGGCGACCCTGACCAGGTAGCGGCGCGGCTCGGCCACCAGCACGTCGAAGACAACGAGTACAACTTCGCCTGGTTCTTCTGACACTCGTCAGACCGCATCGCACACCATCCGGGCAAGGAACGGAACCGGCATCGTGCGATCGCCGAGCAGTACCGGCAGTCCGAGCCAACGCCGGCCGTCGGTGATCACGAGACCGCGTTGATTCAGATCGTCGAGCACGGCCTCGACCTCGACCTCGGTCATGCTCCTCGCGGTGCAGGCGGGGAGCGTAACCAGGTCTCGCAGGCTTGAACTCGAGTCGAGTGCGAGCATGAGACCACGCTCCGCGCCGGTGCAGGTCGTCGAGGTCGATGTTTCCCACCGGAAGTCCCACACGGTGAGGACCTCCCCGTCGTCGAGCGCCCACAATCCGCTCGTCTCGTGGCGCTCCTGCCAATCGGCGATCGCAGTGCGGAGTCGTTCGGCCTCGGCATCGTGGCGATCGTGGGCGGAGTCGAAGTCGAAGAAGTAGGCGAGCTCCCGGTGGGAGCGGTCGTCGAGCCCATAGACCGCCTCGTACGCCGGGACCGGTCGAACGTTGGTGAACCCCAACTCGGCCGCATCGTCGAAGTTCGGGCTGAACCGGTCGAGGCGGATCGGCCCCGCGCCATCGGGGGGCCGAAGGTGGACGAGGTGCGGAATCAGCGCAGTCATGTCTTCGAATGCCTCCGCAGGTTCGCCCGGGAATCCCCACAGGATGTTCCAGTGCGGTCGAAGGCCGAGTTCGGCGCACCACTTCAGGAGTTGAATGTTGCCGAGAGCCGTCACCCCCTTCCGCATGATCCTCAGCACCGAGTCGTGGAGGCTCTCGATTCCGGGTTGGATGTCGCGCACGCCCGCATCCCGGAGCAGGACCAGCTGGCTCTTCGACAGGTTGGCCTTCACCTCGTAGAAGATCGGGGCCGTGCAGGTCGACTCGGCCAGCGCCGGAAGGAACTCGTCGAAGTAGTCGCGATCGATGATGTTGTCCACGGCGTACACGGGTAGGCCCGGGTGTTTCGACGTGATCTGGCACAACTCATCGACGGCGCGGTTGGCGCTCTTGCTTCGAAAGGCCATCCGATCGCCGTTCAGACCACAGAACGTGCAGTGTCGGAGTGCCCCCCACCAGCACCCGCGCGCGGACTCGAACAGGAGAAACGGAGTCTGATCTTCCGAGACGGTCGATCGGTTCCACTGTTCGAAGAAGTCGTCGTAGTCGGGCACCGGCAACGCATCCAGATCGAGAGTCTCGGCCGGTGTCGACGTGTCGTTCACGAGCGCGAGCGAACCCACGTCGTGGCGGGTGGTCACTCCGCCCACGCGATGGATCGGACCGCCGGAGGTCACGTGGTCGACGATGGTGCGGAACGGGACCTCCCCCTCGCCCGAGACCACGGCGTCGATCCAGTCGTAGTTTCGGAGCAGTGCGAGTCCCATCGGGCCCTCGCAGTTGGCGCCACCCATCACGATCGTCGTGTCGGGCCGCGTCTCCTTTATCCGGCGTGCCAGCGCCAACGAGCCCACATGCTGCTGGAAGACACTCGTGAAGCCGACGATCGTTGGCTCGTAGGACAGGACGCGTTCGAGGGCGCGGTCGAGATACGAATCGATCTGGGCTCGGCAGTCGAGCAGCTCGTCCCGCACGTCGGCGTCCACGGTTGTCTCTCGGCCAGCGCGCTCCCGGATCGCTCGTGCCGGTGAGAGAAAGCGGTCAACATATGCACGATCTCGGGCGTCGTCGGCTCCGAAGGCGGCCTCGGCGAACAGCCAATCGCCCACGAGATGGGTGGTCACCGGGAGGCCATCGGTGACTCGGTCGTACAGGCCGGAGCCGATCTCTTCAGCGAAGCGGATCGTCTCGTAGAAGATCCGAGCTCGACCCGGTTCGAGCATGCCTTTGAGGAGACTGAGCGCCAGCGAGGGTTGGGGGAGGGGCGCGAACGGCATCGTGACGAGCGCAACGTCGTTCGCTCTGCCCACAGTCCCCACGCTGCTGACAGTAGTTGCGTCGGCGCCCAGCGTCATCGGCGCTGAAACGATGCGGATTTGGGGCCGGGTCTAGGAGTGCTCGAGCCGGCCGTGTAGTTCGAGTACGGGATGCCCCAAGACCTGTTCGGCAAGCACGCCGAAACCCAGCGTGAGGAGGTCTCCCATGAACGGGCCGAGGACCTGCATGCCGACCGGAAGCCCGTCTGACGCGATCCCAGCTGGTATCGCCAATGCGGGGAGGTAGGTGGCGTTGGCGATTCCCGCCCAGAACCACTGGTCCATCGCCGGCCGGCGCACGCCATTCACCATGATGAGCTGATCGCCGAAGGTGTGCGCGACGTCGTGTGGGGGAGCGGTCGTTGCCGACACGGGGGTGAGTAGGAGGTCGACGCCGGCGAAATAGTCGCGCCACCGCAGCCGAGCGCGCTCCCGTTGATTGTTCACGTCGATCCACTCGCGGTAAGTCATGTGAGCCGCCTTCGCCACGAGCGCATCGAAGTCGCGATCACCACGGTCGTACCGCTCTACGTCGTCGAACGATGGACGGTCGGTCGCCGTTCCCTGGGCAGCGGTACGAATCGCCATCAAACCGGCCTCGTGTCCCGACAGAACGAAGTCCAAAGGGGGAGGATCAACCAATTGAACGCCGGCATCAGCGAGCTGTCGGATCGCGCGTTCGAGGACCCCGGTCACCGCCGTGTCCTGGGCACCGGTGGGATTGTCGAGCAGCACGCCCACTCGGAAATCGGCGAGCGACTCCTTGTCGGCGGAACGGGGGCACATGTGCGGTTGCCACATCGTGGGCAGCGCCATGGCGAGATCGGCGACCGTGCGTGCGGTCGGGCCCACCACGTTGTTGTCGACCGTGCCCTCATGGCCCGGAAATGTGTGTCCGTGTGATGACACGAGTTGGAAGCTCGGTTTCAACCCGGCGACGCCGTTGTAGCTGGCCGGCCACCGGATCGACCCGCCGATGTCGCTGCCCACCTCGAGCGACGACATGCCTGTGGCGACAGACACCGCCGACCCTCCCGAGGAACCTCCGGCAGTCCGCGCTGGATCCCACGGGTTGCTCGTCAGCCCGTGGATCTCGTTGTGTGTCTGCCAATCCCCGAGATGCAGCGGAACATTGCTCTTGCCGTACAACACGGCACCGGCGGCGCGGAGCTGTTTGACGACGTCGGCATCTTCGGTGGGTCGGTGATCGGCGTGGGCCGGGTCACCCCATGTCGAGGGCATGCCGGCCCAGTCGACAGAGTCTTTCACGGTCATCGGTAGACCGTGAAGAGGCCCGATCGCCTCCCCGGCCAGAAGTGCTCGATCGGCGTCTGCGGCCCGGGTGCGGGCGTCGACGAGATCGGTTTCCACGATCGCATTGAACTTCGGGTTGTTCTTCTCGTACTGCGCCACACACGCCTCGAGGAGTTGCGCCGCGGAGATTTCCCGGGCCCCGAGTAGGCGCCTCTGTTCCACAGCCGACAAGAGCGCGATGTTCACGGCGCTACGTCTACTACCGGTCGAGTGGGGGGTGCCAACCGTCGACCAAAGCGACGCTCAAGTCGGCCATGGGATGCGTCGAAATCCTTCGTGGTGGCGAATCGACAGGGATGTCGAAGGAAAAACGAAGGAGCGGGCAATGGCGGGACGATCGAGGCTGACCTCGTGGCTTGTTGTCACGTCGCTGGTCGCAGTGGCGTGCAGTGGGTCTGGCGAAGATGATGTGGCGGCAAATGTTCTGCCACCTGCGCCTCCCGTCCACGAGCTGAGGGATACCGCCCCGGTCACCCACGATGATGGGCTTCACCGCGTGGTCGTGACGATCCCCGATTCGTTGCGAGCGCCGATGTCCGTCTCAGAGGGCCTGGTCGCAGATCCGGCGACCGACGATGAGGGGCCCGTGACGCTCACACGCGAGCTTCTCGCCCGGATTCCCGCCGACGGACGGCTCGCCGTCGAGAACGGGGTTCTCGGCTACATCGACACGGCAGGCGCATTCGTGCCACTTCTCGATACCGATGAGCTGGCCGATATCGCCGATCCACCCGCGGAGTCTCCCTTCCTCGAAGGTTCTCCCGCCGAGGTTCTGGCCGGAATCGGGGGCGTCCGAACCGTCAGTCCGATCACCGAGTCAAGCTTCGCGGTCTCGGCGACATCACTCGCTGCACTCGAGGCCTTGGGCGTGCACGTTGCCGAGGACGGCGCCTTCGCGCTGACCTCCGACCCCTATGAGGGCTACCAATGGGCGCTGGAGAACGACGGGAACGGATTGTCGGACGCGCTAGCGGGTATGTCGGTGACGCAGTCTGTCGATGCCGACGTCGACGGCATGGAAGCTCGAAGCGGGGCGACCGGACGGGGTGTGGTCGTGGCGGTCGTGGATTCCGGCGTCGACTTCGGGCACCCCGATCTGGCGCACGCCCCGTGGTCGAATGTCGGCGAGGACTGCAGCGGCGCCCCGAACGGAATCGACGACGACGAGAACGGCTATATCGACGACTGTGGCGGATGGGACTTTGGCGACGACGATCCGGTGCCTTTCGACGGCAGCAACGACGCCCACGGGACTCACGTCGCTGGCATCATCGCGGCCAGGGCGGGCAATGGGATCGGAATCGCCGGCATCGCACCCGATGCCGAGATCATGGATCTCAAGGTGAGCGATTCATCAGGCGTCATCTCGTCTTCGGCGATCGCCCGGGCCATCCGGTATGCGGCCGACAATGGCGCCGATGTGATCAACCTGTCGCTGGGCTCGGCGCCGGGGGCTTCGCTCGCGTCGGTCTCACAGGTCGCCGATGCGGTCGAATATGCCGGGTCGGCCGGAGTCGTGGTGGTTGCCGCTGCCGGCAACAACGGTGTGTCACTCGACGACTCGCCGGTGTATCCCGCCAGCCTCGACCAGGACCACATGCTCGTTGTTGGCGCCAGCACGCCCTCTGATCAGCGTGCATCCTTCTCGAACGTCGGGTCGCCGGTTGACATATTCGCTCCGGGAGAGCTGATCCTTTCGACGATTCCGGGCGGCGAACTCGCCTTCCAGAGCGGATCCAGTCAGGCCGCGCCGATGGTCGCGGCAACCGCTGCGCTCGTCTTGGAGCAGGAGGCCGGCTCCGCAGAGTCGGTCATCGAGACGATCGTGCAGACCGCCGACAGCATCGATGACCTCGCAGGACTTGCAGCATCTTCGGGTCGCCTGAACACCGCGTGGGCACTCGGCATCGAACCCGATGATTCGGTCACCATTCGCGGGCTGTCGGCCGATGACGACGGCCGAGTCGCGGCCACGATCTCGCTTCCCGAACTGGGCGGTCAGTTCAACCAGAAGTTTCATTGGGAAGCCTCACTGATCGCGATCGTTGACGGAGCTCCCTTTGCAGTACTCGGTCATTCGGTCGACGTGGAAGACGCCGGTCAACACCGGTCGGCGACAACCGACGAACGAGGCTCGGTCCGCCTCACCGACGACAAATTCGGAGAGGTCCAGTGGACCACGGTCCTGCCTTCCGGTCGTTACGCACTGATGGTCGAGGCGATTCCTCGCACCGATTCGACCGTGCGACTCGGCGACGCCTTCCTGGCCCGATTTGATGTCGGCGATGAGTCCGACTCGACCGACAGCGACGACGTTGGCGGCGACGCGCCTGGCGAGCCGGAGCCGGACGACTCCGAGCCCAACGAGCAAGGAGATGATTCGGGTACTCCCGGCGAAGATGACGATGCTGGCGTCGGTTCCGACGTCGGTGACGATCAGGGCCCGACGGACGACACCGACCCGACCGATGATTCTGACCCGCCGAGCACCGACGGCGGTGACCCCGACGACATGGACGACGCGGATGCCGAGGGCGATGCCGACGAGGAACCTGCCCAAAACGATTCATCCAACGACGATGCCGATGTCGATGACCCCGCCGACGACCCAGCTGCTGACGACGAGGACGACGATGAGGATGCCGTAGAGGGCGGCGAGGATGAAGGATCGTCGGACGATGACGCCAACGATGCTGCCGACGACCTAAGCGACGGGAACCCTGATGGCGAGGACGATCCCGAGGGTACGGAGGGTGGCGGAAATGACGGCGAGGAGCAGATCGATCTAGGACCGGACGAGGGCTCGGACGGCGAGTGGAGCATCACGAACATCACGCCGCGCACTGGCCCCGTCGATACGAAGAACGTCGTCGAGATCGACGGGACGTTCCCGGAGGTCGTCGAGGTGTGGTTCGGCGATGCTGCCGGCGACGTCGTGTTCGAATCAACAGGTCAGCTGACGGTCGAGACGAGCCGCCACGCCGATCCCAAAACCGTCGACGTCACCCTGCGAACACAGGACGGAATCGTGCTGACGCTGCCCGATGCTTACGCCTTCGTCGCCGAGGGAACCGACCCCGACGTAGACGAGTCCGATGGCGATTCCGGAGAGACCGATGATCCCGGGTTCTCGATCGATCCCGATAACGGCATCGGTGTCGATGGCGCGCCTCCCGCTGATGATTCGGGGAAGGGCGGAAAGGACGGTTCGCCGAAGAGCAGGAATCGTCAGGCTCGTGCCGAGATGATCGGCGATCCACAACTTCTGCCGAACGGCCTCACGGGAGTTCCGCTGTCGGGTCTCGACACGATCGGCGACGTCCCTCGCTGCAACGAAGAGCGATGCAGGACGCGACGAATATGAGCGGTCGAGGCGACGAGCGGATGGCCCGCGGTCACGTGGTGCGCGAGAGCCGCGATCCAAGAGAGCTGATCGGCGGCGCGATGGTGGTCGTCGGCCTCGTGTTCTTCGTCATCATCTTCATCGTGCTCTTCCCTGTGCTCACGAATCCGGCGGGGGCGTACGACAGGTGGTTTCCAAACGACGGCGAAGAGACGGTGGCGTCGGGGTCGGAGGCGCCCGTCGTTGAACGCATCGTGGCAGGTCCCACGGCACAGTTCCGGTGGGAAGTCGTCGACGTCGACGGCATCGAACCCGCTCCCAACCGCGTGCGACTGACGTCGGAGGCGGTGGCGGGCGACGCCGCGATCACCGCTGTTCGATGGGGTCTTGGCAACGGCGCCACGGCAACCGGCCCGTCCATCGAATACGACTACCCCGCTCCGGGCTCATACTCGATCGCTCTTCTTGTCGAGGATGCCAACGGCAGGATCGACGAGGTCAGGGGCGTGGTCGCGGTCGACGAGCTTCGGGCTGTGCTCGGATCGTCCGGGCGCGTCGATGCGACCAGCAGCGGCGAGTTCTCGCTCGACAACCTCGGTGACGGCATCAGTGACAGCCTCGAAGGCGCCGTCGGTGATGTGGGCGACGACATCACGAACACGATCGATTCGGCGTTCGGCTCCATCGGAAGCACTTTTCGCGGCGCAGTTGTGGTCGTGTTGTTCACGCTCTCGGCATTGGCGGCAACGATGGTTGCGTGGCGAACCGCTCGGATCGGCGTGATGTTGATGTCGGGCGAGCGCGACGTGCGTTCGAGTGCGCGCCGCCGCTCCTACGACGATGAGGAAGACATTCCTGGGCGCCGTGGCCTCGAGGTCGTCTGATACTTCCGTGGTCGTGGGGTCGGATTCGCTTGTCGGGCCACGACAGTCGCGGCAAAGATGCAAGGAGCAGCGGTCGACCGAAGCGAGGTCTCTCCATGGCATTCGATGTCGTCATCGAACTCCCCAACGAGCCGGGGGCGCTCGAGAGGGTCGTGACCGCCATAAGTGATGCCGGCGTGAATATCTCGGCTGCAACCTGTACCGGGCCGGCCGAAACCGCCGAGCTTCACATCCTCGTGCCGCATGCCGAGGCGGTGCGCCGGGCGCTCGCCATCTCGAATCAGGCGATCACGAGCGAGCGGGAGGTCGTGGTGGTGCAGGCGCGGGACCGGCCGGGCGAACTCGCCGATCTGGCGCGGAAGGTCACGCAGGCAGGCATCAATCTCGATCTTCTCTACGTCGCCACCGGTTCGCGGGTGGTGTTTGGTTCGTCGGACCTCGATGGTCTTCGGGCTGCTCTCGGGCAGTAACCCGGTTCGCGCGGCTGCTTCCGGCCCTTTTCGACATCGTCAATCTCGGGCGGGGCCATCTCTGGGTCGATCCCTGGTTCGGGGTGGTGGTATCTCGTTGAGGGTGGCGGGTCGGAGTCGCCATCGTTTCGATTTGGGGTCGTAATGGACGGTGAGTTTGTTGTCGTGGATGTGGTGATGGCAGTCGCTACATACCAACACCAGTTTGTCGATGTCGGTTTCGCCCGGCACGGGCGCGTTCCAAGGCAGCGCATGGTGAGCGACACACTCGGACGGGTCGGCCCCGCAGAGGACGCAGCGTTGGTCGCGGGCGACGAGAGCCGAGATTTGGGCGTCGGTGGCGTATCGGCGCTTGCGTCCGTGCCACAGGACCTGGCCGGTTTCGTCGAACAGGCTTCCGATGAAGGTGCCGGTGCAGCGGTGGCGGTCCATGACGCTCGCTGGTAGCACCGACCCGTTTCCTCGATGCCCTCGGACGATGTCGGCGATCTCGTCGTCGACGGTGATGCCGATGTGCACGACCGGCGACACACCTCTGGACCCCGACCCGGAGTCACCGGTGCGGGTGCTGAGGTGGTGGAAGGCGTCGTAGAGGCGTTGGTTGCGGGTGCGACGGTGGTGGGCGACGGGTGTGTCGCGTCCGCCATCGGCTCGATAGAGCTGGTCGGCATGGGCGGCGAGGGTCTTCCAGATTTCGTCGACGGTTTCATCGTCGCCTTCGGCGTGTATGACCTGGTTGCCTCGACTGTTCTGAAATTTCTTCACGAGTCGTTGCCGCCGTTGGCGATCACGTCGCTTCTCGTGGTCGTCGTCGCTTTGGTGATCGTCGAGCCATTCCTGGGTCAACCTGACCGCGTCGTCGGGAGCGGAATCCTTCACGCGCGTGATCAGCTGTGTGTCCGTGGCGGCTGTGCCGTCGGATTTCGCCGAGACATCCGCGATGGCGTCCAGCTGCTCGGTGCCGAGTTTGCCGCCGGCCAGATCGGCGGCAAGTTCTGAGTTCTCTTTCACCGCGCCGGCGCGCTTCGCCTTCTTGGCGGCCTCCTTCTTCGATGTCTTGGACCCTCGACCAACCATGTTCTCGGCTTCTCGTCTGGTACCACCGTTGCGCAGTTGTGATGCGAGTAGTTCGGCTTCGAGCGCGGCCAACCGGTTCTGGAACTGGGCGCCCTGCACGAGCGCCACATCGACCGGTAGCGCCACCAACTCGGCCACCGTCTTGGCGAACGCTTGGTTGGCAGGCGCGAGCGGGTCGAGATCGAACTCCACGTCCAGACTCAACGCCTCCGCTATCGCCATACCCAAACCATACGAACAGGGTGTGACAACACTCCCGCCCGGGGCCAGGCCGAACGACGGTTGAGCGTGCCCTCGCCGAAACCGGCTGAAGCGACAGCGCGCCGATCAGATTCGCGTACGGTGCGCCGCCGTCGGCCCGCAGATCTGCTGACAGGACGAGTGTCGATCAGTATCGTTGATCCCGCAGTTCATCGTGAAGGGGGAAATCGATGGCTCAGCTGACCTTGGCAATGCGCGTACAGGCGGTCGTCACCGCGATCTACGGAGTGACGTTTTTCCTGGTGCCCGACTTCATGCTCGACACGATCTTCCAATGGGATGGTCCTGATACCTTTTGGCCACGCGGAGTCGGAGCGATGTTCCTTGCCCTGGCCTGGATCGAGTGGAGCCTTCTCGATCGCCTGGCGGATGTAATGACCGCTGTATGGGGTTTCGTGGTACTCCCGGCTGCGATCTTCATCGCGTTTGTATGGGAGCGCGCCGCCGACAACTACGACGGCAGTGATTTCTTCTTCTGGACATCGATCGCAGTCACGGTGGTGTTCGCTCTGTGGGTTGGCGGCACGCGAGCGATGGCAGCGAAGAGGTAGGACAACGCTCCGCCAGCGTCCGCGAACAGGCGGGCCCTCACCCCATCACAAACGAACGCTTCTGATATCGCCGTCCGGTTTGATCGCGAGGAACGCGTAGCCGTACACCGCAAATGTCCGGGCGTTGGCCTCGCCTCCCGCTCCGCCGAACGTGTCGACGGCTGGCCCGACCTCGACATCGACGAATCCTGCTTGACGCATCATCTCCATCCAGCCTGCACACGGCAGGCCTCCGGCGATTCAAGCGGTCCACAAGTCGATGTCGCGCACCGCCTCCTCGGGCACGTCGTTGCCGTTGGCGATGTCGGCGAGTTGCAGTCGGCCTCCTGGCTGCAGCACGCGGATGACCTCGTCGAAGACCGCCCGTTTGTCCGCACACAGGTTGAACACGCCGTTCGAGATGACAACATCCGCCCATCCGTCCGCGACCGGAATGTCTTCGGCGAGGCCCTTTCGGAACTCGACGTTCTCGATCTCCATCTCCGCTGCTGCTTCTCTTGACTTGTCCAGCATCTCGTCGGTCATGTCCACTCCCACGACCTGCCCTGCATCACCCGCAAGTGAGGCGGCGATGAAGCTGTCGAAGCCGGCACCCGACCCGATGTCGACAACACGCTCGCCCGGCTCGATCGCTCGCGTCGAGAACGGATTGGCGACACCGGCGAACGATTCGACGGCGAAGTCAGGAAGATTGTCGACGAGGTCCGGGTCGTAGCCAAGGCGATGAGCGAGCGGCCGTCCGGTGTGGAAGTGGAAGGTGCCGTGCGGATCGACGGCCACCTCTTTGTATTTCTGTCTGACCTCAGCTCTGAGGAGTTCGGCATCAACTCGCACATCGTCGGCGCTCATGTGGGCCTCCTGGCAAAAGCGTTGAGCAACTTCGATCTTCCGGGATCGGCGACCGAGGGTCAACGTTTGTCGCACTGTCGCGGAGACGCGAGATTCATTCGTCGCCAGGACGGAGGTTCAGTTGAGCGTCTGGGACGTCGAATAGATGAACATGCGCCTATTGAAGAGATGTCGGTCACTGGTTCCGATGACCGTCATGGCGCTCGTCGTTCTGGTCGTCTCCGCATCACCAGCGTTGGCCAGCGATTCGCCGCGATACAACAGCAGTGGCCCCGTCGCCGAGCGGATCATGCTGGTTCTGATCGGTGCGACCGTGCTGTTCACCATCGGCGGCGCGCTGTATGCATGGTGGCCGACGTCGAAGAACACCAGCGCCAACGAGCTGCCCGCTCACGAGGTCGTGGATCTCGAGCGCTAACTCCCACGAGTCGGACTCGGGGCCGACGTGGGTCTGTCACGTCGTGAGACTGGAGGCGACATCCAGGTCGCCGTACACCGTCAGCTCGGACTCGGTGAGCTTCAGACGACCCCATAGGTGAAGCAACATCTGTTCGGCGTCGCCGGCCAGCTCGGTCTTCACTTCGGGGTCCCGACCAGGAACTACGTCGAGGCGTCCTGGCTTCGCCGCCGGCGCGAGCGTCCAGGCTCTGTCGGGTTGATTCGTTGCGAGCACCAAGGGAGCAATCAAGGTCTGTTTCCCGCGCGTTCGCACGAAGACATCGAGGAACTCGTCGACACCGTCCGCCGCGAGGTCAGACTCGATCGGCGTCGTGCAGTCCAGAGCATGTTCGACGTCCCATCGATGAACGGTTGTCTCGTGTGCCTGGCGCCTCGACCACCACGCCACGTTCTTCACTGACCCCGGGTTGAAGTTGGGGCAGTCCGCGTCCTCGTCGTTGGCTCGGAATGCTTCGAGGAGGGCCTGCACCCCCTCGTCGAACCAATCACAGAGTTCGATTCCGTCGAGCTTCGACTTGGTGAATCCGGGGCCGTCCATCGATCGAGTCGTGACGATGCGGGCCGCCCAACGGTGAACGCCCCCGAGGTGCGCAACGACGTCTCGGACCCTCCACCGACCGAGATGCGGCACGGGAGTGGATAGCTCACACGAGCGGGCGAGTTCCGAGATTCGCGCGGCCGACGCGGTCATGGCTGCGATCGCGGCGGCGGACTCCATTCGATGAACCTCCCAGCACCGAGACCGGCTCGCAAGTCGGTCGAGCTCGATCAGAATGGTGTGAGCGGCTGGTCAGCTTGGGCGATCCATCGCAAGACCTCACGGCGGGTCGCCGGGCCGCGAGCCGCGAATGGCAGCTGGTCTCCTTCGAACGCGATCGACTTCGCTTCGACCCGGGCCGCGCTGAGTTCCTCTTCGGCCACGGCACATCGGGTCGCATCGGGGTCGAGCCCGAACAGCGCGGCCGCGTTGAGACCGAAGACCTGGCGCTTGAGCTGGTCCGTCAGCTCCGGGTATCCGAACTGTTCCTGATACTGCGGCGTGATCTCGAAGGAGCGGAAGGCCTGAATCTGCGCCTGCGGCGAGCCCAACCAGATGCCATCGGTACCCCACAGAAGATTTCGATCGCCCACCCGCGTGACGAGCTTGCCGATGGCATGAGCTGCCTGGGTCGGATCGCGCATCGTTTCCCGCCAGGTCGTTCCGAGCTCGGCGAAGAGATTGGCGTTCGGCTCGACACCGAACTCATCCATTGCCGCGATGAGCGAGTCGATGCCCGTATCGGCTCCGGGATCGTGGGCTCCCTCGTACACGTCGCGTTCGAAGGCCGAGTGATACACGATGAACCGCATATCGGGGTACCTGCTTGCCATGGCGACGATGTCTCGGGGCCCGTTGAATCGGCGATCGAACTCGAGCAGCGGGAGCCCCTTGTGCGCCGCAATGATGTTTACTCCCAACGCACGCGCCTGCTCGACGACTGGAACGCCGATCGCCGGGTCGTCGAGGGCGAAGCCCTGCTGGCCGGGGCCCCACGCGGTGTACACCTTGAAGGACGCGACCCGGCCCGAAGAGTGAGTGGCTTCCATCAGCTCGAGGCGTGCCCCGAGGTCTCCGAAGTTGGGTGCGATCACATCCTGGACCAGGACCCGCGGTTCACCGCCGGCGGTTAGCGAAGCGGCGAACTCCTGCGTGCCGAGCTTGGCGTCGAAGGGCACGGGCGCATCGTCGTCGCCCGAGTTGGGCACGTCGGAGAGCAGTGCGACGGTCGTGTCCGACGCGAGGAACATGTCGTGCACATACGAGATGCGGTCGAGGCACTCCAACCGGTCCGACGCGGCGCACGCCGACGGCACCAGGTTGTTGATCATGCTCTCGATTCGAGGTGCGTTCTGGCGCCATGCACCATCGGGCATGACGTGGTGTGTGTGGACGTCGAAGATGAACTCTCCCTGGTCGCCCAGGATGGATTCGCATTCCGCCAGATCTTCCGGCTCGTCGGGCACGTTGAATGTTCCGCCCGGCTCCGACGTGGTGGTGGCTTGCTGCGTCGTCGTCGATCGGGATGTCGATGTCGGGCCGCTCGTCGCCGACGTCGGAGCCGCCGTTGTCGGGGAGGACAGGTTCCCGGCCGACGAACACGCATTGAGCGTGCTGAGCATGACCGCCATGCCACCACTGGTCTGGAGGAACCGACGGCGGCTCACGTTTCGCCTCCGAGCCGCAACTTCTGCCCGTTCGAGCGCGAGTCGGGCGGTTGCCACCTGTACCCGCGTGGGTGGTCGCGGGATGAACTCGCCGTTTGGAGAGCTCCCACGGCTGGTAGGGCAACTCGGACACGCGTGACCCCCTCGGCCGCAACGCTAGTCGTCGATGCACAGCTTCGGTGTCGGTGTCCGCTCCAATACGAGGCGCCGAACGCATCATTGCAACTTGCGCGCGAGATGCCTTGCCGATATAGGATGCAATCGATTGTAGAAGTCCGATTTCTGGAGGTCAGATGGCACAGGAATTTCCCGTTGCGACCTTGCCCGCACCCGGCGTCATGGCGGTCGACTGGGAGGAACGGGTCAACTTCGATCGGCTCCGCGACTACCGCCTCGAACGTACGCGGGAGCAGATGCGGGCGGCCGGCATCGGCGCCCTACTGCTCTTCGAGACGTCGAACATCCGCTACACGACATCGACGACGATCGGGTATTGGGCCTTCAACAAGTCGGAGCGGTGGGCGGTCGTCACCGCTACGGGCCAGCCGAAGATCTGGGATTTCGGATCGGCCGCCCGAGCTCACCGGCTGCAACTTCCGTCGCTCTACCACGACCACAACTCTGTAGCTGGCAACGCCGGCCTTCAGGGAGCGATCGGCCCCCGAACGGAACTGCACAAACGAGCCGTCGCCGAGATCCACGACTGGCTGAAGGAAGCGGGCGTCGAGAACGAACCGCTCGGAGTCGACGTGGCCGAGACGGCGATGTTCCTCGAGCTGCTGGATGCGGGCCTCACCGTTGTCGACGGTCAGCAGGTGATGATGATGGCGCGCGAGATCAAGAATCAGGATGAGATCATGCTGATCACGCAGGCGACCGCGATGGTCGACGCGGTGTATCAGGACATTCTCGAAGCGCTCAAGCCGGGCGTGCGCGAGAGCGACATCGTCGCGCTTGCTCATCACCGGCTCTTCGAACTGGGCTCGGAGTTCGTGGAAGCGATCAACTCGATCGCGGGCGAACGATGTTCGCCGCATCCCCACGTGTTCTCCGACCGGATCATCCGGCCGGGCGACCAGGCCTATTTCGACATCATCCACGCCTTCAACGGCTACCGGACGTGCTATTACCGCACGTTCGGCGTCGGCCGGGCCACCCAGCCCCAGCGCGATGCGTTCAGGCAGTCGCGGGAGTGGATGGACGCTGCCCTGGCC
>JBPCTR010000155.1:0-20940 GCA_051011575.1 Acidimicrobiales bacterium | reverse complement strand
TCGTACGGGATCGGTGCAGTCACGTCGGTGAAGAAGTCGGTCATGGCATGTCTTTCGCTCGTACCTGGCTCGTGGACGATCGTGTCACAAGTCGTGGCTCGATCAGTTCGTGACGTGCAACCGTTCGACCCTCGATGCGTTCGAGCAGAAGTTCCATCGCTCGCCGACCAAACTGCTGGCGGGGCTGATGGACCGTAGTCAGTGACATCGCGCCGATTCCGGCCAGAAGTGTGTCGTCGTATCCCACGACCGACACGTCGTCGGGCACCGATAGGTCGAGGTCGCGAAGCGCGGTGAGCACACCGCTTGCGCAGAGATCGTTCGCGGCAAAGATCGCCGTGGGGGGTTCCTTGAGGGCCATCAGCTGGGTTGCGGCTGCGTGACCGGCATGTTCCTCGAACCCACCGTCGACGACGACCGGCGCGAGCCCGCGTCGAACCATGGCTTCGATGAAGCCGCTTCGCCGTTCAGGGCCGCTAGGAGCATCGCCACCGCTGATGTGCGCGATGCGCTCGTGGCCGAGTGCGGCGAGGTGCTCAACAACGAGTTCGGTGCCGATCGACTCGTCGTTGCACACGGTGTCGAATCGGTCCGGTCGATCGAACACGGCAACCGCCACGACCGGGACCTGGGTCGCGACCTCGTCGAACAGGTCGTGTGCGACGCGCGCCGCGCCGAGGATGATTCCCCTGGTCCGGAGATCGAGCAGTGCGCTTATCGCGTCAGCATCCCCGTCCTCCCGTTGCCAGCCGGACGCGATGAGGACCTGCATGT
The DNA here is from genome assembly GCA_051011575.1 of Acidimicrobiales bacterium. Taxonomy (GTDB): domain Bacteria; phylum Actinomycetota; class Acidimicrobiia; order Acidimicrobiales; family SHLQ01; genus SHLQ01. The sequence goes on along the minus strand of JBPCTR010000155.1, from coordinate 20,166 downwards.
TCGCTTCGGTCGCCGCCGCGGCCGCACCCTCGGCCATCTCGGTGAAGTACGGGTTGTGCAGGTCGTTGAGCATCACGCCGATCGTGTGCGTCTGTCCGCTGGCCAGGTTGCGCGCCCAAACGTTGGGTCGATAGCCCAGCTCCTGGGCGGCCGCGAGCACCTTTTTTCGGCTTTCGTCGCTCACCCGGGGGGAGTTGCGCATGACGAGGCTCACAAGCGCGCGAGATACTCCGGCCCTCTCGGCCACGTGGTCCATCGTGGGCTCACCCATGCGCGAACCATAAGGGTAGAGCGCTCTACAGAGCAAGTATCTCATCTAGAGATGGACACCCCTGCAATCAAGATTTCAGGAGATCGGCGCTGTCGCGACAACAAATACATTGACCACGTGTACCAAGCGAACCTATATTGGCTGGCATCGCTTTGTAGTAGAGCGCTCTACTGCAAAGCTGAAAAGTGTGTTCAACAGGGGGAGACGTCCCAGATTCATGGGATTCATGCAACGGATGGCAACAGCTCCGATTTCATGGGGTATCTGCGAAGTGCCCGGTTGGGGCATTCAACTTCCCGTTCATCGCGTTCTTTCCGAGATGTCCGAAATGGGCTTCCCCGCCACCGAGCTCGGCTCCGAGGGATACCTCCCCTCCAGCCCCGAGGAGCTGAGTTCGGTGTTGGGCGAGCACGAACTCGGTCTACTCGCAGCTTTCGTCCAGCTCGTCCTTCACGACCCTGTCGAGGCCGACGAGACCCTGCGTCGGGCCGAAGACACTGCGGCCTTTCTCGCCAAAATGGGCGCCACCTACTTCAACACGGCCGCCGTCACCACCTACGACTGGGCGCCCCGCCAGGAGCTGACCGAAGCCCAGTGGGACCACGTCATGATCATGCTCGACCGGGTGGGTGAGATCGTCGAGAAGCACGGCCTCGTGCACGTCGTGCACTCTCACGTGGGCACGATCATCGACAAAGCTGCCGAAGTTCAGCGCGTGCTCGACAACAGCACGGCGCTCTTCGTCCTCGACACGGCGCACCTCGCCGTGGGCGGTTACGACCCGGTCGACTTCGTCGACAGGTACCCCGATCGTGTCGGCCTCGTGCACGTGAAAGACGCCGACCTCGACATCGCCGCTCGCCTCAACTCTCACGAACTCACGCTCATGGAAGCCGTACAGGCCGGGATCTTCCCGCCCGTAGGGCGCGGCGATCTCGACATTGGTCATGTAATAGCCTCACTCGAACGGTCCGGCTTCGCCGGTTGGTACGTCCTCGAACAGGATGTGGCAATCACGGGCGCCGAACCCGGGGTCGGGGAAGGTCCGATCGAAGGCGTTCGTACGAGCGTCGAATATCTCAGGGGACTCGAGCAACAACTCGCTGCATAGCCACATGGCTAGTCAGCCGCGCTCGGTCCTGGGGGAACAACCAAATAAGAACCCATAGGAGGGGACAATGAAGAAGATGCGTTGGCTGGCCATGCTGCTGGCCCTCGTGATGGTCGCAGCCGCATGCGGCAGCGACGGAGGCGACACCGGTGACACCACCGCCGACGGCGGCGACACCGACGAAGCCACCACCACCACCGAAGAGGTCGCAGTCAGTCAGGGCGGCGATCTCACCTTCCACATGATCACCCACTCCGATGATGGTCCGTTCTGGTCTGTCGTGAAGCGCGGCATGGACGCTGCGTGTGAAGACGTCGGCGTGTCCTGCGTGTGGATGCCAGGCGTCAACGATCCCGGCCAGATGGTCACCGACATCGAGACCGCTATCGGCGAGGGTTCGAGCGGCATCGCCGCGTCGCTCCCATCGCCCGATCAGCTCATCGGCCCGCTACAGAGCGCCGTCGCTGAGGGCATCCCGGTGTACACGCTCAACTCGGGCGCAAACGACTATCAGACCATCGGCGCCTCGACGCACGTGGGTCAGTCGGAAGACGTGGCCGGCAACGGTGCGGGTAACCGCTTCAACGACCTCGGCGCCACCACGGTGCTCTGTGGTCGCCAGGAGCAGTCGAACGTGGGCCTCGAAGAGCGTTGCGGCGGTCTCGACGAGACGTTCAGCGGCACCGTGATCGACGAGTTCGTGGGCCTCGACGCCGACCAGACCGAGCAGATCAACGGCATCAAGGCCGTGCTCGAGGCGAACCCCGAGATCGACGCCTTCCTCGGCGTTGGTCCGGTCATTGCCATGTCGGGTCTCCAGGCCGCTCAGGACCTGGGTCGCGACCTCATCATCGGTGGCTTCGACCTCACGCCCGAACTTCTCGGTGCGATCGAGGCCGGCGACATCGCGTTCACCGTCGATCAGCAGCAGTACCTCCAGGGGTACATGCCGATCATCCTCATGTATCTCGAGGCCACGAACCAGAACGTCGCTGGCGGCGGTCTCCCGATCCTCACCGGACCGGGCTTCGTGACCCCCGAGAATGCAGCCGAGGTCAAGGCACTATCCGAGGCCGGCACTCGCTGATCCTCTGATCATGCACTAAGCCTTCACATGAAGGTCTGAAACACCGTGGGGCGGGTTGTTCCGCAGCCCGCCCCACGTGCTCTCGCCGTCGGGGCCCGTCGACGATCGTGAGAAACGGAATTTCCGGGCAGCCACCAGGGGGAGATACATGAACGACACAGCCACGGCTGTCGCAGCCGACGACCAGGACGAACGTCTCGCCTATCGAGGGGTTTTTCAACGAGTCCTCGTGCGTCCCGAGATCGGCGCCGTGATCGCCGCCATCACGATCTGGATCTTCTTCTGGGCGGTCTCCGTACCCTTCGGAACCGCCAGCGGGGCGTCGTCGATCCTCGACGTCGCCTCCTCTCCGCTCGGCATCATGGCCGTTGCGGTGGCCATGCTCATGATCGGTGGGGAGTTCGACCTCAGTTCGGGCGCTGCCACCGGTGCGCTCGGTATCGTCACCATCCTTCTCGTGCGCGATGTTGCCGGCGGTGCCGCCGGGTTGGGGCTCAGCCTCTGGGTCGCGCTCCCGCTTTCACTCGCCGTCGCCCTCGGGCTCGGCTGGTTCAACGGCATGATGGTGAACCGCACTTCGCTTCCCAGCTTCATCGTCACCCTGGGCTCGTTCTTCGTGCTCAAGGGAGCCAAGCTCGGTTTCTCGAAGCTCATCGTCGACCAGATTCAGGTGGGCACCCTCGACGACCTGAAGGATTACGCCGACGCCAACAACGTCAGCGACAAGGGCTATTCGTTCCTCGACAAGGTTTTTGCCGCCGAATGGGACCGCCGCAGCCACATCTGGGACGGCCGAGACACGGCCTACACGATCGGTGCGTTCCTCGGCATCTCGCTCATCGTTCTCGGTGTCTACGAACTGCACCATCGCCGAGGTGCCTCCGACAATCCGGTCGGCTACATCGGGTTCTTCGCCGGCGCCGCCGGCGTGATCGCCGGCATCCTCACGCTTCACGGCACCGATGGCGTGGGCGGCAATGTGGCCGGCGCCCTCATCATCTTCGCCGGCATGTTGGTCGGCCTCCTCGGCTGGTCGCTGGCCCGGTACGAACGGGTCGATGATCGCAGCTTTGCCTTTCCGCCCGACGCCATGAAAGCCTTCGGAATCGGCCTGGGATGTTTGGCCATAGCGATACTCGCCGGCGCGACCATCGACTCGCAGGACTCCGAAACGATCAGCTGGCTCGGGCTGGTCACCGTTCAGGGCGCCCGCGCCATTTTGTTCATGGGCTTCGTCGGCGCCGCCGCCGTCTTCTGTCTGATCGCCGTCGCCCGAGCTCGGCGGCAGTCCAACGGTGGAGGTGCGGTTCTGCTCTTCGTCACCGCCGCGGCCACCGCCGGTGTCGCGTTCTTCATCCGAAGCGAATCGCTCACCCCGAAGTTCCGCACGCAGGCGTTCGCGGTGATTCTCATCGCCGCCGGGCTCCTCGCGGTGTGGGCACTCGCCTCCGAGCTGTTCCAGAAACGGACGTCGCCCGGTTCGGACAATCTGGGTCATGCGCTCGTCGGTGGCGGCCTCGCGATAGCGATGCTCGGCCTCGCCGCTCGACTCCTCTGGGTCACCCAGGCCGAACTCGACGCCGGCATACCCCGAACCGGCTTCAGCGTACGAATCCTGTGGTTTGTGGCGTTCACGCTCGTCGCCACGTGGGTGCTCACGCGAACGAAGTTCGGTAGCTGGACCTTCGCGGTTGGCGGCAACAAGCTCGCTGCGCGGCAGGTGGGTGTGCCTGCCGCCCGCACCAAGACACAGCTCTTCATGATCGTCTCGTTCGCTGCGTGGTTGGTCGGAGTTCTGTTGGCTTTCCGGCTCAACACGATCCAGGCGAGCACTGGTGACGGCGAGGAGTTCGAGTACATCATCGCGGCCGTGGTGGGAGGTACCGCACTCACCGGCGGCTACGGCAGCACGCTCGGCGCCGCCATTGGTGCGGTGATCATGGCGATGTCGGTCCAGGGAATCCCGTCGGCCCGATGGAACTCAGACTGGCGATTCGTGTTCGTTGGGGCGATTCTGCTCCTGGCGGCGATCGGCAACAACTTCATTCGTGCGAAAGCGGAGGCCTCCCGATGAGCGACACCCCACTTCTCGAACTCACCGACATCGGCAAGTTCTACGGCAACATCATCGCCCTCAAGGACGTCACTACCACGGTGCAGGCGGGCAAGGTCACGTGTGTCCTCGGCGACAACGGCGCCGGCAAGTCGACCTTCATCAAGATCCTTGCGGGCGTCCACAAACACGACGAGGGTGAGTTCCGGCTCGAAGGCGATCCGGTGAGCTTCAATTCGCCTCGCGAGGCTCTCGATGCCGGGATCGCAGCGGTGTATCAGGATCTTGCGATGGTGCCGCTCATGTCGGTGTGGAGGAACTTTTTCCTCGGCTCCGAGCCCACCAAGGGAACCTGGCCACTGGAGTGGATCGACAAGGCAACCGCCAAGAACACCGCCAAGGAAGAGATGGCCAAGATGGGCATCGATATCCGCGACACGGAACAACCCGTGGGCACGCTCTCCGGCGGAGAGCGGCAGTCGGTGGCGATCGCCCGGGCCGTCTATTTCGGTGCAAAGGTCCTCATCCTCGACGAGCCCACGTCGGCCCTCGGCGTGAAGCAGTCCGGCGTGGTTCTTCGTTACATCGTCGAGGCGGCCAAGCGAGGACTCGGCGTGATCTTCATCACGCACAATCCCGCGCATGCCTACCCGGTTGGCGACCAGTTCCTGATCCTCAACCGCGGTCATTCAATGGGCAACTTCGCCAAGGCCGACGTGAGCCAGCAGGAGATCACCCAGCTCATGGCCGGCGGCGCCGAGCTCGAGCAACTCCAGCACGAGCTCGAGTCGGCGATGGCCGCCGACTGACTCCGACCACAGCACCGCGACACCGACGGCAGTCGTGACCGATCTCGAGCTCCTCACCCTTGGCCGGGTGAGCGTCGACTTGTACGCCGAACAGCTCCACGCCCCCATGCGCGACGTGACAACGTTCCGCAAGTCGATCGGCGGCACCGCGACCAACGTGGCGGTCGCGGCCGCCCGTTTGGGTCGCCGGGCCGCTCTCGTGACTCGCGTCGGTGACGATCAGTTCGGCGACTACGTACGTCACGCGCTCACCCACACTTTCGGTGTCGACAGCCGATGGGTTGGTGTCGACCCCGACCTGCAGACACCCCTCGCGTTTGCCGAACTCGATCCGCCCGAGGATCCGTCGATCATCTTCTACCGTGAACCACGAGCACCCGACCTGAACATCGAACCCGCCGAAGTCGATCCTCAGGTGGTACGTGACGTGCCGATCTTTTGGATCCCCGCGAGCCGGTTCTCCGATGAGCGAGCGGGCGCGGCGGTCTCATCGCTGCTCGACGTTCGCGGCCGTCGCTCGCACACTGTCCTCGACCTCGACTGGCGCCCGATGTTCTGGGATTCTCCTGAGCAGGCCAGCGAGGCGATCCGCCCGATGCTCGCGCAGTTCACGATCGCCATCGGGAACAAGGACGAGTGCGAGATCGCCGTGGGCACGCGCAATCTGGACGAAGCCGCTGACCGCCTCCTCGAAGCCGGGCTCGAGATGGCCGTCCTGAAGCTGGGCGGCGACGGCGTGATGATCGCCACCGCCTCCGGCGAGCGGGTGTCGGTACCCCCGTACTTGGTCGACGTCGTGAGCGGGCTCGGCTCTGGCGACGCATTCGGTGGCGCCTTCTGCCACGGCCTTCTTGCCGGTTGGGATTCGGAGACCATCATCAAGTGGGGTAACGCCGCGGGCGCGATCGTGGCGGGTCGACTCATGTGCGCGGACGACATGCCCACGATCGCCGACATCGAGTCGCTTCTTGCCGAGCGTGACCCCACATGACGCTTCACCGCCCTCACGGATCGCTCGCGGCGAGTGGCGACGCGCTCGCGCTCACACCCGAAGATGCCGGCTGGGCCTACAGCGGCCTCCGCGTGGTCACGCTCGGACCGGGCGAGCGGCGCCAGCTCGACACCGGCGGGGAAGAGTTCGCCGTACTTCCCCTCTCGGGCGGCTCGCTCGCTGTCGAAGCCGAAGGTTCCAGACTCGATCTCCATGGCCGCTCGTCGGTGTTCGCCCGCGTCACCGACTGGTCATACATTCCCATCGAAACCTCGGCGGTTCTCGAGGGTACGGGCCCCGAATCCAGCGAGGTCGCACTCTGCTCGGCCCGAGCCACGGTGCGTAACCAGCTGCACTATGGCCCTGCCGAAGATGTGTCGGTCGAGCTGAGGGGTGGTGGTCAAGCCAGCCGGCAGATCAATAACTTCTGTTCGCCCGAGCAGTTCGCCGGCGCCGACAAGCTCATGTGTGTCGAGGTCTACACGCCCGACGGCAACTGGAGTTCTTACCCGCCGCACAAACACGATGACTCGCCCGAATGCGAGGTGAACAACGAGGAGATCTACTACTTCCGCATCGGTGACGCCGGCGCCACCACCTACACCGACACCGGTTTCGGCATGCACCGCACCTACACCGGCATCGGCCATGAGGGTATGCCCGAGATCGACGAGAACATCGTAGTGCACGATCGCGATCTGTTTCTCGTACCCCGCGGCTACCACGGACCCTGTATCGCTGCCCCTGGTTACAACATGTACTACCTGAACGTGCTGGCGGGTCCGGGCGGCGAGCGGAGCATGGCTTTCTGCGATGACCCCACTCATCACTGGGTGCGCGACGAGCTGTCGAGCCAGCCCATCGACTCCCGCCTGCCGCTCATGTCGGCCGCCGGCGTGGTGCCCCGATGAAGATCTGGTTCAGTCGGGGGCTTCCCGACCATCTCGCAGGCTCGCTCGGTGAGCACGCCGCGGTTGGGCCGGCAGTAGAGGAGCGATTGGGTGCGCACGGTGCCATCGCGGGCGGAGAGCTCTACGACGCTGCCGTATTCGACGCACACCCCGACCTGCGTGTCGTGGCGCGCATGGGTATCGGAGTCGACGCCGTCGACCTGGTCGCCGCCACCGAGCGGGGGGTGCTCATCACCAATACCCCCGAGGGACCCACAACGAGCACGGCCGAACACACCATTGCACTCACGATGGCGGTCACCCACGAGCTCAAGGCCTCGGCCGAACGGCTTCGCCGCGCCGAGGGTGACTACGTCTCGTCCCAACAGAGCATGGAGCTCGCGGGGCGCACGCTTGGACTCGTCGGTTGCGGCCGCATCGGGGGAGCGGTCGCCAGGATCGCCGAGGCGATCGGTATGCACGTGCTGATCACCGATCCAGCCCGGTCGGACTCGGTTCCGCTCGAGCGCCTGCTAGGTGAAGCCGACGTCGTCTCGCTCCACTGCCCGGCCACCCCATCGACGATCGGGCTCATCGACTCGGCTGCGCTCGCCGCAATGAAGTCGGGCGCCGTGCTCATCAACTGTGCCCGCGGGTCCGTGGTGAACACCGACGACCTTGTGGCCGCGCTCGAATCCGGACACCTGATGGGTGCCGGCCTCGACGTGACGGAACCCGAGCCGCTCGATCCCGATCACCCGCTTCTGCACATGCCGAACGTGATCGTCACGCCACACATCGCTTCGAACACGGTGGCCGGTAGGGAACGAATGGAGCGGATGGCGCTCGAGCAGATGCTCGTGGCCCTGGCGGGCGACCGGCCCACCGAACTCGTCAACACCGACGTCTGGAACGCCGGCGACACGGAAGAGGGAACCCCCTGAATGGATCGTCAACCACTACGCATTGCCGTGATCGGCCTCGGCTGGATGGGTCAGGCCCACTCGCGTAGCTACGCCCGTATTCCGCAGCTCTGGGAAGGCAGAACCTACGACCCGGTCCTCGCGGTGTGCGCCGACAACATGGAGATGAGGCGTGATCAGGCAGTGCACTCATTCGGTTTCGAGTCGGCCGTGGCCGACTGGCGCGAGATCATGGAGCGCGACGACATCGACGTGGTCACCTGTACCGCCCCCAACATGCTCCACGAGGAGATCTGCATCGCGGCCGCGGAGACGGGCAAACACGTCTTCTGCGAGAAGCCCGTCGGCGGGAAGCCTGACCAGACAGTCCGGGTCGAGAAGGCTTGCCGCGACGCGGGGGTGATCACGGGAGTGGGCTACAACTACCGGTTCGCCCCCCTCGTCCAGTACCTAAGAGGTCTGATCGAGTCCGGCGAACTCGGTGAGATCACAAACTATCGAGGCCGCTTCTTTTCGATGTACGGCGCCGATCCGCTGGGCCTGTTGTCGTGGCGATTCGAGGTTGACCAGGCCGGCCACGGTGTGAGCACCGACATTCTCAGCCACTCGATGGATCTCGCCCACATGCTCGTTGGTCCGATCGAACGCGTGATGGGCTACCAGAAAACCTTCATCACCGAACGCCCGATTCCGAAGCCCGGCGGCACCCACTACGACCGCGGCGCAGTCGGCGACCCCACCGGCCCGGTCACCAACGAGGATTACTTCGGCGCCATGGTCGAGTTCGCGAACGGCGCGATCGGTACCTTCGAGACCAGCCGGTCGATCATCGGCCCCGAGAGCCAGAACGCCTTCGACGTGTACGGCACCAAGGGCGCGGCCAACTGGAATCTCGAGACCATGAACGAACTCGGGCTGTTCCTGCTCGATGACAAGGCCCGCGGCTACACCACCGTGCGCGGCGGCGACCGCTACCCGTACCACGGCGCTTTCGTGCCGGGCGACGCCAACGCCATCGGCTTCGAGGACCTGGTCACGATGGAGGACTACGAGTACCTCAACGCCGTGGCCTCCGGATCCAAGCATTCCGCGAGCTTCGCCGAAGCGGTGGATTATGTGAGCGTGCAGGCCGCCCTTCTCAAGTCCACCGAGACCGAAACCTGGCAACCCGTCGTGAGTCTTCGTGAAGACTGAGACACGTCGGGACTTCCGCCCGACAACCGCGGCAACCGTCATGGTCGCTCCGCGCTGCTTCGCTCCCCTCGGGAGCGCGGCGCAGGGAGATCACACGTGAGGGAGAATGAGAATGGGTAGAACCCTGAAACTCACCACCAGCCAGGCGATTGTGAAGTATCTGATCGCACAAAGTTCGGTACAGGCCGACGGGTCGATCGCGCCGCTGTTCGGCGGGGTGTACGGGATCTTCGGCCACGGAAACGTGACCGCGCTGGGGCACGCGCTCGAGCGGGAGAAGCACCGGCTGCCCACCTTCCGCGGCCAAAACGAGCAGGGCATGGCACTCGCAGGTGTGGCGTACGCCAAGGCCAAGCGGCGCCGCCAGATCATGGTCGCGACATCGTCGGTCGGCCCCGGTGCCACGAACATGGTCACGGCCGCGGGCGTCGCCCACAGCAATCGGCTTCCGATCCTCCTCATCTCAGGCGACACGTTCACCAGCCGCCTGCCGGACCCCGTCCTTCAACAGGTCGAGCACTTCGGCGACCCCACGGCCACGGTGAACGACAGCTTTCGCGCGGTCAGTCGCTACTGGGATCGGATCACCCGACCCGAGCAACTCACGACGTCGCTGCCCCATGCCATCCAGACGATGCTCGACCCCGCGACCTCCGGACCGGCCTTCCTCGGCCTGCCTCAGGATGTCGGCTCGGAAGCGTGGGATTTCCCGGAGGAATTTTTCGAGGAGCGTGTGCACGACATCGCCCGCCCGCGCCCGGATCGTTCGCAGCTCGAAGCGGCTGCGGAGCTTCTTCGCGAGGCGGAGAAACCGCTGATCATCGCCGGCGGTGGCGTGCACTATTCGCTCGCAGAGGTCGAGCTGGCCGCTTTCGCCAAGCAACACAACATTCCCGTGGTGGAGACGGTGGCGGGCAAGGCGTGCATCGAGTGGAATCACGCCAACTACGGCGGTCCGATCGGGGTGACCGGCGGAACTTCGGCCAACGCCCTCGCCGCCGAGGCCGATGTTGTTGTTGCCATCGGTACCCGACTGCTCGACTTCACGACCGGCTCGTGGACCGTATTCAAGAACGATGCGGTGAAGATCATCGCCATCAACACCGCCCGCTTCGACGCCACCAAACACCACTCCGCTCCGGTGGTCGCCGACGCGCGGGAAGCACTCACCGAACTCACCCAACTCCTGCCCGACTACCGCGCCGACGACGATTGGGGCACCACCGCGGCGAACGAGGTTGCGCAGCACAACGCCTACATCGACAAGATCGCCGGCAAAGACGCAACCGCCGAGTCCGGTCTGCCGACCTACGCCCAAGTCGTGGGTGCGATCGATCGGCTGGCGGAGCCAAACACATACGCGCTCGCCGCCGCCGGCGGCTTTCCCGGCGAGGTGAACAACGGCTGGCGAGCAAAGGCGCGAAACAGCTTCGACTGTGAGTACGGCTACAGCTGCATGGGCTACGAGACCAGCGGAGGATGGGGGGCCGCCATGGCCCAGCCCGACAAAGAGGTCGTGGTCTTCTGCGGCGACGGTTCCTACCTCATGCTCAACAGCGATATCTACAGCTCGGTCATACACGGCCACAAGATGATCGTGATCGTGTGCGACAACGGTGGCTTTGCCGTGATCAATCGCCTTCAGACCGGCATGGGCGGTGAGCCCTACAACAACCTCATCAAAGACAACCCCACCGTCGTCAACCCGGTCGCCGTCGACTTTGCCAAACACGCCGAGGCCATGGGAGCAATCACCGAGACCGCCACGAGCATTGACGAACTCGAGGCGGCATTCCTCCGGGCTCGGGCAGCCGACCGCACGTACGTGATCGCCATGACCACAGATGCGTACAGCTGGACCGAAGGCGGTTCGTTCTGGGAGGTCGGCGTGCCGGAGGTGAGCGACCTCGATTCCGTGCTCGCGGCGAGAGCCGGGATCGACGCCGGCAAGGCCGATCAGAGGATCGGGTAACCGCGATGACGATGCGGGTAGCCGTGATCGGGGCCGGCGGTATGGGCCGCTTCCACGCGGAAACCCTCCTCGCCCTCCCCGGCATCGAGCTTGGCGCGATCGCCGATCCGTATCCCTCGTCGGAAGTCGAGGCGCTCGGCGTTCCGATCACCACCGCCGTCGACGAGTGCGCCGTTCACGGATGGGACGGCGTGATCATCGCGTCGCCCGACGACACCCATGCTCATCTCACTCTTCTCGCGCTCGATGCCGGCAGTCGTGTGTTGTGCGAAAAACCGCTCTCGCACGACATTGAGGGCGCTGAGGCGGTCGTCGATTGGGAGCTGCGGCGCGGCGAGCGCCGGGTGCAAGTCGGATTCATGCGCGAGTACGACCCCGCCCACGTCCAGGTCGCCGCCGAGCTCGAACACATGGGAGCGCTGCACTACCTGCGGTGCACCCACAGGAACACAAATGCGGTGGCACGGCCGCCGGCGGTGGTGATCGTGCAGTCGATCATCCACGACGTCCACACCGTGCGCTGGCTTGGTGGAGAGGTGGTCGACCTCCATGCTCATGCCGTTCCGCGCGACGGCGGGCTCGACCATGTCGTGCTGTCCCTGAGCCTCGACACCGGTGCGGCCGCGTCGATCGAATTCAGTGACAACACCTATGCGTACGAGGTCGAGGTCGAGGCCACGGCCGCCGCCGGAATGGTCGCAACGTCGGCCCCGCCGCGTCCCCGTGTGCGCATGGGCGGCGAACATCGCACACCGATCGGCGACGACTGGTTCGGGTGGTTCGCGGAGGCCTATCGAATCCAGGACCGGGCGTGGGTGGCGTCGCTCCACGACGGTTCTGCCCACGGCCCGTCGGCATGGGATGGGTACGCCGCGCAGCATGTGGCCCACCACGCCGAGAAATCGCTCGACGGCCACGAGGTGAACATCATGCCGCTCGATGTGCCCGACCTCTATCGCCCATGAGCGCCACCGTGTCCGCCCGCGACTACAGCCTCGTCGGCGCCGAGTCCCGACGGGCAGAAGAGAATGGGCTCGCCGAGGCCGAGTGGTTTCAGGCAGAAGTTTCTCCTGAACGAATGCGCACACTCACTGCCCGCACCGACCTACGCCCAGCGATCGACACCCTGATCTGGGTCGGCCTCATCGTGGGTCTGGGAGCTCTGGCATGGAGCCTGCGGGGCAGCTGGTGGGCGGTGCCGGCGTTCATCGCATACGGAGCGCTGGTCGGAGGCTCGGCCGACGCCCGATGGCACGAGTCTGGGCATGGCACGGCCTTTCGTACCCAGTGGCTGAATGACCTCGTGTACTACCCGGCCAGCTTCATGCTCGCTCGTGGCCCCACATTCTGGAGGTGGTCGCACTTTCGGCATCACACCGACACGATCATCGTGGGCCGCGATGCCGAGATCGTCTTTCCCCGGCCGCCGTCGGTTCGGGGCCTCGCCTTCGCGTTCACCCACCTCAGGGGTGGTGGCCTCCTCGTACTCACCACCGTCCGCAACGCCGTCGGGCAACGCGATCCGGCGGTCGACGTGCTCGTTCCACAAGCGGAGCGCTGGCGGGTCGCCTGGGAGGCTCGCGGCTACGTGGCCATCTGGACGGCGACGATTGTGTGGGCGATAACGACGGCCTCGCTCTATCCACTGCTGCTGATCGGTGGACCGACGATCTACGGCGCGTGGCTGCTCGTCTTCTTCGGCGCGACGCAGCATGCCGGCCTGCAGGAGGACGTGCTCGACCATCGCCTGTCCACCCGCACGGTGCTGATGAATCCGCTGTTTCGTTTCCTCTATCTCAACATGAACTTTCACGTCGAACACCACATGTACCCGGCGGTTCCCTACTACAACCTTCCCGCGTTGCATCGGGAGGTTCGCGACCAGCTCGTCGAGCCACTTCCGAACACCCTGGCGGCATACCGCGAGATCGTGCATGCCTTTCGCCATCAGGAGGCCGACCCGACCTGGGAGCTCGACCGCGACGTGCCCGCCGTCCCCGACAGTCGCGGTGCGATCGTGCAGGGCTTCGAGTGGGTGGGCGAGGAGAGCGACGACGGCTGGCTCGACCTCGGCCCCGCCGACCTCGACCCCGGTCAGCTGCGCGCGGTCGACCTTGATGGCGCCGCACTCCTGCTGGCCTGCGCCCACGATGGGACCCTGACGCTCACCGATCGGATGTGCACCCACGGCGCTGCCGACCTCGCGAAAGGCACGGTCCTCGGATGCGAGATCGAGTGCCCCAAGCACAACGGGCGCTTCGACCTGCGAAGTGGCGAACCCACACGACGCCCGGTGTCGATACCGCTGACGGCGCACCCGGTGAGGATCCGCGCCGGCCGGATCGAAACCGAGGTCCGATCATGAGGGTTTGGGTCACCGGTGGAGGCGGTTTCGTCGGATCCAACATCGTTGCCGCGGCGGTGGCCGCCGGGCACGACGTGATGACGACAGCACACAGCTTCGAACCGCCGTCCAACGCCTCGTACTCAGTCGACCGGGCCGACATGACCGACGCGGTTGCCGTGGCCCGGAGCGTCGATGCATTCGGCCCCGACATGGTCGTCCACAACGCGATCATGAACGACTGGGCCCGAATGTACGCCGACCGACACGCCTCGTGGGCGGCATACGTGGGCGCGACGCGCAACACGACATGTGCCGCCCGATCGGTTGGCGCACATCACGTGACCGTGAGCACCGACTGGGTCTTCGACGGTTCGCAGCCTTTCGCGGACGAGGACACACCACCCAACCCCATCAACCTCTATGGCACGATGAAAGCCGCGTGTGAGATGGTCACCCTCGAACGTGGGGGAGCCGTCGCCCGCATAAGCGGCGTGCAGGGACTCCACCTTGCCCGCCCCACCACACCGTGGGCGCAGGATCGCGGCTTCGGGTACTTCACCGCCAGCATCGTGAAGGCGCTCTCGAGCGGCGAACCATTCACCGTGTGGGAGGCGCCCGACATGAACATGCGAGCCACCCCGTCGCTCGCGCTCGAATGCGGCGAGCTCATGGTGGCCATCGGCGAGCAAAGGGTTGAAGGCGTGTTTCATTTGTGCGGGGCCGATTCGGTGAGCCGTCGCGAACTCGCCGAGCTCACCTGCGACGTGTTCGATCTCGACCGCTCGCTCCTGCGATACGGTCCGCCACCGCCCGACGCCAACGCCGCGGCGCCGATTCCCTACGACACGACCCTCACCGCGCCCCGCACGAGTGCCGTTCTCGGGCGCTCACCCACGCCACTGCGCGCGCTGCTCGAGCGGTTCCGCCGCCAGATCGACTCCCTGGAGAACCCCGCATGAAGAAGCCCTCGATCGCCGTTCTCGGAACCGGGCGGATCGGCAAAATGCACGCCGAGCTGATCGCCCGCCAGGTGCCGGGCCTCGATCTCGCAGCCGTGTACGACCTCTTCTCCGAGTCGGCCGAGGCGGTCGCCTCCGACCTCGGCGTGGACATGGCTGCGACGGCCGACGACGTCTTCGCCAGCGATGTCGATGCCGTCGCCATCTGCTCGAGTACCGATACGCATGTCGACCTGATGATGGCTGCAGCCGAGTCGGGCAAGGCCATTTTTCTTGAGAAACCGGTGTCGCTCAGCCTCGCCGAGGTCGACCGCGGCCTCGCCGCGGTCGAGGCCGCCGGCGTGCCGCTCCAAATCGGGTTCAACCGTCGCTTCGACGCAGCCCACGCCGCTGTTCAGCAGGCCGTTGCATCGGGCCAGGTCGGTGACCTGCACCTCCTGCGCATCGCCAGTCGTGACCCCGCTCCGCCGCCGATCGAGTACCTCGAGGTGTCGGGCGGCATCTTCCTCGACATGACCATCCACGACTTCGACATGGCTCGATTCGTGACCGGCAGCGAGGTGGTCGAGGTGTACGCCAAAGCGGATGTGCGAATCGATCCGGCGATTGGCGCGGCCGGCGACGTCGACACCGCGGTGATCATGTGCACCCACGAGAATGGCGTGATCACGACGATCGACAACAGCCGCCAGGCGGTCTACGGGTACGACCAGAGGGTCGAGGCGTTCGGTTCGGGCGGTATGGCGGTCTCCGAGAACCCGCGCAATCACACCGCCGAGGTTCATGCCCCCTCCGGCACGACGCTTGCGACCATCCCCTACTTCTTCCTCGAGCGCTACATCCCCAGCTATCTGGCCGAGTGGAGCGGATTCGTCGACGGGCTCGAGTCGGGCAGAATGCCGGTCACCGGAGCCGACGGACGAGCGCCGCTCGTGATCGGCCTTGCGGCGTGGCAATCGGTTCGCGAAGGTCGACCTGTACGCACCGAGGAGATCGGCTGATGGACCAGACCCTCGACCCGAACGGACCCCACGCCCACTCGTCCTTCGACCAGCGGGTTGCGCTCATCACCGGTGGTACCCAGGGCCTCGGTCTCGCGGTCGCCCAGCTGATGAAGGCGCGGGGTGCCTCCGGACTGATGATCGTGGGCCGCGACGCCGAGAAAGGCGAAGCTGCCGCCGCGTCTCTCACCGACGGCGGTTGCCGAGCGGTGTTCCACTCGGCCGACCTCCGCTCCGACGACGGAATCGATGGCGTGATCGATGCGCTCGACCGCGAATTCGGAACCGTGCATGCGTTCGTCAACTGCGCTGCTGCCACCTGGCGCGGGTCGGTGTGGAACACCACCGCCACCATGTGGGACGAGATGCTCGGGCTGAACGTGAAGATGCCGGCGCTCCTCCTCACGGGCGTCGCAAAAATCATGAAGCGCGAAGGTCAAGCGGGCGCAATGGTGCTGATCGGGAGCGTCGCGCACCACGGAGGCAACGAGGTGCTCTGGCCATATTCCACATCCAAACACGCACTCGAAACGATGGTGAAGAGCGCCGCCTTCTCGCTGATGGCCGACGGGATTCGGGTGAATGCGCTCAACCCCGGATGGATGGACACACCCGCCGAACACCTCACACAGATGAAGTTCCACGACGCACCACCCAACTGGCTCGAACTCGCCGAAGCAGAGCAGCCCTTCGGCCGCATCCTCAAACCCCAGGAGGTTGCGCGGGCCGTGTGTTTTCTCGCATCCGACGAGTCGGGGATGACCACCGGCGCGTCCCTCGACATCGACCAGACCATTCCCGGCACGGGCGATCTTCCCCGCGGCCGTCCCGTACCCGAGCACTACCCGTGGGAGAACCAATGACCACCGACCTCGTCCGCAACAGCGGCGGAACCGGCGTGCGCATCGATGTCACGCCCGAATCGGCCGGTTGGAGGTTCCTGAGCTTCTCGGTCATCAGGCTCGCTATGGGTACATCCCACCACGACGTCCGCGCCGGACAGGAAACCGCGATCGTGCCGCTGTCAGGATCCGCCACCGTGCATGCTGGCGACCAGACGTTCTCGATCTCGCGCACCAGCGTGTTCGAGCAGATGCCCCACATCGTGTACGCACCTCCGGGCACCGAGATGACCGTCACGGCCGAGTCCGACTTCGAGTTCGCGATCGGGTCCGCTCCGGCAGACGGGCGCTACCCGATTCGCCTGTTCGCCCCAGGCGACATGAAGAGCGAGATCCGCGGAGGCGGTGCCGCCAACCGGCAGGTCAACCATGTGCTCGCTCACCCGCTTCCCGCGGAACGCCTCATCCTGTACGAGGTGTATGTACCCCGGGGGACCTGGTCGGGATGGGCGCCGCACCGTCACGACGGTATCGAGGGCTCGCCCTACCTCGAAGAGGCCTACTACTTCCGACTGGACCCGGCCGATGGCTTCGCAATGCATCGCAACTGGGCTCCTGAAGAGGGATTCGACGAGATCATGTCGCTCAACGACGGCGATACCGCGCTCGTGCCCAAGGGGTACCACTCGAGCGTGGCCTGCCCCAGCTCACACATGTTCTTCCTCAACTATCTCGCCGGCGAACTCGTCGGCGACCAACGGATCACCCCGCCTTGTTTCCACGAGGCATACACGTGGATCCAGGACGACTGGTCTGCCGGTGAGTGGAACCTTCCGGTCGTCAGCCCCAACGGAGCAGTATGAGCCTTAGCCCAGGCAAGGCCCGCGGCCTCGACACGCTCGCAACCGCCGAGGGCGTGTTCGCGATCCTCGCCATCGACCACCGCGACTCGCTGCGAGTTGTACTTCCCGGTGAGGCCACCGACAGCGAAATCGTCGACTTCAAACTCGACCTGATTCGAGGTGTGGGCGGCGCGGCATCGGGCGTGATGCTCGAACCCGAGTTCACGCTGCCGCAGGCGATCGAAGCCGGAGCACTCCCCGGTTCTGTCGGGTTCATGGCGGCGCTGGAGGCTCAGGGATACATGGGTGATCCGTGGGCGGGCCCGACCACCATGATGCCCGGATGGTCTGCGCTCGATGCCAAGAGAATGGGCGCCGGCGCCGCCAAGCTCTTGCTTCCCTTCTCGCCGGTCAGGGTCGAACATGCGGCCGAGCAGGAGCGCGTGCTGGGCGAGGTGGTCGGCCTGTGCACCGATCTCGACATCGCGCTTCTGGTGGAGCCGGTGGCCTTCGGCATGCTCGGTCCGGAGCGGCCGTCGATCGTGGCCGAGACGGTCCGTCGACTCACGAACTCGGGCCTCGATGTGTTGAAACTCGAATTCCCTGGTGACCCCGACGATCCGTCTGGTTGGGACGACGCGTGCGCGGCGGTCACCGATGCCGCCAGCGTGCCGTGGGTGTTGTTGTCGTCGGGCGTGACCTACGACGCGTACAAGGCCCAGCTCGAAGTGGCGTTCCGCCACGGGTGCTCGGGGTTCACCGGCGGACGCGCCATCTGGTCCGAGGCCGCTACCGCCGATCAGCTCAGTCGGGCTGAACTCATCACCGGTGTGGTGACCGACCGCATCACCGAACTCCGCGATCTCGCTGCCGCCACCGCAACGCCCTGGCGCTCACTCCCCGCGCGATAGGGGTCAGACCCCTCCAGCCACCTGCCCAACCTTTTCAACGAATAACCGCGAGGGGTCTGACCCCATCACGCTGAAAGGTGCCAAAGCTGATCGCGCTCAGAGTGGTGGGTGACCGAAGCGGGAGACGGGGCGTCGATACGATCGGGCGGTGGCCCGATGCGGAACGATCGTGATGGCGGCAGCGATCGCGCTCGCAGCATGCGGGAGCGGAAGCGATGAAGCGCTCCCGGCACAACCGAGGGACACGTCAGTGGTCCCCGGAACGGTGGACTCCGGGACTGCTCGCCAAGCGACGAGCAGCGATGAGCCCGACGATGACTCGCAGGCCACGACCGACAGCACGGGTTCCGGCGACGAGCGGACGAGCACGAGCGCACCCCCACCACGACCCATCCCCTCGACACCTCTCGACCGAATCGAACTCGAACTCGAACTCGTGGCCGAGGTGCAGGGTCCGGTGGGCATGGCGACTCGACCCGGCACGACCGACCTTTTCGTCATCGAACAGCGTGGGCGAGTCAGACGGCTCCCCGGCGGGACGGGCCCAGCCGATTCGACACCCGTCCTGGATCTCACGGGAAGGGTCACTCTCGGCAACGAGCAGGGCCTACTGGGCTTGGCGTTCTCACCCGATGGCGAGGACCTGTTCGTTGACTACACGGACGAAGGGGGTGACACCGTTATTGCCCGGTACGACATGGACGGCGACAGGGTCGACCCGGAGTCGGGCCGCATCGTGATGGAAATCGAACAGCTTCGAGGAAACCACAACGGAGGCCAACTCGTCTTCGGACCCGACGGCAACCTGTGGATCGGCCTCGGCGACGGGGGAGGGGGTGGCGACCCCGGCCGCCACGGCCAGAACCCCGAGACACTCCTCGGTTCCGTTCTGCGAATCGATGTCACGGGCGAGGAGCCCTATTCCATCCCGCCTGACAACCCCTTCGTGAACGGCGACGGAGCGCCAGAGGTGTACCTCTGGGGAATTCGAAACGCATGGCGTTTCGGCTTCGATCCGGTCACCGACAACCTCTGGCTCGCCGACGTTGGACAGGATCGATTCGAGGAGGTGACGGTGCTCCGAACCACCGACGGCGCAGCCGCCGGAGCCAACCTCGGATGGAATGCGATCGAGGGCCTGGAGAGCTTCCTCGGCGGCGAAGAACCCTCGGGTCATGCCGCGCCGTTCGTGGCCTATGCGCACGTCGGTGGTCGCTGCTCGGTGACCGGCGGCGAGGTCTATCGGGGTTCTGCCATTCCTGCGCTCTACGGCACCTACGTTTTCGGCGACTTCTGCAACGGCGAGGTCCTTGGCATTCGGGTCGACGGCTCGAGCGACATCGTGTCGCTCGACATCTCGCGGGTCGGCGAACTCACGAGCTTTGGTTTCGACACGGAGGGCGAGCTCTACGCAATGGGTCGTCCGGGTGGTGTGTTCCGGATCGTCGCCGGCTGATCGGGTCGGACCGGCTCGAGGACACGTTTAGATGCTGGCGCGTCGTCGTGATCGGAGCCAGAGGCCGGCGCCGCCCGCGACCATGCTGGCGCCGGCGATCACTGCTCCCGTACGAGCGTGCTCGGCGACGCGATCGCGAAGCGGGACAGTGTTCGAGAATGTCTTCACTTCCCACTTGCGTTCGTCGGCGATCCGGGCGAGCGGACGGTCGGGATTGACCACGATCGGGTACCCGACTGTCTCGAGCATCGGGAGATCGGTGACAGAGTCGCTGTACGCCCAGCACTGGTCGAGGTCGAGGTCGTATTCGAGCGCCAGCGCCTCGATGGCATCGACCTTGAACTCCCCGTACGAGTAGAACTCGACCTCGCCCGTGTAGCGACCGGTCCCATCGATCTGCGCGATCGTGGCGACGGCTCCGTCGGCACCGAGGTGGCGGGCAAGCGGCCGGACGATCTCTTCGGGAGATGCAGACACCATGAACACCAGGTGCCCCGCCGCCTTGTG
>JBPCTR010000154.1:0-8740 GCA_051011575.1 Acidimicrobiales bacterium | reverse complement strand
TTGCTCGCCGGCGCGCTCGCTGGGCTCGCCGACAAGCCGAAGGTCCTGCTCAGCGGATCAGCGATCGGCTTCTACGGCGATGGCGGAGACGCCGAACTCACCGAAGCCGCCGACCCGGGCTCCGGATTCCTGGTCGATCTCGTGACCGAGTGGGAGGCCGCGGCGGCTCCGGCGGACGATGCCGGTATTCGCACGGCATTCCTGCGAACGGGTCTCGTCCTCAGTTCCGAGGGCGGCGCCCTCGCCGAACAGCTCCCCTTCTTCAAGCTCGGTCTCGGCGGTCGAATCGGGTCGGGCCAGCAGTTCCTGAGCTGGATCACGCTCGATGATCAGATCGGAGCGATCCTGCACCTGCTCGAACATGACGTGTCGGGTCCCGTGAACCTCACGGCTCCACATCCGGTCCGCAACATCGAATTCACGAAAGCCTTGGGTGCGGCGCTCCGCCGCCCGACGCTGATCCCGATTCCTCGGCTGGCGCTCGATCTGCGGCTCGGCAAGCAGGCGGTCGACGAAATGTTGATGGCAAGCCAACGAATCATTCCCGAGGTACTGCTTTCGACGGGCTATGAGTTCGAGCACGAAACGATCGACGCCGCGATGGAGGCACTGCTGTGAGTGGGGTCGACAAGGCAGCGAAACAAACGAGTGCCAGCCGGATCATCCACGCGCAACCTGGCGCCCTTTTCGACGTGCTTGTCGATCCGACACGCCATGCCGAATTCGACGGCTCCGACACGGTCGAAGCGGCTCGAGGTAAACCGGCTCGCCTCGAGCTCGGGTCCCGGTTCGGGATGTCGATGACGCTGAAGCCGATTCCGTACATGATCAGCAGCACGGTGGTCGAGTTCGTGGAGAACGAACGAATCGCCTGGCATCATCTCGGCCGGCATCGCTGGCGCTACGAGCTCGAATCGGTCGAGGGCGGCACGCTGGTCACCGAGACCTTCGACTGGTCGACGTCGGTGGTTCCGTTCGTGATCGAGCGAGCCGGCTACCCGGAGCGCCACTTGGGAAATATCGAGCGAACGCTCGCGAATCTCGCCCGCCTAGTGGAGAGCCCTACTCCCTGACATCGACCACCGGGTAGAACGCTACCCGGCCGGCCACCTGCTCGGCGCCCTTGATCGGCACGGGGTAAAACCACGCGGCGTTGTCAGCCACCACACCGTCGACTTCGAGCGAGAAGTAGCTCGCTTCACCTTTCCAGTGGCAGCTCGTGTGGTGATCGGTCTCGGTGACCACACTCTTGTCGAGCGTCTCGAGGGGGAAGTAGTGATTTCCCTCGACGAAGGTGGTGTCATCGCTTTCCGCGATGACGCGTCCGTTGAATGTTGCTGTTGCCATGTGCACCGAAACCAGGACGCGGGCGGAGCTATTCCGTCGTTCGCACAACTCCGTTCGATCCGCCGGTCGCGATTGCCTCGACGGCGAGTCGATCAGCTTCGTCATTCCAGCGGTCGCCGGCATGACCCTTCACCCATCGGAAGGTGACATCACGTTGCTTGTAGAGCGCGATGAGTGGCTTCCACAGATCCTGGTTCGCCACATCCTTCTTCTGACTGTTCCGCCAGCCTCGACGTTCCCACCCGACCCACCATTCGTCTCGAAAGCAATTCACGACGTAGGTACTGTCGCTGACGATCTGGAGCGGTCCCTCGATGGCCCCGATCGCATGCAGAACCGCCTGGACCTCCATGCGTTGATTGGTCGAGGGATCCTCGGCGCCCGACGCCCACATCTCGTCGGGCGACACCCACCCCCAGCCTCCGGGTCCGGGGTTTCCCGAACACGCGCCATCGGTGTAAACCACCCGGCGCTCGCCATTCGGAAGGGCTGGTGCCTGCGACTGGGGACCGGCGGAGCCGTCGTCCTCCCCGGTTGGCGGCGTCGTCCGCCGGTCCGACGGAGAGTAGGAATCAGGATCGAAGAGCGTCATCGCCGACCAGCATGGCCCGTGCCGAAGTTCGCGAGGCAAGAAATCCCGCAAAAGTTCTCGCAAGCCCGACTTGGTGGAAGACTGGCCCGACTATGGACTCGAACTTCTCCCAGCAGCTCCCCGACATCGACCCGGATGAGACGCAGGAATGGCTCGATTCGCTGGACGCCCTCACGGCGAGCGCAGGTAAGCAGCGAGCGCGATATGTGATGTCACGACTCATCCGACGAGCACTCGAGACACAGATCGGCACACCACCGTCGGTGTGGACGCCGTACGTGAACACGATCCCGACCGAGAGTCAGCCGTTCTTCCCCGGCGACGAGCACATCGAACGTCGAATCCGCGCATTCATCCGATGGAACGCTGCTGCGATGGTCGTGCGAGCAAACAAGGCGGCCGACGGCATCGGCGGTCACCTCTCCTCTTATGCATCGTCGGCGTCGTTGTATGAGGTCGGGTTCAACCATTTCTGGCGCGGCAAGGACGATGGCCTTCCGGGCGACCACATCTACATGCAGGGCCATGCGGCCCCCGGCATATACGCGCGCGCCTACCTCGAGGGACGGCTCGACGAGAACAACCTCGATCACTTTCGTCAGGAGATCGGCGGAACCGGATTGTCGTCATACCCACATCCCCGGCTGATGCCGGAGTTCTGGGAGTTCCCCACCGTGTCGATGGGCCTCGGGCCGATCAACTCGATTTATCACGCCCGCTTCGCCCGCTATCTGAGCCAGCGTCACATCGACGACACCTCGAACAACAAGGTGTGGTGCTTCATCGGGGACGGCGAGACCGACGAGCCCGAGACGCTGGGAGCGATCTCTCTGGCCGGACGCTCGGGTCTGGGCAATCTGATCTGGGTCGTGAACTGCAATCTCCAGCGCCTCGACGGGCCGGTACGAGGTAATGCGAAGATCATCCAGGAACTCGAGGGTGTCTTCCGCGGTGCCGGTTGGAACGTGATCAAGGTCGTGTGGGGATCGAAGTGGGACGAACTCCTCGCCCGCGACGTCGACGGCGTGCTCCTCAACAAGATGAACACCACCGTCGACGGCGAGTTCCAGCGGTACGCAGTGGAAGACGGCGCCTACATCCGAGAGCACTTCTTCGGCCCCGATCCACGGCTCCGCAAGCTCGTTGCGCACCTCACCGACGAAGAGCTCAGCGATCTTCCACGAGGGGGCCACGATTACCTCAAGCTCTTCTCGGCCTACAAGGCCGCGGTCGAGGAAACCGATCAACCGACTGTGATCCTCGCGAAGACGATCAAGGGATGGACACTGGGCCAGGGCTTCGAAGCTCGAAACTCGACCCACCAGCTCAAGAAGATGAACAAGGAGCAGATGCTGGAGATGCGTGAGCGTCTCCACCTCAAGGAAGAAATCCCTGAGGAAGCGCTCGAGGATGGCCTCCCGCCGTACTACAAGCCCGCTCCCGACTCGCCGGAGATGCTGTACCTCCAACAGCGACGGGTGCAGCTGGGCGGTTCGCTCCCGAATCGGGTCGTCCGTACCCGGCGCCCACTGGCCCTCCCCCAGGAGTCCATTTTCGACGACCTCGACAAGGGGTCAGGAGGGCGCGAAGTCTCGACCACGATGGTCTTCACCGCACTTCTACGTTCGCTCATGCGCGATCAGGAGTTCGGCTCACGCGTCGTTCCGATCGTGCCGGACGAGGCCCGCACGTTCGGCATGGACTCGATGTTCCGGGAGTTCGAGATCTATGCGCCGTTCGGCCAGCTGTACGAACCGGTAGACCACGAGCTCCTGCTCTCCTATTCCGAGGACACCGACGGCCAGATTCTGGAAGAGGGCATCACCGAGGCCGGCTCGTTGTCGAGCTTCATCGCGGCCGCCACCTCGTACGCCAACTACGGCGTACCGATGGTGCCGTTCTTCACGTTCTATTCGATGTTCGGCTTCCAGCGGGTCGGCGATCTGATCTGGTCGGCCGCCGACAGCCGGGCCCGAGGCTTCCTGCTCGGCGCAACCGCTGGCCGCACCACTCTTCTGGGCGAGGGGCTACAGCATCAGGACGGTCACAGCCACGTTCTGGCCTCGACCGTTCCATCGTGCGAGGCATACGACCCCGCCTACGCGTACGAGCTCGGAACGATCATCAAAGAAGGGCTGCGCCGTATGTACGGCGAGGGCGCCGAGAACGGTGAGGACGTCTTCTACTACCTCACGATCTACAACGAGAACTACGAACAGCCGGCTCGACCCGACCACGTCACCGACGACGACATTCTGTCCGGCATGTACATGTGGGCCCATGCCCCCGAGCACACGCATCAGGCGGCCATCCTCTTCTCGGGATCGGCGCAGGGCGCGGCGCGAGATGCTGCGGTCGAACTCGCCGAACGCTGGGATGTGGGCGCCGAGCTGTGGAGTGTCACGTCATACAAGCGGCTCCGCGAAGATGCGCTCAGCGCGGAACGACTCGCGCGGCTCGACCCGACGTCGGAGGCCCACGAGGCCGACGTTCATCGAAAGCTGGCGTCGGTCGACGGGCCCGTGGTTGCCGTATCCGACTTCATGACGTCTGTTCCCGACCAGATCGCACGATGGGTTCCCGGCACGTACCGCGTTCTCGGCACCGATGGGTTCGGGCGATCGGACACGCGCGAGGCGCTACGGTCGTTCTTCGAGATCGACATGCCGAACGTTGTGGTGGCCACGCTCAACGCACTCGCAGACGACGGCCGAATCGACGCCTCAGTCGTCGCTGAGGCGGTCGCCCATTACGGCCTCGATCCCTCGGCGCCCGACCCCGCGCACCATCATTGAGCCATTCGGGCCACAATCGCCCAATGACCCATGGCTCGTCTTCGCCGCTGCCCCCTACCCTCAGTCCCGTGGATGCAGTGATCGACATGTCCGACGCGCCCGTCGAGGTCGACGTTCGGGCGGATGGAGCGGGAGGACCACCTGAGGACGCCGAGCGGGGACGCCGAGCGTCGGAACGCTTCCGCGCATTCCGAGTGAGCCCATGGTGGCTCCTGGTTGTCGCGCCGTGGAGCTGGTTCCTCATCCGCGGCCTGCACCCGTGGTTCGAACTCCTCGCGATTCTGCTACCGCTCCTCCTGGTGGGAGCCGCGCTCCTCATGCTGTTGCTTTCGGCCTACTTCCGCAACGCCGTCCTGCTCGTTGTGGCGGCCTCGCTGGCACTGCTCTTCGGTGTGGCGGTCGTGCTCCCCGGCCGACCCATCACATCCGCTGCGCCGACCGAGCCGACGAGATTCGGCTCGATCAACCTGGCACAGCAATGGTTCACCGACAACGAGGTGGGGTTCTTCGTGTTCGATCGTGAGCCGGATGTCTTCGTCGGTGTGGAGCTGCGTGAGCCTCATGACAACGAGCTCCGCGAACAGTACGAGTACGCCGTGTCGGATCTGGCCGGCTTTCCTCCGAACCCCGCGACGAACGAGGAAGTCGAACTGCGAGGGACCTACCGTCAGAACGACTTTCCCAGCGTCGGGGTGTACTCCGACCACGAGTTGGTACGACTCGACGATCCGATCGCCGACCGGATCGAGGGTGGCCTTCCTGGATTCCGGGTACAGGTGAGCACCGACAACGGGAACATCGTCGTGTACGCCCTTCACGTCCCGCGCCTGGGATCAGGCTCGGGAATTTACGAGGTCGACCCATCGACCCAGGACGAGATGCTCGATGCGATCGCGAACTCCATCGAGGCAGAGGAACTCCCGGTCGTCGTCCTCGGAGACCTGAACATCGTCGACCGGGGAGCTGCGTTCAACGAGTTCTCCGATGGTCTTACCGACGTGATGCGGGTGGACCGATGGGCCGGACCGACGCGCGGGCAGGACGTGTTGTACTCGCTGCTGCGCCTGAGAATCGATCACATACTGATGAGCGAGCGGTTGTGCGCCGAGAATGCGCGGGCATCCCAAGTCTTTTTCTCCGATCACGCAACGATTCAGGCCGACATCGGTCCCTGCCGTGCTACCTGACCGCCCCCGCTCGGCGGGTAAGATGCACCGGACAAAAGGACAGCAGCTTCGATGATGTACGAAAAAGGCGCCAGCGGCCTCGAGACCCCCGGTCTCGAGGACTATCTCGCCGCGATTCGGCACCGCAAGTGGCTCGTTCTCATCTGCGCGCTCCTCGGCCTCGTAGGTGCGGTCGCGTTCAGCCAGTCCCGCACGAACTCGTACACGGCATCGTCGAAGGTGCTCGTGAACCCGACTCCCGTCGGCTCGCGCGACGGCAGGCTCGTCGAGCCCGTACTCGAGCGGGAACGGGAGGTGGTAGCTGGTAACGCCGTCGCAAATCTCGTGATCGAGGATCTCGCACTCTCCACGACGCCGAGAGTTCTCCTCACGCAGCTCGAGGTCGAGTTCGTCGATAAGAGTGACTCGCTCGAGCTGTCGTTCTCGAACCCGGGTCCGGAGATGGCGCAAGACATCGTCAATTCCTGGGCGCAGGGCTACGTCGACCTCCGCGTGAGCGCGGCCGACGACTTCGACGCGAATGCCATCAGTGAACTCGAGCGCCAGATATCGGCCATCGACGAGCAGGTCGGCACGCTTCAGCTCGACATCGACTCGCTCAGCGAAGAGGCAGCCCGTCGGGAGGAGCTGGAGCTCACCTCGATTGAACAGGAAGAGCAGCTGCGGATTCTCCGCGACGCGGTCTCGAGCCTGAACGCGCAGCGTCGAGATCTCAACCGTGATCTGACCGATGTGGTTATCGCAGCCAACACCCGCACGATTCCGGCAGAGGTCCTTCAGTTCGCAACCGTCCCGTCCACGCCGACCGGCTTCTCGAACAACATCCTGCGCATCGTGGGCCTGATTCTCGGCGTGGGGGCCGGCGTCGGGTTGGCGTTCGTCCTGCACCGGCTCGATCGCACAGCACGCGAATCCGCCGATGTCGAACTCGCTCTCGGCACGAACGTGCTCGCCTCAATCCCGGCGTTCGGCCTCGGGCACCGAGCCGGTTCAAACGCAGTGGTCATGATGACGAACGGTCGTTCGGCGCGGGTTCAACAGGCCCGCGAGTCGTTCCGTCGCCTCCGGTCCTCGCTTCAGTTCCTTCGCACGAGCAAGGATGCCAAGACATTCCTCATCACGAGCGCGCGCCCGAGCGAAGGCAAGTCGACCACAGCCGCGAATCTGGGCGTTGCGCTTGCGCAGGGAGACACTCGGGTGTGTCTCGTGAACGCTGATCTGCGTCGCCCAATGCTCGAGAAGCTGATGGGCATCCCGAACCAGCGTGGGATTGCCGAATGGCTGAACGATCCCACAATCACCGACATCATGGTACCGGCGCCGGCAATTCCGGGACTGGTGATCGTTCCCGCGGGCAACCCCCCTCCGAACCCTGGGGAGCTGCTCGCAACTGGCCGAATCTCACAATTGCTCGAGGAACTCGCGGACCAGTTCGACATCGTGATCGTCGATGCTCCGCCGGTATTGAGCGCGGCAGACGCCGCTGCGATCTCTCCGTCCGTCGACGGCACGCTCATCGTCGTCGACGCGAGCCGCACCGACACCGATGCGCTCCTCCGAGTCCGTGACGAGGTCAGTCGCGCCGGCGGGGTCGTTGCCGGAGCGATCCTCAACCGAGACAGGAACGACAGCGGGATTCGGCTCCGCAAGGACCGCTACGCCTACGAACGGGTCTCGGCGGCACGGTCGACGCAGTGACAGCGTTGGCCCGCCGGGCCGAGCCCGTCAGCGAAAACGGCCATTTCCTTCGCCGTCCGGGCCAGCTCGAACGGACGATCCTGTTCGCAGCGCTCTTCACCTACGCGTGGGGAACGCCGCCGGAGTGGTTCAGCTTCGCGAGCTCCAGGGCAGCAGAATCGAGCCCGCTCACACAAGCGCTGTACCTCGGCTTCTTCTTGAATACGGTTCTGGCGCTGAACGGGAACTGGCACGTCGTCCTCACTGCGGCCAAGCGGGAGCCCCTCGTCCCCTTCTTCGTTGCGTTCGCGACGTTCTCCACGGTGTGGTCGACCGTGCCGATGGCCACGCTCCAGCAAGGAATCGTGCTGAGCATCACGTTTGTCACAGCCATGCACCTCGTCGTTCGGTTCACGACGCGTGAGATGGTGCGGATGCTCGCATTCGTCTTCGCTGCTGGAGCACTGCTCAACCTCGGCTTCATCGCCGCGTTCGAGGGCGCGATCGACTCTGTGAGTGTTGCGGTCAGCACCGAGGCAGGAACGGGCTCTGACTGGCGGGGTGTGACCACGTCGAAGAACACGCTCGGCCGATCCGGGGTTCTCGGATTCGTCGTGTGCATCATCCAAGCTCGGGCCGTACGGAGTCGGTTGATCTGGCCTGGCTTCGCTGTACTCAACGCGGTTCTCGTGCTCGGAAGCAACTCGGCGACGTCGCTCGGAGCTCTGATCGGGATCAGCGTGCTCGGTGTCGTGTTCCTCGGCTTTCGGGGCCGCAAGACCCTCTACGGAGCCACAATGGTCGCGATGGTGGTCGTCTTCTCGGCACTCACGACACTCGCCGCAACCAATCTCGTCGCCGCGACCGGACTTCTGGGCAAGGACTCGAGCTTCACCGGGAGACTGCCGATCTGGGAGGACTCCTTCGACTACGGAATCTCGCAACGACCGATCCTCGGCCATGGCTTGGGCGGTTTCTGGCAGCACGGATCGGTCGATTTCGAGGTCCAGGTCCGATCGAGAAGCTTCGACGTTCGACACGCCCACAACGCGTGGATCGACGCGATGCTCGAGTTCGGTCCGCTCGGCGCGATCCTTCTCACCGCGATATTCGTTCGTGGCCTGCTCTGGTCGACACGCAAC
>JBPCTR010000153.1:0-12727 GCA_051011575.1 Acidimicrobiales bacterium | reverse complement strand
GAACCTCTGAGTCGACCTTGTCGGTCGACACCTCGAACAGGGCCTCGTCGACCGCGATCGAATCACCCGGCTGCTTGAACCACCGCGTGATCGTGCCCTCGGTGACGGACTCGCCGAGCTGCGGAAGCGTGATGTCGGTCATGCGGTGGGTACTCCTTGATTGAGAGTGGTTCAGGGTCGGTTGGTGTCAGCCGTGGAGGCCGCGGCCGGTGAGCGCCATGACAGTCTCGCCGAACAGCTCGCTCATCGTCGGATGCGGTTGGATGAAGGCGGCCACGTCGTCGACGGTCGCCTCCCAGTTGATGGCCATGTAACCCTGCCCCAACTGCTCGGTGACCCACGGTCCAACCATGTGAACCCCGAGCATGCGGCCCGGCGTCCCATCGGCGTTCTTCTCGGCGATCACCTTCACGAGGCCTTCGGTCTCGCCCACGATCATGGCGCGACCATTTCCAGCGAACCGATGGCTCGAGGTCACGACCTCGAAGCCAGCGTCGATCGCAGACTCCTCGGTATGGCCGGCGAAGGCGACCTCGGGGTGGCAATAAATGCACCAGGGCACGTTGAGATAGTCAACCGGGCGGGGGTCTTCGCCGAGTACGCCCCGGATCGCGACCATGCCCTCGGCAAAACCGATGTGGGCGAGCTGCGCCGTCGCGATGATGTCGCCCACGGCCCACACGCCGGGCACGCTGGTGCGGCAGGCATCGTCGACCGCCACGAAACCACGATCGTCGATGGCCACACCCACCGCGTCGAGGCCGAGAAGGTCGGCGAACGGACGGCGACCTATCGAGAGAACGATCATGTCGACATCGACTGATTCGCCCTCGCCGAAGTGGATCCGCTTGGCACCATCGGCGTCGTCGTGGCCCTGCACCATCACACCGGTGCGGATGTCGACACCGCGCTTCTTGAGTGAGCGTTGCACGATCTTGGCCGCATCGGGATCGACGCCCGGAATGATCTTCGGCATCGCCTCGAGCACGGTGACCTTCGTACCGAGATCGGCCATCATTGAGGCGAACTCGATGCCGATCGCGCCGCCGCCGATCACGGCGGCCCGGTCGGGCAACTCCTGGATCGACAGCAGTTCGTCCGAGGTGACGATCGACGTCCCGTCGACGTCGAAGCCCGGAATCGTGCGCGGGACCGAGCCCGCAGCGAGGATCAGATTGTCGGCGGTCACGTCGATGTCGCCCGACTCGCCGCCGCGCACGGCCACCGACTTCGTGTCGCCAACCGACGAGATCGTGCCGACCCCGTCGAACACGGTGACCTTGCGGTGCTTGAGCAAGCCGGCGAGGCCGTTTGTGAGCGCATCGATGACCGACTGCTTACGGGTTTGGGTGACCGAGAAGTCGATGGTGGGCTCGGACGTACCGACGCCGAAGGTCGACGCGTGCTGGACCGTGCGGAAGACGGCGGCGGTCTCGAGGAGCTCCTTCGCCGGGATACACCCGACGTGCAGGCATGTACCCCCCAGCTTGCTCTTCTCGACCAGCGCAATATTCAGACCGGCGGCGGCGCCGTAGAGCGCAGAGGCGTATCCGGCAGGACCGCCACCCACGACCACGACGTCAAAATGATTCGACATGTGTGCTCCTTGATCGGCTCGACTCTAGCGAGCGATCACGAAGCGAGAAGAAGCTGCACGGCAAAAGCGACGAGAATCACCACGCCGAGGATGAGCGATGTCAGGATCAGCTTTCGCGTACTCACGAACCCGCAGCGTAGAGGACCCCACCGCCGGTCATCTGCATCCAACGATGGCAGACTGGGTGCCGCCGATCCGGTCATGCCAGACTGTCCCGACCACGCTGCGTGTCAACAACACCTCAATGCAACCACTCTCCTCCGATCCCGCCGATCCTTCCGATCCGCTGAGCGACAGCGGTCGCGGTGCCATCGTCGCGTTGGTCCGGGTGGCCGAGCTTTACGATCCATCGCTCGCGCATCGCAGCGCGCTGCGGGCACTCGTCGTCTCGCGACTCGCCGACCACCTCGGCATCGATGCGGTCACCCGATCCCACGCGATCGCTACATCGGCTTTGGCTGACATCGACCTCACCGTCAGTCGTCCCGAGATTCCCGAGGCCGAACGCGATGTCGGTCGAGCCGTCTTCGGTGGAACACTCGCCGGCCAGCTGCCCGGACTCGGCGATGTCGCTCGTGCCCTCCGACACGTGGGAGAACACTTCGACGGCAGCGGCGGCCCCGAACAGTTGGCCGGCGATGCGATCCCGATCGCCGCCCGTCTCACCGCTGCCTCGGACCAGCTCGTCGGAAATCCGGCGTCGGGGTACATGCCGACCTGGTCGACATGTCTAGATCGGCTCACGACACGATCCGGAACCGTTCTCGACCCGCAGATGGTCGATGCGCTCCATCGCATCGAGCTCGACTCGCTCGATTCACCTCTCGTGCCGTCGGCTACGATCCTCGACCTTCTCGACCGCTCAGTCCCGGACGAGCGAGTCCTCGACGGTTCCGAGGCCGCCACGAACATCGCCACCGCGGTGGCGGCGGCCGCAAGCGTCGACGAACTCCTCCAGCTGTTCGCGTCGACCGCATCCCGAACCATTTCGGCGGCGTCCGTGACCGTACTGCGACTCACGGCAACCGCCCTGGACGACGTTCCCATCGCCTCCGCCGACGACGGTGAGTTGCCGTCGATCGAGAAGGTCCGGCTCGACGAACTCGCAGAGTTCTCAACCCTGGCCGAGCTTCGTGCGGGGGTTCCTCTGCTGCGCGCCGACATCGATGTCGACACCGCAGTCGGCGAGCGGCTGCTTGCCGCGGGTGTGGGAAGCGAAGTGACCGTGCCGATCGTTCTCGGCGGCGAAACATGGGGCGTGATCAGCGCCGCCCGTCGCACCGACCAGCCGGTATTCGACAATCACGACCTCAGCGTGCTCCGGCACATCGCTCACCAGGCTTCGATCGCGCTCGGCAACACGGTGCGCTGGGCCGAGATCGAGGACATGGCGCTGCGCGACCAGCTCACGGGCCTCGGCAATCGACACGTGCTCTACAGCGTGCTCGATGAAATCTTCACCCGCGACCCCATCGATCGTCAGGACAGCGCGGTGATCATGTGTGACGTCGACGGCTTGAAGGCGATCAACGACACGTTGGGACACCAGGAGGGCGATCGTCTGCTCGTCGACGCAGCCACGGCTCTCCAGGGTGCGGTCCGCGATGCCGACCGCACGACCCTTTGTCGGATCGGTGGCGACGAGTTCTGCGTCGTCATCGACGGAGGCGCTCTCCTGACCGCGCATGAGGTATCCGACACGATCGAGCGACTCTTCGAACGATCGGCAGGATCGGGTCCCACCCGATCGATCTCGTGTGGACTCGCGTTCGTCACCACCGACGTGGAGAACCGGAGCCAGCTTCTGCGAGCCGCCGACGAGAACCAATATCAGACCAAGAGGGCGCGCAAGGCTGCCCGCGGCGAAATCATCCCAGCCGAGGCTCCCCGGTTCGGCGATCGGCGGGCGATCCGCCCGTAGCCGCTGGGGAAGCGAGCGTTTCGACCGCCTCGAGCTGCCCGTGCCCGCTGTGGAGCAACTCGTACGCCGGAACGCTCTCGGCCAGACGAGCGAGCGCGCCGAAGCCCTCCTGGCCGCTCGCTCGGAAGTCGAACGTCGCCCGAAGAAGTCTGAGCAGCGCGTCGACTGGTTGGACTCGACGAAGAACCGCGCGCCGCACACCCTTGCGATACTGCGGGAAGACGATGCGTTCTATCGATGCTCGACCGGCGATCGACGCCGGCTCGATCGAGCGGGGGTCCACATCCCACGACGCGTCTCTCAACTCTGAATCGTGAGGCTCGAGGTGCGAGAGCAGGCGTTGAGCGCCCGGCTCGATTCGCAGCGACTTCGGAAACGGTTCGGCGACGAGGTCTCGTAGATCGATGACGACAGCTTCGTCGGTGAGATAGCCGTGGCCGCGCGCGATGAGCTGAGCGACGATCGTGGACTTTCCTGCACCGCTGTCGCCGGGAAACACCACTCCCATTCCGTTCACTCGAGCGCTGGCCGCATGGAGGACCACACCATCCTCGACCAACTCGAGAGGCAGCGTGTTCAGGAGTGACAGAACCATGCGACGGCATTCGACGGGTGAGCCCACGGTCGTCACGGGCGTGTCGTTGGCGAAGATCGTCCAGGCGGCTCCATTCACGTCGATGCGCACCACGATGTCTCCGCGATCGGAGCGCAGGTCGAGCGAGCGGAGCGGATCGACGGCGTTCGAGAGTTGCTCTCGGAGTTCCGGGTACGCAGTCGGGACGTCGATGAAGAGTCGAGTACCGAGCGCCATGATCGGACCGATCGCCGTCGCTGGTGGATTGAGCGATCTGCGGGGAGTTGGGAGCGGCGCGTCCGCCTCGACCTGAGACTCCACGAGGCGGCAAAGATCGTCGTCGATCAGGGCATCGAGGACTCCACAAACGTCGGCCGCCACGTCGAGCGTGGCCACCGCATGAGCGCGCGCCACCGCCTCGACGATGTCGAGTTCGGCGATGGGCGAACCCGCGAGCAGGAAGATGTGAGCTGCGGTCGCGTTCAACAGACGCGGGTACCGGTCCGCATGGGAGAAGAGCACCATCTGGCCGTCGACGACCGCGTGGTTGACGTGCGGCGACATGACAATCGTGCGGACCTCAACCATCAGGCCGCCTCCTGAGACCGCATGCGCTCTGCCGCCAACCCGAGCGCCATCAGAACGAAAACGAACGGCAGAACCTGGGTCCGTTGCCGCGTCAGGATTCCGAAGTTGCCGATGGCAGAGAACACGAAAACGAAGATGCCGACGTACACCGCGATGTTGACGAGCATCGGCGACTGGACGATCGTCCGCTTCTGTCGCCACAGGCCCGGAATCGCTACAACGGCCAGCACGAGGAGGACAACGCCCTCGATGGAGCTGAGCAACGACAGCACACTCGAGGCTTCCCAGGGGAACGGCCGAAAGAGCACGGTCGCCGCCGCCCACGGATAGTCGAGCGGCGTGGTCACCCGAGCTGCGTCGAAGCGGGCGTGGTCCTGACTCGTTCGTTCCTGTGTGAAGTCGAGGGCCGCGGTGACGTCGTCGAATCCGTCGAGCGCATCCAGACCGAACAACGACGCCGATGCACCAGCCATCCACATCGCTCCGACGAGCACGATCGCAATCGATGCGGTCCGTAGCATCGGCCGTGATCTGGTGTGTTCGAGACGAATCAATAGCCCGGCGACCACACCACCAAGAAGGACCATCGCGACATGTGGGCGCACCAGACCGACGGCGAGTACCCCCATGAGGAGCGCAGCGAGACCACCAACACCATGGATCCGGGAGCGGGATGCGCCCCACATGCCCAGTCCGATGCCGAATATCACCGCCGACTCCTTGCCGATCGACGACGGCCAGTAGGCGAGCGACGGCGACAACATCACGAGTAGCGCAGCAAGCCGGAACTGGCGCGCCGTCAGCCACCGTCGAAAGGCGACCAAAACGAGAACCTGGCCGGCAAAGGCGAGAACCACGAAGGCGAGGTACGTCGCCACAAAGGTCGAGCCGGTCAACGTGTTGACGATGCCGGAGAGGTAGCGGAGCGAACCCGTACCCGGAATGCTCCGCCCGGTCTCCACGGTGAAGTCAAAACGACGGAAGTGCTCGGCGAGACGAGCGCCCTCACGTTGGTACACCCACGCGTCGGCGCTGTTCGCGACCCGGTGTACAGCCAGCAGGAATCGCAGGCCAAGACCAGCCATGACGATGACGGCAAACGACTGGCCGTAGGTGGGGGCGATCGAGCGTCGGGTCCAGGTAAATGATGCGACAGCAATCATCGGGACGGCGACCGCGCCGGCCATGGTCGGAGTCCGGCCCGCGAGGTCGAGCGCGACGAACCCGATCGTCGCCAGTCCGAAGCACAACAACCCGACGACGGTGAGCGTCGAGTCGAGTCCGTGCCGTTCGAGTGGGATGAGGTTCGCGTTCGGGTGCCAAGTAGGTGTCGCCGAACCGGTCGTGTCCGCTGCCGACGCCGAAAAGCGACGCGTTCGTTGGCTTGGTCGGGGGATCACGCGCCGTTCGGAATGGCCCGCCGGCTCCAGCCAGATGTGGGTCATGGCGATCAGCCCGATTCGGGCTCGCCGCCGAAGCTCACGGGATCCGCGTCGACCGTCTGGACCCAGCGGCCTCGCGGGCGCGCCGCAGACTCCGGTCGGGTACGCGGTCTCGCTGGCGAAGGCGACCGAGGTTCCGTTGTAACGGCGGCAGCCGGGCGTGCAGTCGGCGTGGAGGCCCGCACTTCGTCCTCGGTGTAGTACGACCCGTAGCGGTAGTACTCGACCCCGCTCGTGTTCGACGCGGTGATCGCCACACCGAGCACGTGGGCGCGGCGCCGTTCGAGGACCTCGGCGGCCCGATCGGCCGCCTGGAGCTTCGTCGCTCCGCCGCGAACCACCAGGATCACGTCGTCGACGAGGTCGAGCAGGTCGACCGCGTCGTTCGTTGCGAGAAGGGGCGCGGTGTCGATGATGACGACGTCGTAGCGCGCGGCGGCTCGCCTGATCACCTCTCGCTGAGCGGTCACGACCTGGGCGGGGGATGCGTCGGGGTCGTTGACGACATGAGAGATCATCTCGACGCCCGGCACCGACGTACGGCTGACGCGCAGTGGCGTGTCCGTACCGCCGACGAGGCGGTGGAGTTTCGGCCGACGGAAGTCGCAGTTCAGGAGGAGCACACGCAACCCGGTTTCGGCAAGCATTGCTCCGAGATTCGCGACGGTTGTCGTCTTGCCCTCGGACGGGCCGGGTGACGACACGAGAACGATCTGGGCACGATCGGTCGGACGAGATCTGCGGGCGTAGCCAACGACCGAGGCGAGCGCTCGGTACTGCTCGGCGAATCGAGTTCGAGGGGCGGCGCAGCTGTAGACACCTTCGGTCTCGCGAACCGAGTTCGGCATCGTCGGAACCTCCGCGATCACCGGAAGATCGATCGCAGCCTCAACCTGCTCCTTCGACCTCACGCGGTTGTCGAGGCGAGCGAGCGCGGCTGCGGCTGCAAGGGCGACCACCAGGCCGAGTCCAGCGCCGATTCCGACGCGGACCGGGGCGCCGGCGGGAAGTCGAGAACTCACGGCGGAAAGCGCGCCGTCGCCTGAGCCGTTCTCCTCGTCGCCATAGATGACCTCGATGTTGTCGCCAATCGCGGCGCGTGCTGACAGATCATCGAAACGCGATGTACTGATCACCGAGGCGGTGCCATCCGCCGTCTCGAGTGTCTCGAGCGGCACGAGCGGCACACCGTCGGATCGGGCATCGAGCAGTGCTGCGTTGGCAAAGATCCGGGCACTCAGGAACTGCTGCTCGTCCTGTTCGAGCAGGTCTACGCGTGACCCGTCGCCCACCGCCGTCGCGACGTTGAGCTCCGAACGGACCCGGGCAAGATTCAGCTCGGCCTCATCGAGACGAAGCTCGGCCGCGGTGATCGCATCCTCGGCATACGCCTCGGCTTCGTCGCTGAGATAGCCGAAGATTTCCGCCGAGTATGCATCGGCGAGTGCCTCGGCAGTCGAGGGTGTCTCGGCGATCGTGATGATCTCGATCGACTCGCTGTCAGGTCGAATCACGACGCGCACTCCGGATGCGGCGTCCGCCGGAGAGAGTCCGGTACGGGCCGCGACCCGTTCGGGGATCTCGCCCACGGTGATACGGGTCGCGAGAGCGTTGAGATTCCGAACGCTGAGCACCACCTGTGAGTCGGGAATGTTGTTGTCGACAACCAGTACATGGGTCGCCTGATAGTGGTCGACAGCGATTGGAGCGGTGGTGGCCTCTTCGGCGACGGCGGCCGACAACCAGCCGAGAAGTGCACCCAGAAGCACGCCCACCACCAACAGACGCCATCGGCGGAGAAGCCCTCGAAGGTTTGCGAGGGGGTCGTCGATCGGTGCCGGCTCGCGACGATCGGAGTGCGTGATGACGATCTGTTGGTCATCGATCGACAGATCGCGGTCCGGGGCGTGGGAGGATTCTCCTTGCCGCCCGCCGGCCATCATCTGCGTTCCCATGTCCTTGCACACACCTCGCTGCAGCATCGACTGCGATCCGACAACTGCCGTACGCCGTCTCATCGGCCATTCGGCCCATGACGTGAGCCATATGGACGACGTGCAATGAGCAACAACGACGCCTCTTCTCGAGTAGCCCGGGACCGCATACGGGTGGTCCACGTGGTCAAGGGGCTGGGACCGGGTGGGGCGGAGCGACTCATCGTGAATCAGGCCCTCACCCGTGACATCGAGGTGTTCGATTACCGGGTGCTTCGGCTCATCGCTGCGAAGGACCATCTCGTCCCCGATCTGGAGCGGGCGGGGGTTCCGGTCGATCTCGTAGGGTCGGGTCCGACGTGGCCGGTCGCGCTCGCGAGGAAGCTTCGTGACATCGCCCCCGACGTCGTCCATGTCCACTCACCGGTAGTCGCTGCGGTGGTACGGATTCTCTCGGCCGCCCGACTCCTTCGAGGTGCGATCGTCACGACGGAGCACAACCGTTGGCCCCGGCACCACCGACTAACCCGACTCGCGAATCGCGCGACGGCAAGGTTCGACGACGCCCGCCTCGCCGTGTCGGAGGACGTGCGAACTTCCATGGCGACCGCGGCTCGCGCTGGCACGAGGGTCCTCCACCACGGAGTCGACACCCAGGCCGTGTCCGCTTCGAAGGCGGGACGCAACGAAGTCCGGGCAGAGCTGGACCTGTCCGACGAGGTCTTTGCCGTCGGCATCGTGGCGAACTTTCGACCCGAGAAGGCGCACGGCGTGTTTCTCCGCGCCGCGGTCCACGCATTATCGAGCCGACCCGATCTTCGATTCGTGGTTGTGGGCCAGGGCCCGGGCGAGGAGAAGTTCCGCAAGGACGTCGCTGCCGCCGGCGTCGACGAGTCGGTTCTCGTCCTCGGCTATCGACCGGACGCGACCGCGGTGATGGCCGCGTTCGACGTGTTCTGCCTTTCGTCACGTCACGAGGGACTACCGGTTGCGATCATGGAGGCGCTGAGCCTCGGGCTTCCGATCGTCTCGACGCGAGCCGGGGGCGTCGGTGAGGCAGTCGAACACAACGTCAATGGGCTGCTCGTCGACATCGATGACGCACCGGCCCTGGCCGAAGCCTGGCTGGCCCTTGCCGGCGACCCGACCCGAAGATCGGCGATGGCTCAGGCGGCGAAGGAGTCGGCGTCGAAATTCGATGCCGCCTCGTCGACGAGCGAGATCGAGTCGACGTATCGATCGTTGGTTGCGTCGACATCGAGAACGGGTTCGACCGATTGATCCACGCTCACGCGCGGTGTCGGGAGTGGCAAACGGTGAAGACGGAGCAGCCTCCGATACACCTCGAGTGTTAGGCCGATCACGCGGTTCTGATCGAATCGCGCCTCCGCAATACGAACGCCGGCTTTGGCCATTCGCGATCGAGTGCTCGCAGACGACCCGAGCTGCTCGATCGCCGCGGCGAGCGCCGCTGGACGTCGCGGTTCGACCAACCGCCCGGTGACTCCATCTTCGACAACCTGGCGGCATCCGCGGATGTTCGTTGCAATCACCGGTACACCCATCGCCGTCGCCTCCATGGCCGCGCGGGGGAAACCCTCGCGGTGTGAAGGCAGCACGAAGAGGTCGAACGCCGGGTAGACGTTCTCGAGATCAGCGCGTGGATCGAGAACGTGCACGCCGAGCGAGCGCATGCGTTGGATCGACTCGTCGTCGACCGCACCTGCCTTGCCCGGTTCACGAGGCCCGACGACGACGAACTCGAACGTACGCGACGACGTCGCCCGCAGAATTTCGATGGCGTCGATGAGCTCGGCATAGCCCTTCTCCCACACCAGACGCCCGACCATGCCGACCACGATCGAGGCCGAGTCGATCCCGAGCGCCGACCGAAGTGCGCTACTTCGAGCCCGGGTGGAGAGATCGCGTTGGAAACGTTGGAGGTCGATGCCATTCCCGAGGTGCACGAGGTGGCCGGGATCGACTCCGAGGCGCCGGAGAATCGGCATGTCCTCCTCGTTCTGGGCGAGTTCCACATCTCCGCCCCGCGCGGCCCACGCTTCGGCGGCGTACACCGCGAGTCGGCGACCCCACGGATCGTGCGGCTGGGAGTACAGGCCGTGAACGGTGTTGACGACGATCGGCACGCCCGCGCGATGTCCGATCAGCCGACCGATCACACCTGGTTTCGGGTTGTGGGTATGAAGGATGTTCGGTCGAACCTGCCTCAGCGTTCGGTACAGCTCGGCGACTGCTCGAACGTCGGCGACGGGGTCGACACGGCGCGTGAACGAATGGATCGGCATGTGTTCGATGCCACGGTCGCGGAGGGCCTCGACGTGGTTGCCGGGCGCCGATGCCGTGAACACCTCGTACCCGGCTTGTCGAAAGGCGTCTAGCTGCGGCCCGAGGAGCCAGTCGAGACTTACGTCGGTCGTGGTGATGTGGAGCAGTCGTGGTCGCATCATCAGGTCATCCGTCCTCGGTATCGCAGTCGATTCGCCAGTCGCCGGAGATCGTCCTCGGTTCGCATTCCGCCGTGTCGTTTGCGTACGAACCCGTCCCAACCGTCGCTGTTCTGGATGGGCGAGCGAGACAATCGCCAGGGGTCGGTCGCGCCCGCGCGGTTGGCGCGTGTACCTGCGACCGCCGCGGATTCATAGCGTTTCCGTACGGCGCGGTCGGCGTATGGTGAGCCGGCCACGGCTTTCGGATACGCGAAGTGGCGAGGGGGAACGCCGGTCTCTTCCGCGATGCGGTGATCCGACACGCTCAACTCGAGGTCGATCGTCGTTGCATCGGTGCGGTCGAGCATCGAGTGCGTGTGCGTGTGCGCCCCGATCGTGACGAGGCCGGAGGAAACACACTCACGGACCGCAGCCCACGTGAGGGGTGTGCCGTTCGCGGGAAAGGGTCTTCCCGAATCGATGAACGAGGTCGCCAGGTAGATCGTCGCCGGAAGTTCGAACTCCTCGAGAATCGGCAGTGCATCGTCGACGAAGTCGGCAGTGCCGTCATCGAAGGTGAGCACCACACCGAGTTCGCCCTCCAACCCGGAGTTCGTCCTTCTCAATCCCTCGTCGAGGGTCACGACGTCACCCGATGCAGCGAGGTGTGCCATCTGACGCCGGAAGATCGCTCGTGGAAGATCGACGGGGCTCGGCGTGTGTCCGCCCACCCGGTGATAGGCGAGGACGACGAGCCCGGCTCTGCTTCCGACGGCTCCGTCGATGGTGATCGCGGCGCGTTTCGCTACGCGTCGGACCGAATGGGTGGAAATCGCGTGCTGGCGGGTCACGGTCGTACCCGTCGGCAGCTCCGGGCCGCGTATGAGCCGTTCGACCCATGCGCGGTGGCTACGCTCCGCACCATGTGCGACGCCGCGCCCAGCTCGCTCCGTGTCCGAGCGGCCGAGCCCCACGACCTCGACGCCGTGATCTCTGTTTGCGAGCGTTCGCTCGGGTGGCGGGATCCCGAGTTCGACCGCTCGCTGTTCCTCTGGAAACACCTCGAGAATGCGTTCGGGCCCTCGCTCATGTTGGTTGCTGAGTTGGGAGAAACGATTGTCGCCGTTCGAACGATGATGCGATGGCGATTCCGCGACGGCGCCGGCGAAGTACGCCACGCCGTGCGGGCCGTAGACACCGCGACGGCGCCCGAAGCTCGCGGGCGCGGCCTGTTTCGCAGCCTCACTGAACGGGCGGTTGAGATGCTCACCGACGAGGGCGTGCACTTCGTTTTCAACACCCCGAACGAGCACAGCCGGCCCGGATACCTCCGGATGGGCTGGGTCGACGCCGGCCGGGCACCGGTCGGAGTTCGGGTGTCCGGAATCTCAGCAGTCCGCCGCCTCGCCCGCAATCGGGTCGCTGCTGACAAGCGGTCGCTCGTGTCGGATCACGGACTCGACGTCGACGCGATCATCGACCGCGTCGACCTCGAGCGCCTCGCCCTGCGCACCGGGTCCGACGGTCTCGGAACCGACCACGACAGGGAGACGCTCCTGTGGCGCTACTCCCAAGGGCCGATCGAATACCGCGCCCACCCGATCGGCGACGATGGCGCCCTGATCTTCCGTTTGCGGACACGCGGGGCATTGCGGGAGCTTGTTGTCGCAGAACGACTCGGCGATGTGGACGCTGCGAGCGAACGAGCGGCCATACGCGAAGTAATCACCGCAACCGGGGCCGATCACGCCCTCAGCGGTGCGGGAACTGCCGGGACCTCGACGATTCGACGGATCGGGCCGCGCCTGACGCTCCGCCCACTGGCGAGCGCCAACCCGGATCCCGACCATCTCCGCTGGTCGATGGGAGACCTCGAGCTCTTCTGAGCTTCGCACCGGATTCAACGCGTTGTTGTGGGCCGAACGACTCATGTCAGTTCACCCACCGCCGACGTGGAGCGTGATGGCCACCGTCATTCATCTCGTCGACTCCGATCTCGCGCGCGGCGCGCAACGCGGCGCCCAGATGCTCGTCGACTCCCTGCGGCACTGCTCCACCGACGATCACGTGATCGCGTCGATCTTTGATGCACCGCGCGCCTCGTTGGAACCCCACATCGAACTTCGTGCCCCAAATGGGCCGGCTCGATCTCGTGGGTTGTCGGCGTCGGCAATCTGGCGGATGCGACGGAGTTCTGATCTTCGGCGCGCCGACCTGGTTGTGG
>JBPCTR010000152.1:0-4086 GCA_051011575.1 Acidimicrobiales bacterium | reverse complement strand
GTCTATGGCGGAGATGACAATTCCGAGGAACAACGTGCTGCCGACGACGCCTTCGCGAGCGTCCGTTCCAAGATCGTGGAGCAGGTCGTCGAGAAAGCGGAGAGTGCGGCGGCTTCTCGAGGCAATCTCCAGAGCACAACCAGTTTGCTCGAGAAGGCGGAGATTCCGCTCCGTGTCGGTGAGGCGATGGCGGTCCAGGTCGGTCTGATCTTCGCTGCACTCGCGGTCGGCTTCGTGCTCACGGGCAGTCCGCTCGGTTCGTTGCTGTTCATCATTCCTGCGGCGGTCTTTCCTTCGGCGTTCGTGAAGTTGCGGGTACGTCGCCGCAAGAAGAAGCTCGAGCAGCAGCTGCCGGACGTGCTGAATCTGCTGTCGAGCACGCTCAAGGCCGGTTACAGTTTTCTTCAGGGCATCGATGCCGTGGGTAGCGAGGCAGAGGAGCCGCTTGCCGGCGAGTTCCGGCGGACGGTCAACGAGGCCCGTCTCGGTCGTGAGATCGACGACGCGCTCGACGATCTGGCAGAGCGTGTCGGATCGGTCGACCTTCTCTGGGCCGTTGTGGCAATCAAAATCCAACGTGAGGTGGGCGGCAATCTCGCCGAACTCCTGACGACGGTCGCCGACACGATGACGTCGCGTGAGCGACTTCGCGGCGAGGTGGCTGCGCTGACCGCTGAGGGAAAGATGTCGGCCTACGTGCTGCTGTTCCTACCCATCGGCGTGGGCGTCGCCATGTACTTCATGAACCCCGACTACATCCGCACGTTGTGGAGCCACACGTTCGGTTACATCGCCATGGGTGCGGGTGCTCTGGGCATGGTCGTCGGGTCCTTGTGGATGCGCAAGATCATCGACATCAAGATCTGAGCGAGGAGATAGATCAATGGAATTCATCGATGGAATCGGTGTCGGAATGGCGGTCATCCTCGCGGGTGCCGCTGTTGCCGGGATCATTTTCACCGCAGCGATGCGTTTCCTCGAGAAGAAGGAACTTCGCGAGACGCTGTCGCACGTCGACGGCTACGACCTCTCGGCCGCCTCGAGCGCCGGGATCATCGACGAGAGCGAACTTCAGGGTTCGTTCATGGATCGTGTCGGTCGAGAACTGTTGGGCAACTTCGGCAACCTGGGTCGGCGCTTCACGCCTGCGGGCTATATCGAGAAGGTGCGTCACAAGTTTGTGATGGCAGGCCGTGACTCGACCTCCGAGGTCGATCGTTTCCTGGCCGGACGACTTTTCGCGCTG
Organism: Acidimicrobiales bacterium; assembly: GCA_051011575.1. Classification (GTDB taxonomy): domain Bacteria; phylum Actinomycetota; class Acidimicrobiia; order Acidimicrobiales; family SHLQ01; genus SHLQ01. Next base: position 2,840 of record JBPCTR010000152.1, on the reverse strand, counting down.
GCGTCGATTCCGCTTGTCCTCATCTTCTTCTTCGTCTGGAACCCTTTGGCGTTCGAGGGCATGACCCGACTGATGATCGTCGGCGCCACGCTTGCGGCGTTGGTCATGGGACCGGAAGCGAAGCTCACCCGAGCCGTCGACAGTCGGCAGCAGTCGATCCTGCTCGACCTGCCCGACGTCATGGACCTTCTCACGATCAGTGTCGAAGCCGGTCTCGGCTTCGAGCAGGCACTCGATCGCACGATCGCGACCGTGCCCGGTCCGCTCTCCACCGAGTTCGCTCGGATGTTGGGCGAGACGAGGGCTGGTGCGAGCCGTGCTGACGCGATGAGGGCGATGGATGCCCGTATCGACATCAGCGAGGTTCGTTCATTTGTTCTTGCTGTGCTCCAGGCCGACACATTCGGTGTGTCGATCGGACGAGTGCTGCGGGCCCAGGCCGACGAGATGCGGATCCGTCGTCGGCAGCGAGCTCAGGAGATGGCGCAGAAGGCACCGGTGAAGATGCTGATCCCGATGGTTCTCTGCATCTTCCCGTCGCTGTTCGTGGTCATTCTCGTGCCGGCCATGATCCAGATCATGACGGGCCTCTGATGGCTCACATCCGGAGCGGGCCGGTCGATGGAGGAGTGTCCGAGAGGACATTCATCCCTCCCGCAGAACGAAACACGATTGCACCGAGGAACGAAGGACCATGACGATCCGATTGATGCTTGCCGATGACCACCGGATGCTCCGGGAGGGCCTTTCGCGCTCGATGCGTGAAGAAGGGTTCGACGTCGTGGCCGAGGCGCGTAACGGTGCCGAGGCTGTTCAGCTCGCCGTGCAGGTGAAGCCAGACGTGATCCTCATGGACGTGACGATGCCGGAACTCGATGGGGTCGAGGCGTGTCGCCAGATTCGCGAAGGATTCCCCGAAGCTCGTGTCGTCATGCTCACGATGCACGCCGATCAGGATGTGCTCGCAAACGCGATCCGCGCCGGTGCGTCGGGATATCTCGTGAAGGACTGCTCGACCAACGAGATCGCATCCGCAGTTCGCATGGCAGCAGCCGGTGACACCGCACTGTCTCCGCAGCTCGCAGCAACGATGCTCAACGAAGTCCGCCGCATGGACCAGCCTGTTCCCGAACAGGAACGTGTGGTGACCAAGCGTGAAGAGGAAGTGCTTCAGCTCATCGCCGACGGGTGCTCGACACCCGAGGTTGCAGAGCGTCTGTTCATCAGCCAGAAGACGGTGAAGAACCACCTGGCCTCGATCTATCAGAAGCTCGATGCACGCGATCGCACCCAGGCCGTGCTTTCGGCCGTGCGCATGGGCATCGTGCATCTCGACTGACATCGATTCAATGAGCCGGGAAACGGTGGCGGAGGCGTCAACCGGGGCCGGTTCCTCGGCTGCCGACTGGATGCGCCGACTGTCGCTCATCGCTGCCGGCGTGCTCGTGGTGATGTTGATCACCTGGATTCTCGACGATCCGATCGAGAACCTCTCGACCGATTGGACCGCATTCGACCGCGCCGCCGACCGCGCATGGGCGGGGGAGCGGGTATATCGGCCGTTCGATGCCGAGAGCGAGAGCCTTCCCTACCTCTACCCGCCGTTCGCGCTCGTGTTGGCGCTTCCGCTCGCGCTCGTGGGCTTCTACGGATCGTTTGCCTTCTCTGCCTCGCTCACCTTCGCGGCCTTTGTCAGCGGCGTCGTGATGGTCGTGCGCCGACGCGAAATCGACCGGGCCACGGCCGTGATCGTGGCGAGTACGACCGGTGCCGTGATCACCTCGACGCTCATCGGGCAGTACAGCGGGTTGTATGTTCTCGCGCTTGGCGCCATGGCTGCATTTCTCGTCGACGGCCGTGAGCGGGCGGCAGGCGCCGCGCTTGCGCTCCTGTGGCTCAAACCCAACCTTGCGATAGCAATTCCCGTGGTGCTCGTGTGGTCGCGTTCGTGGCGCATGTTGGGGTCCTGGGCCGCGGTCTCTGTCGGTGTCTTCGCGTCGTCGCTTCCGTTCGGTCTCGACCGTTGGAGGGGCTTCGCCGACAACGTCTCGATGATGGCCGAGCTGCAGGCGGACAACATCGTTCCCGTCGACAAGATGGTCACCATTCAGGCGGCCATCCAGCAGGGTCTCGGGCTCGAGAGTTCGTCACCGTTGTTGTGGGGAATGTGGGCGCTGGCAATTCTCCCGCTCGGGTTGTCCGTTCTTGCCGTATGGAGTCGGGAGGCGTTGCTCGCGGCGCCGATGCGGGCGGTGGGTGTGCTGGCGCTGTTCATCGTGGCCGCCAACGTGCGCTTGTACTTCTACGATGCCGTTCTCGTGGCCTTCGGTCTCCTCTCGATTCATGCAGAGCGCGATCGCTTTTGCATCGACCGACTTTCGCGGGCGATTGGGCCGCTCACGATGGCGCTGTGGATCGGACTCTGGGGAGGCGTATGGCTTCCCCTGAACATGGTGGTGGGGCCGATCGCCGGCGTCGTGATCATCGTCGTCGGGCTCGATACGCACCTTCGGTCGCGTCGCGTCGATGCCGCGGATGCGTTCGGGGATGGGGCCGAACTCGGCGACGGGGTTTCACTTTCGCGGGCCGCGTAGGCCCTGCGAATTCAACGGTTTCGGGGGTCAAAGGTCCCGCGTGAACGGTTCGGGCGGCCTATCCACCACAGGGGTGTGATCGTCGATCTCTTGGTTAACACACCGGGCCCCATGTCGGGTCCGCCAATAAGGAGACCACCTGACATGATTACCCAGTACAACGTTCTGGCTACCTGGCTCAAGGCCCACACCAAGAGCGAGCGTGGCGCTGCCATGGTCGAGTACGCACTTCTCGTCGCACTCATC
>JBPCTR010000151.1:0-7921 GCA_051011575.1 Acidimicrobiales bacterium | reverse complement strand
CCCCTGTGCCCCCGTCCGCAACCCCTGTTGGTTCGCTCACGTTAGGTTCCTCCCTCCGATCGTGTCCACGAGAGGGCCCGCGATCGCGTGCCCTTCCACCGCGTGTGAATCGATGGTGCGATCGCCGACTTACACCCCACTTACAGGCGTTCGTCGGGCTGTAAGTGCGCTGAAAGTGCGCTGGACGACGGTGGTCTCACCAACCAACGGCAGGGAGCGCGATCATGGAATCGCCAGTTCAGTCAGACCTCTCAGGAGGCGCAATACAGGGAGCGCGGCGGCGTCGAACGAGCGCACTGGTCGTGGCCGTGGTGGCCATGCTCGCAAGCCTGATCCCTGTGGCCGCAGCAGCCGAATCAACGTCGCTCCAGGCGGGAGTGGCCACCGAGAATCCGGTGCTTGTCGAAAGCGGGCCCCTCGTGGGCACGAACGGCATCTTCTTCGACGCCGACAACAACCTGTGGGTTGCGAGCGTGTTCGGGGGAAAGATCAGCAAGGTCGATCCGGAGACGGGCGAGATTCTCGAACAACTCGGCGGGGAGTCGGGCGTGTTCTTCCCCGACGACCTCACGATCGGCCCGGACGGAACCCTGTACTGGACCGACATCGTGCTGAGCGCGGTGAACAAACGGACGCCCGCCGGTGAGACGATCCCCTTGGTCGCTCCGGGAGGCTTGCAGAGCGCCAACCCGATCACGATCTCCGAAGACGGCACCCGCCTCTTTGCTGCGGGTTGCTACAACGAGAGTCTCGACCTCGTCGAGATCGATCCGGTGAATGGCGGCATCGTGAACACGATCATCGCCGGCCACCCTGGGTGTGCCTCGAACGCGATGGACTTCGTGGACGGAGCGATCTGGTCGCCCCGTCCCTTCGAGAATCGCGTCGTGCGGGTCGATGCTTCGACCGGTGCCGAGACCAACGTGACCGTCGAGTGGTCGGTTCCCATCGCCGTGAAGTTCAACGGCGCCGGCGAACTCCACGCCGCGAGCCAGGGAACGGGTGAGGTCATTCGGATCGACGTCGACAACCCCGACCCGACCGCAAACCGCGAGGTACTCGCCACCTTCCCGATCGGGTGGATCGACAACATCGCATTCGACGAGAACGATCGGCTCTATGTTTCGAGCGCGTCCGATGGTGCGATCGTGGAGATCGAGGCCAACGGCGACATCCGTACCGTCGTGCCCGGCACGTTCACACTGCCGCTCGGGCTCGCGGTGATCGGCGACGACATCTTCAGTGGGAATGGCCAGCAGCTGCTCCGGTTCGACAAGCGCACCGGTGAGACGGTGGAGATCTTCCGCTCGGTTGCAGGCGTCGGACCGCTGCCCTTCTTCCTCGGTATGAGCGCCTGGGGGGATCTTGTCGTGGGAGTCGACGCCTTCTTCGGTCAGGTGTCGCTAGTCGATCCGCACACCAACTCGGTGGTCGGCTCCACCGCGATGACCGCCCCGGGCGACGCGCTCGGCTTCGACGGCGACCTCCTCGTCTCGGACTTCGGCACAGGCGAGGTCGTCCGGCTCGACGGTGCCGATCTCGAGAACAAGGAGACCATCGCCACCCTCCCCGTTCCTCTGGGGCTCGCCGGTGACGACGAGAACGCCTATGTGGCCTCGTTCGCTCTTGGTCAGGTCCTGCAGATCATCGAAGATGGAGATGTGTTGGCCGAACCGAGGGTGGTTGCATCCGACCTTGCCGGTCCCGAGGGCCTCACGCTCCATGACCACGGCCGGTCGCTGCTCGTGATCGAGGGGGCGTCGGCCACGCTGACCCAGATCGACCTCGCTACTGGCCAGCAGTCGACGGTGGCGACGGGCTTCGACTTCCAGCCGGCCAACCCGGTGTTCCCCTTCGCCTACTTCAACGACGTCGTGTCGGACGGTGAGGCGATCTTCGTGGCGGCCGACGGCAGCAACGTCATCCATCGGTTCGAGACCTGTGCCGGCATGACAGAGGCCCAGGCAGTTGCGGCCGGGTACACGGTCGACGATCGGTCGGGTTCCGAGAGCGGCCAGGTGATCAGGGGCACTGCCGGGGCCGACTGGATCATCGGATCGGAGAAGCGAGATGTGATCCGATCCCGAAGGGGCCGCGACGCCGTGTGCTCACGAGGCGGTCGTGACATCGTGATCGGCGGATCAGGTGCCGACTACCTCGACAGCGGGGCCGGCCCCGACTTCGTCAAGGGTGGCTGGGGTCCCGACGTGATCCACGCCGGGCCGGGCAACGACAAGGTGCACGGCGGCGGCGGAGCCGACGTGATCGACGCCGGGCCGGGCAACGACAAGGTCCGAGCCGGTAGCGGCGACGACACGATCACCGGCGGTCCGGGCAGCGACGTGTTGGGTGGTGGCCTCGGCGCCGACATCTGCACCGACCTGTCGGCCGAGGACCGCAAGCGATCCTGCCGCAGGCCATAACGCTCGGTAGGTGCGGATCGAGGGGCCTTCTTCCTGTTTGGGAGGGAGGCCCCTCGGCGCGTTCCAGCCGACTCGGAGCTACCACGCGGGGTGAGCAGATCCGTGACGCCGGACACTCCGGGTACCCGGAGCTGAGAAGTGCAGCTGGGCACATTTTGGCCCTGGAGCAGATTCCTTACTGTCGAATCCACGACGGCGGAAAGTGGAGGACAACAATGTTCACTCAACGAAAGTTCATCGGCGCAGCGGTTGCAGTGCTACTCACCCTGGGCGTGCTGGCCCCGATCGGGTCGGCAGCAGCCCAGTCGGACCAATTCACCACCGAGGAGGTACCCGATCACCAGGTCGCGTTTCCGACCTTCGACAAGGTGGTCGGCATCAATCCTCAAATCGACTCGCTGTGGCTGGTCGACACCGACGCCGACACGCTGATCGCCGAGATCTCGGCCGGGCAGGTCTTCGATCGGAACGCGTTGCCGCCCAACCTCAGCATCGTCGCCAGCGCCAACGACGACACCGAGAGTGTCCAGTTCGGCTATGGCGGGGCCATCGCAACGCACGTCGAGAACGTCGCGCCCTACGCGATCGGTGGCGACAACGGGGGCGACTACAACCCCTATGCCCTTCCCGACGGCTGGCACACGATTCGGGCCCGTCCCTTCGCAGCCGACAACGCCTCGGGCTCCTACGGCGACGAGATACTGCTCACGTTCGGCATCTTCGTGGAGACCATCGTGGTAGACACCACCCAGGACGGCCACGACGACGACCCGGGCGACGGGTTGTGCCTGTCGCGCCCCGGCGGCGGCATCGACGACTTCCAACAGAAGTCACCAGAGCCAGACGACGCCAAGCGCACCACCGAGAACGTCATTGCGACCCGGACCGTGACCAGTGCGCCCGACGCGTACGCGGTGACCGCCGAGTCGAACGATGATTCTCGGACTGAGATGTTTCAACTTGCCGGGAAGTGCACCTTGCGTGCCGCCATCGAAGAGGCGAACGCCCGTGCCGGCCAGCAGCGCATCGAGGTCCCGGACCTCTTCGGCAGCGTCTACACGATCCCCCTCGGCACGCTGGACGTGACCGATACCGTCGTGATCGAGAGCGACGGCCTGGTGACGATCGACGCCGAGGACGGACACCGGACAATGCACATCGAGGACGCCGGCGAGGTCGTGCTGTCGCGGTTACGGCTGCTGAACGGCGATGCCCGGAGCTGCTGCAGCGGCTCGGGCGGGAACCTACGCATCGACGACAGCACGGTCGAGGTTCTCGACTCGCAGATCCGCGGCGGCCTGGGCACCAACGGCGGCGGGATCTTCATCGAAAGCGGCGAGCTGGTCGTGCGGCGGTCGATCATCGCCGGCAACCATGCCGGCGACCCCACCCACATGAGTGGCAATATCGGCGGCGTCAATCAGTGGGGCGGCGGCATCTACTCGCAGAATTCCGACATCGTGATCGACACCACATCGATTCATGACAATGGCGCCGTGCGCGGTGCCGGGGTGACGATCGCCGGCGGGTTCGAGTCGTTCATCACGAATTCGGCGATCATCGAGAACACGGCGTTCCAGCAGGGCTCCGGTCTGGCCGTGCGCTCGGCGAGCAGTGGCGAGCCGCGGGTGCACATGGCCTGGACCACGGTCGCCTACAACTCGGGCGTCTACGGCGCCTCGTCCGACTATCTCGCCTCCGGTGGTGGGATTTGGGTCATGGCGGGTGAGCTGATCATGGGCAATTCCGTGGTCGCCGAGAACACCGTTGCACTCTCCGAGCTCAGTGACGACTACGGCCCGGACTGCTGGGTTGACGACAACGCGGCGTTCACCTCGTACCGAGGCAACATCGTGGGGCAGGTCACCGACTCCTGTGCGCTGCTCGACTCGCACTTCGGCGACCTGCTGCCACATGACCTCGTTGGCGATGCCGACCAGCCCTTCGACGCCGAGCTCGGTACGGTCAGCTTCAGTTGGCGCCCGTCGGTGCTTCCGATGCCCGGAAGCGCAGCCGTCGACCACGGGCCGAACAACCAGGGGCTGGCGTTCTTCGGTCCCTGCCCCGAGACCGACGTCCGAGGCCAGCCTCGCCCGGCCAACGATTCGCTCTGCGACATCGGCTCGGCCGAGCGTCAGTAGGAAGGGCGTTCGGCATGCTGGATGACGCCACCGCGGCGACCACTAGGGTTCGACCGATGAGCACAATTCGCGTGATCCTCGCCGAGGACAACCTCCTCGTCCGGCAGGGTCTCGTGAGCCTCCTCGCCACGAGCGACGAGGTGGAGGTCGTCGAGACCTGCTCATCGCTCGACGAGCTGGACGCCGCGGTGGCGTCGCACGAGTGCGACGTCGTGCTGACCGACATCCGGATGCCGCCCTCGCACAGCGATGAGGGCATCCGGGCGGCGGCCGGGCTGCGGCAGTCGCACCCGGACATCGGCGTGTTGGTGCTCTCGCAGTTCGTCGATCCGTCGTATGCCCTCGGGCTGCTCGCAAATGGCGTGAGCCGGCGCGGCTACCTCCTCAAGGATCATGTCGACGACGGCGATCGCCTGATCGAAGCGATCCATGCGGTCGCCAGCGGTGGTTCGTTCATCGACGACGAGGTTGTCGATGCCCTGGTGCGGGGGCGGAGCCGCGTCGACGACAACCCGCTGTCGATGCTGACCGAACGTGAGCGCGAGGTGCTGGCCGAGATCGCAACGGGAGCCACGAACACAGAAATCGCCGATCGCTTGTTCGTGTCGTCCGCCGCGATCGAGAAGCACAGCAATGCGATCTTCTCGAAGCTCAGGCTGACACAGAACGACACCATCAACCGGCGGGTCGCCGCCGTGCTGATGTTCCTGTCCGGGCAACCGATCAGCGACTGATCGAGGTGGAAGTGGCGCCGCAGTCTCCGACCGACGCGCTGGCCGCGTGGGGGCAGGGGCAGCAGGATCGTCTGGCGTCGTTCATCCGGGCCGACTCAATCCTCACGCTCGGGTCCGCGGTGTACGTGTTCGGCATCTACCTGTTCGCGGCGACCGAGACGTATCTGCTGGCAGCGTCGGGAGCCACGCTGGTGGCGGGTGCCATCATGGCGTTGGCGCTGCGATCGGCCCGTCAGGGGCGGATTTCCGAGGCGGTGGCCCGGTTGGCCGGCGCCAACTGGTTCGTCGTCACGATCGCGGCTCTGCTCGCCGCTCCGGTTTGGCCGGTGCTCGTCCTCGCCGCCGTGCTTCCGGCCACGGCCGCGGCGTCGTACGTCGACGCCGGGCAGTTCCAGCGGTACCTCGGCGGGTCGGTGGTGGTGTCGGGAGCGTGCACCGGGCTCGGCTTGTTCGTCTCGGTCACGCCGATCGAAGACGACGTGCCGGACTGGGCGATCGAGTCGGTGCTGGCAATCTTCGTGCCCCTCCTCACGGCGATGGTCGGACTGCTGGCCCTCCAGAACTTCACCCGGATGCGGGCGGCGATGGGCAATCTCATCCAGACGCACGGCCAGCTCCAGCTCCAGTCCGATGCCCTGCGGGCCGCGCGAACACGAATGGTGGCAGCCGCGAACCAGGAGCGACGCCGGATCGAGCGCGATCTCCACTACGGCACCCAGCAGCACTTCGTGGCGATGGGATTGAAGGTCGGCGCAATCCGGCGGGCGGTCCGCGCCGGCGACGAGTCGAGCGGACGCCTCATCGACGAGCTCAAGGACGAGATCAAGTCCGCCCAGTCGCAGCTACGGGAACTGACCCTCGGCATCTACCCGCCCACGCTCACCCAGCACGGGCTCGCCGCCGCTCTCGAACGGGCGGTCGACCAGATCGGGCTCGACACCCGCACCGGCATTGACAACGTTGGGCGCCACGACTCGTCGATCGAGGCGTCGGTCTACTTCATCTGCCTCGAGGCTCTGCACAACGCCGAGAAGCACGCGGGACCCGATGCCACGGTCAGCGTTCGGCTGTCGAGGGTCGGCGACCGGCTTCGCTTCATCGTGTCGGACACTGGCCTCGGGTTCGATACCGACACCGTCGCGGTGCGCTCCGGCACGCAAAACATGCAGGACCGCATCGCCACGGTGTACGGGTCGCTGGTCATCGACTCGGTTCCGGGCCAGGGAACAACTGTCGTCGGTGAGGTCCCGCTCGGTTGAAATCGTGAACGCCCGGCGGGGAACGGAGCTGTCAGAGCTCAGCTCGCCAGGATCAACCCGCCGCCGTCGTAGTTTCCGTCGAGTCGAACCCGTTCGTCCGTCCATTGCACTGACTGTTCTTGTTGGAGGGCGACAGTGAGCGCGTCCGGATTGTCGATGATGACCGAAGCGCCGCCGCACTGGGGTGGGAAGGATTCTGCCAACGCTTCGCACAGCCTGGCACCGGCGCCATCGATGATGACGTAGCCGATCACTGACACATCGACTGGCGCATCGCCCGCCAGCATGTCGGAGATCTCGATCGGGGCGAGGGCGGAATCGCCAGTGTCGCTGCCGGAATCGCTACCGCACGCTGTCGCTACCAAAAAGAACGGAATGACTACTGCCATGAGTGCTCGCATGAACTCAGCGTCACCTTCCGGGCCCCTTCGGGCTACGGGCGAAAGTCCCGTTGTGCAGGTGCATACACCAACCGGACATCGTCGCCGAGGCGGGTAACGGAGACGAAGCGGCCGCGTTGGACGTCGGCCATGGTGGGTGAGCCGGAGCCGGCGAAGAGGGGGCGGCCGTCGTCGCCCCCGAGGATCGCAGGTGCCATGTACAGGTGGTACTCGTCGATCAGGCCGGCCCGGTGGAACGAACCGGCCACCGCTCCCCCGCCCTCCACGAGCACCTGCACCATGCCACGACCACCCAGGTCCTCGAGCAGAGCGTCGAGCTCGCCGGTCCAGCTCTCGTAGCGGTCGGCCAGATCATCGGGCGCAGCGCCGAGAACGATGCGCCAGGGGTCGAGGTGCGGAAGCGCGTCGTCGGAGACCGGTGGTGTGAAGTCGCGGACGGTGAGGCTCGGCGAGTCGGCTCGCACGGTGCCGGCGCCGACGACGATGGCGTCGGACTCGGCACGAAGGCGATGCACGTCGGCCCTTGACTCGGGGCCGGTGATCCACTGGCTGGTGGCGTCGGGCGCGGCGATGCGGCCGTCGAGCGTGGTGGCCATCTTGAGGACGACCCGAGGACGACCGGTCGTTCGATGGGTGATGTAGGGCGCGAGCTGCTCAGTGACGGCCTCGGATTCGACACCGACCTCCACATCGATCCCCGCCTCACGAAGGCGCGCCAGCCCTACGCCTTGCACCTTGGGATCGGGGTCGGCGATGGCCACGACGACTCGGCTCACGCCCGCCTCGATGATCGCGTCGGTACACGGCCGGGTTCGACCCTGGTGATCGCACGGCTCGAGCGTGGTGAACAGCGTGCCACCGCGGGCCAGGGCGCCGGCCTCGTCGAGCGCGACTCGCTCGGCATGGCGGGAGCCGGGGCGCTCGGTGGCGCCGTCGAACACCTCGCCATACTCACCCAACAGC
>JBPCTR010000150.1:0-2913 GCA_051011575.1 Acidimicrobiales bacterium | reverse complement strand
CCGAAAAAGTGGCTGAAGAACCAGCGTGTACTAACGCTTGTGTCGGAGGGGGGACTTGAACCCCCACGCCCTTTCGGGCACTAGCCCCTCAAGCTAGCGCGTCTGCCAATTCCGCCACTCCGACGTGGCTGCCCAGGTGCGCCTGAGCGACGGTAATCGTAGCCGGTCACCCCGTCTCCTCCACCTCACGCCAGCCGGTGAAGTCAGCGGTTCGAGGCGAAGACGATGCTGTCGAGATCGAGCGAACCGTCGGGCTCGAGCGACGCCGTCTGCACGGTCTCACCCAGCGTGAGGTGATGCTGGAAATCGACCAGCGGCACGAGCACCGACTCGCTGAACAGCACCGACTCCACGATGGCGTACATCTCTCCGCGGTCGATTGGATCGACGGTGGATCGCGCCTGTTCGAGCAGGTTGTCGACATCACCGAAGGCCGATCCGGTGACATTGTCCGCGCCCTCGGAGTGGAACATCGCCCCGAGCGTGGTGTCAGCCGCCGGAACAGTGCCGATCGAGCCGAAGCGGAACAAACCCAGCTCGCCCGACCCGACCCGAAGGCCATAGTCCTCGATCGCGTGGGCGCGTGCGGTGGCGATCAAACCGACATCGCGCAGCGAGGAGACGATCGCCTCGGCGAGGCGCTGCTCGGTGTCGTCGTCTCCCTCGGCGATGAAGTAGTCGACGGTGAATGCGACGTTGCCCGAGTCGGATCCCTCCGCCAACTCAGTGGCGAGCACGCGATCGAACCAGCAATCGGAACCACACGGGTCGTCTACCGAGCCCGGCAGCGTGGTCGGGAGGAGGCGATCCATCAACTCGTGGTCGCCGTAGAACTCTGCCGCAGCCAGCTCGCGGTCGATCGCCAGCACGATCGCTCGACGCACCGATCGATCGTCGAACGGCGCCTTAGTGAGATTCATCGCATAGAAGCCATTGGCACCGCGGTCCACGGTCACGACCTCGCCGAGCAGAGCTCCCAATTCGGGCGGAATGCCAACCGACACGTCGAGGTCGCCGTCGAGCAGCAGGTCTCCGCCAGCGTCCTCGGTCACCTCAACGGCAACGATGCCGTCGGGCATGTCGCTGTCGGCGAGGGCGGACATGCGGAAGCCGTCGTCCCAGCGAGCCGTGGGCCGGAATCGAACAGAACTCGACAGCGGCAGCTCGCCCGTCGTATCGATGTCGATGGGGAACACGCCGAACGCCACACCGGCCAGCAGTTCGGTGAGCGGTTCGTAGGGCTGAGTCAGCTGGATCTCGAGCGTTCGATCGTCGACAACGGTCAGGCCCCGCATAGCGGTTTCCTCACCGGCGCCAACCTCGGCATACCCGTCGATCACCCAGAGCCCCTGGCCACTGAGCGATTCGATGCCCATGGCGGCCACCCGATTGAGGCTCGCCGCCGCGTCAGCGGCCGTGATCGGTGCACCAGTCGAAAAGGTGTGCTCGCCCAGGGTGAACGTCCATACGAGACGGTTGGCTGAGACGGTCCACTGCTCGGCGAGGCCGGTGCGAGCCTCGCCCCGTTCGAAGTCGAACTCGGTGAGGCCATCGGTCAACAGGTCGGTGATCATCACTTCGACCGCATCGGTCTCATCGACGGCATGCGGGGCAACGAAGCTCAAGCGGGGAACTCCGACCTTCAGGATGGACGTGTCGATCGGATCATCGTCGGCAAACGCCAACGGGGGCGCAGTCGTGCTCGTGGTCGAAGTCGATTCGGGAGCGAGAGTGGGATCGGCACCCAGCCGTGGTCGATCGGTAGAACTGCACGCAGCGGCGACCAGCGACAGGACGAAAAAAAGTGCCAGGCGACGAATACGGCTCACCGAGGCCTATCGGCACCAACCCCAGTGAAATTCAGCCAAACCGGCCGTGGCGAATCAGCCGAAATCGAAGAGAAGCGCCAGCGAAACCGTGGTGAACGTGAAGCTCGTGGCCACAAGAATTGTCATGCGATCGAGGTTCTTCTCGACCACGGTGGAGCCGGCCGATGCAGCCCCCATGCCACCGCCGAACATGTCGGACAAGCCGCCGCCCTTCCCACTGTGCAGCAGCACGAGGAAGATCAGGCCGAGACCCAGCAATACGTGAATGACGAGAACAACCCAGAACATGTTCGTTACGACTCCTTGTCGGGCCCCAAGGTTACCGAAGTCGGTACTGAATGCAGTGCGCGAAGCCCTCGGCGTCGAGGGCGGCGCCCCCGATGAGCGCACCATCGATGTCCGGCTGTGCCATGAGTTCAGGCGCCGTGCCGGACTTCACCGAACCCCCGTACTGGATGCGCACCGCCTTGCCCGCCGGCGCACCGAAGTTCTCGGCGATTGTCGAACGAATCAACGCACATGCTTCCTGGGCATCGTCGGGGGTGGCGGTCACGCCTGTCCCGATCGCCCAAATCGGCTCATACGCCACGACCAGACCCGCAACCGCGTCCTTCTTCACACCGGCGAGCCCCTCGGTCACCTGGTTGACGACACGCTCGGCCAGCTGCCCGGCCTCACGCTCCTCGAGGGTTTCGCCCACAGCCATGATCGGGGTCATTTCGGCCTTGAGAACCGCCTTCACCTTCTTGTTGACCATCTCGCTGGTCTCACCCAGCAGCTGCCGCCGCTCGCTGTGACCCACGATCACATAGCTCACATTGAGCTTGGCGAGCATCATCGGGCTGATCTCACCCGTGAACGCACCGCTGGTCTCCCAATGACAGTTCTGAGCGCCGAGCGCGATCGGAATCTTGTCGGCCTCGAGCACGGTTTGCACACTGCGCAGATCGGTGAAGGGCGGATGGATCGACACGTCGACCGCCTCGACATCATCCCCCGTGAGCGCGTAGCTCAATTTCTGCACCAATTGAATCGCCTCGAAATGATTGAGGTTCATCTTCCAGTTGCCACTGATCAGTGGTTT
>JBPCTR010000149.1:0-10982 GCA_051011575.1 Acidimicrobiales bacterium | reverse complement strand
TCGCTACGTTGAGTGACACTGGACCCGACCCGTCTTGGAGGCCTTCCGGTGACATCCGTGCAACAACCACCCCCGCCCTCGGGGCCCCCGACGACCCTCGATCCGGGGTCGGTTCCGCCCCTGGTCGCAGATCGTGGCGAGACCCCGATCGTGTCGGGTGTCGAGCTCGCCGGACTCATCGCTGCGGGCGTCCTGTTGGAGGTCTCGATGCGAAGTGGGCTCGACAACGTCGCGGCGACGGCCGGAGTCCTGCTCTTCGTGGTCGTCATGGTTCTCGCTCGTCGCCTCGAACAGGTTCAGGCTCGGACGCTCGTCCTCGGCGCGGCCGCACTCGCACCGTGGCTCATGATCCGGTCTTCAGCCGGGCTCACCGCCGCGACGATCACTGCGATCCTTCTCCTGTTCATCCTTGCCGCGGGCATCTCGCGGGTTGGTGATCTCACGAACCTGCGAACGCGGGTTCTCGCGCTCCACCTGTTGTCGCAGTCGTTCGAGTGGATCTACGGCTTGAGGATGGTCCGGCGATTCGCCAGGCGCTCGAGCGGCTCGACCCAGTGGGGGGCACTCGTGCGTGGCATCGCCATCGCGGCACCTGTTGTGCTCACGTTCGGCATTCTGCTCGCTTCGGCCGACGACGTCTTCGCCCAGCTCCTCCAGGTCGGCAACGGTCCGTCTCTGTTCGGGCACGTCGTGCTCGCGCTTCTCGTGTCGATCGGACTGCTGGGAATCGTCAGCCGAGCTGCCCATCGAACCGATGGCCCTGTCGCTTCCGGATTCTCTCGATCGCTCAGCGCAATCGAGGTGAGAGTCGTGCTGGGAAGTGTGGCAGCGTTGTTTTCGGCGTTCGTTGCCACCCAGGTGACGATCGCACTTGGCGGAGCGAAGACGGTGCTCGAAACCGAGGGTCTCACGCAGGCTGAACACGCTCGCCAAGGGTTTTTCCAGCTCCTGTGGGTGGCCGCGCTTTCGCTTGCGCTGATCGGTGTGATCCGGGCTGTTCGTCGTGGCGGCAGCGCGATCGCGGCAACGTCCGAGGGTGAAGGCAGCAAGACCGGATCGAGCGGGGCCGACGGCTTCACGGTCCTCGCGGTGATCGTGCTCCTGCTCACGCTGGTGATCACGGCCGTATCGATCCAACGCCTCGTGCACTACGTGGACGCATTCGGGCTCACGCCGCTGCGCCTGTGGTCGCTTGCCAGTGCCGGAGGGATCGGCGTGGTCATCGGCGCCTACGTGTTGTCGGTCGTCGGAGTGCGCTCCGATCGCGCCTGGTTCCCGGGATTCCTGGTGGCGTTCGGAGCGATCTTCGTGTTCGGCATGAACGTGGCGAACCCAGACGCTCTCGTCGCCGACTACAACCTGAACAATCCGGGCGAGGTACCGGTCGACACCTTGAAGCTTGCTTCGCTCTCCGACGATGCGATCCCGGCTGCCTACCAAAGTCTCTCGCAACTCGACGGCGACGCTCAGACCGTGTTCCGCGCCGAGCTCTGCCGCCGCTTCGATCACGAGCCGATGTTCGGATTCCTCGGCTTCAACGCGGCCGAGTACCGCGCCGACGACCTGCTCGACAAAGCGTGCGGTAGTCGTCCGATTCGAACCTCTTGACCGAGGTGGTGGTCGCGGACGCGCCGTCGAGCGCCGAAGAACCGTCGGCTTGACGCTCGCACTCGGCGCCCTCCGGTTCGGACTCGGCGCGACGAACACCTCAACGAGGTCGAAGACCTTCCGAACCGGCGGTTCGAACGAATGGTCGACCATCTGTGCGCCACCGACTTCGACGGCTAATGGCGCGACCTCAGGCTCGCGCGTCGCACGGTGGAACCAGAGGTCGCTGGACTCTGCTGACGGTGGGCGGATCGGTTGACCCCAAGTGGGCTCGGGATCCCTATCGTGGTTGGCCATGACACGCGTATTCAGCGGCATCCAGCCATCCGGCGACCTGCACATCGGCAACCTGCTCGGAGCGCTGCTCAACTGGGTCGACATGCAGCACGAGCACGACTCGGTGTACTGCGTCGTCGACCTGCATGCGCTCACACTGCCGATCGAGCCCGAGGTTCTTCGGGCGGGCACCATCGAGGCGGCGCAGCTCCTGATCGCGATCGGGATCGATCCGGAGAAGTCGATTCTCTTCGTCCAGAGCCACGTGCCGCAGCATCCGCAGCTGGCGTGGCTCATGGAGTGCACGGTCAGCTACGGCGAGCTCAGCCGGATGACGGCATTTAAGGACAAGTCGAACCGCGATGGCACAAAGTTCGTGTCGGCGGGCCTGTTCACGTACCCGGCCCTCCAGGCCGCCGACATCCTGCTGTACGACACCGATTTCGTTCCGGTGGGCGACGACCAACGTCAGCACGTTGAGATAACCCGCGACATCGCTGAGCGCTTCAATTCGCGTTACGGCGAGACATTCGTGGTGCCAGCGCACGTGATTCCGCCGGCGGGTGCCCGGGTCATGGATCTCCAACATCCCGGCCGCAAGATGTCGAAGTCCGAGGAGGGCGCCGGCACGGTGAACGTGCTCGAAGACCCCAAGGCAATCGAGAAGAAGTTCAAGCGGGCGGTCACCGACAGCGAATCGGACGTGCGTTACGACGTCGAGGCGAAACCCGGGGTGTCGAACCTGCTCTCGATCCTCAGCGCGGCCACCGGGGAGACCCCCGATGCTCTCGCCGATAAGTACACGCAGTACGGACCGCTCAAAGGTGATACCGCTGAGGCGGTCATCGAGCGGCTCCGTCCGATTCAGGAACGGTTCGCCGAGCTTCAGGCGGACCCGGCCGAGACGAGTCGCCTGCTCCGTCTCGGAGCCGACAAGGCCGAAGCGATCGCAAGCGATGTCCTCGCCCGAGCAAAGACCAACGTGGGTCTGCTCCCAGCAACCTGAAACCGGCCCAGACACAAGCGGGGTCAGACCCTTTCCGGCCTTGGGTGCTCTGACCCCTTTTATCCGGAAGGGGTCAGACCCCGACGACCTGCGCCGTGAGCGCTACGGGAAGTTGTTTGCGCTCGTAGACCACGTCGACGGCGGAATGGAGCTGACTTTCGACAAGATGCTCGTAAGCCACCCGTCCCCCGGCGAGCGAGACCAGGAATTCTCCCTGAAGCCAGGGCGGGCACTGAGCTTGGCCGAGAAACGCTCGGTAGCTCGACCAGACATAGTCAGCGACTCGGCTGACCCCAGTGTCCAGAGCATTTCGGTGCACATAGCGAGAGACAGCGAGCAGATACCGATCCGAGTCGATCAGCATCGAGCGGTATCGCCCTCTGAAGAGTGAGCCATCCCGCCCGTGCCGAGCGTTGAAAGACCTCGTGTAGCGACCCATGAGGTACTGCATCGACACGTCGAGAATCGGCTCCGGCGTTCGAACCAACAGATGAAAGTGGTTGCCGAGAAGACAGTATCCGTGGCATTCGAGGTCGTAGCGATCGATCGCCGTCTCGAGATGCTGCAGAAACGTCTGTTTGTCATGGGGATCGAGGAACGTCGCTTGCCGAGAAGCACCGCGATTGAACACGTGGTGCCAAGCACCCGGGTGTTGGATGCGAGGTGAGCGTGGCATGAATATCTCCGAAGCGATCAGTCTTCGGGGGAAGTGCTGACCACACCGTACGAACGCCCTACGACAGGGGTCAGACCCTACGCAGCAGAAAGTGCTCTGACCCCATCCCGCAAAAAGGGGTCGGAGCACTTTCTCTGAAATGGGGTCTGACCCTTTCGGTCGAAGGGGGTCAGACCCCGCGGAAAGGGGGTCAGACCCCGCGGAGGGTGTGGAACGCGATGGCGGCGGCGGAGGCGACGTTCAGGGAGTCGACGGAACGGACCATGGGGATGCACATGCGATGGGTCGCGGCCTCGATTGTGGCGGGGGTAAGGCCCGGGCCCTCGGCGCCGAGCAGAACGGCGACACGGTCGGCGCCCGTGGGACGGAGAAGCGGCTGCTCCGCCGACGGCACAAGCGCGATCGACTCGATTCCTGCATCGTGCAGCAGGTCGAGCGATGCGGAGAGTGGACCGAGTCGAGCGTGCGGGATCGCGAACACCTGACCCATCGAGGCGCGGATTGCGCGGCGATAGAGCGGATCGCCGCAGGTGGCGTCGAGCAGGACGGCGTCGACTCCGAGCGCAGCCGCGTTCCTCATGATCACACCCAGGTTGTTCGGGTTGTTGACGCCCTCGAGCACGGCGAAGCTCCGGCCCGAGGCGAGGAGCTCGGATACGTCGATCGGCAGGGGCCGGCGGAAGCGCGCCAACGGGTCCCGCAACTCCGGCCGGCCAGTCACGACCTCGAGAACGGGATCGGCGGCCGCGAGGATGTCGACGGAGTCGCCGATGCCCGCAGGGAGCGCCTTCGTTCGGCGGCTGGAGATCAGGAGCGAGATGAGTTCGTACCCCGCAGCGAGTCCGCGTTCGATGACCAGGTCACCCTCGGCGATGAAAGAGCCGGCCATGTCACCACCCGGCTGCTCCCGCGTCTGACGCGCCACATGGTCACGTAACCCAAGGAAAACCTCGATCTGTGGGTCGGCGGGATCGTCGATCGAGATTCGCGGTCGGTCGTCAGCGTTGTGCATCGATCCATCCGAGGCTCTGCTTCGGCTCTCGCTCCGAGGTGAACAGACCGCGTCCCGATTCGAACCCGGTCACAGGGTCGTATCCGTCGACCGCGGCGTCGAAAATCGCGCCGCGGATGTTCACGCCGTCGGCGACGGCCTCCGAAAGCGACTCGAGCCACGCACGGTGCAGATCTGCGCGCCACTCGTCGTCGGACGTGGTGACGCCCAACCCCATGGCGACGAACTCGCGCCCAGCGAGTTGATCGCCCACGGCGTGCAGGACCTCGCCTACATCGTGCCGCGGAGGACACCAGCCGGAGTCGTCCTGGCGTTCCTTTCCCGGCCACGCCGTCAACCGGCCCTCGGGATCGACACTCACCGCGGGCGACGGGATCACGCCGATGGCGTCGAACGCGTCGGCCATGTCGGGGCGCTCGATCGCTGCTTGCCATGGCAGACGCAGCTCGCCGTCTCGAACCGCGAGAATCCAGCTGTCCCAGAAGGCGTCCTGCCACGCGGAAGCATCCGCTCCGACCGCCTCGTCGGCGACATGGAACAACGGCAGGCTGAAGGACCCCACGACGGGTGCCTGACCGGATCGGAGCAGTCGCCACCCCTCGAACGTCGCGTCCAACGCGCCGACCACGGCTTCGTGCATTGCGTCGGTCGAGCGCGGCCCCGGCGGACCACTGCCGATGTGGTGTCCTCGTACGGCCCATCCGACCGGATCGCTGAAAGGCACCCAGGCGGCCGTCAGGCCATCGAGCATTTCAGCCACCCGGTCGACGTGGCGCGACCAGTGGATGCTCGGCCCGTCGGATCGAAATCCGTCGGTGTCGTCGGCGAACCACCCCGGGAGGGTGTGGTCGTGCAGCTGCGCCCACGGCTGGAGACCGGCGTCGCGAGCGGTTGAGAACACCTGGACGACGTGTTCGACCTCGGCGGCGTCGATCTGACCGGCATGAGGTTCCAGTCGAGCCCAATCCACGCCGATGACCACAGGGTCAAGACGGTGGCTGAGAAGAACGGCGAAATCCTCTTCGAACCGTTCTTCGAATCCGTTTCCTTCGGCGGCGTCGGGTCGATGCGTTCGTTCCGCCCATCTTCGCCAGTCGGATCGGCGGGCGGCGCCTCGAGCGACCAGCGGCGAAACACCGGCACCCAAGAAGAAGTCGTCGGGAAGGCTCATCCGCGAACAGTGTGGCGTGGATCATTGACGTATGGTGCGAACATGGTCTTCCGCCGACGTCGACGCCGCCGTCAACAGCGGTTCACCTACTCGGCCTGGGACGGGACTCAGTCCGACTACGAGCTCACCGCCGAGGATCTCTTTCGGCAGATGACCGACGATCTCGCCTACCATGGCGACCCGAATGCGGCCCTGCGCAACATGCTCCAGAACGGCTTCGACATGGACGGGGAGCGCATGGAGGGCCTGCGCGAGATGCTCGAACAGCTCCGGGACCGACGAGAGGAGCTGCTCGACTCCGGCGATGTCGGCGGAGTCTTCTCCGAGATCGCCGAGAAGCTTCGCGAGATTGTTCAGACCGAACGTGACAATCTCGCTGCTCAAGCGGAGTACTCCGCAGGCGGGGACGACCCCGCTCAGGCCGCACGCGACGCTGCGGCGGAGACCGAGCGCAACCTCCGCCTCGACATGTTGCCGCCCGATCTCCCCGGCCAGATCGGCGATCTCCAGAGCTACGACTTCACGTCGAAACAGGCGCAGGACGACTTTGACGAGCTGGTCGACGATCTTCGAAACCAGTTGATGCAGCAAGCGGTCGATGGGATGAGCGATGCCGTCCAGAACATGACCCCGGACGACATGCAGGCGATGAAGGACATGCTGGCCGAGCTCAACGAGATGCTCGAGCAGCGCGCCAACGGTGAGGAGCCCGACTTCGACGGTTTCATGGAACGGCACGGCGATTTCTTTCCCGAGAACCCTCAGAACCTCGACGAGCTGCTCGAGGCGATGGCCCAACGCATGGCGGCCGCCCAGGCGATGCTCAATTCGATGACTCCCGAACAGCGGGCGCAGCTCCAGGAGCTGTCGGACCAGCTGCTCGAAGACATGGACCTTCAGTGGCAGATGGCTCAGCTCGGCGAGAACCTGCAGGGCGCCTTTCCGGATCTCAACTGGGGTCAGGGCTACGAGACCCAGGGCGCTGATCCCCTGGGCTTCGGCGAGGCGATGAATCTGATGAACGACCTTGGTGATCTCGATCAGCTCGAGCAGATGCTGCGGGGCACGACCAACCCCGGCGCGCTGGCGGAGGTCGACTTCGAGCGAGCGGCCGAGCTACTCGGGGAGGATTCGGCGCGATCAATCGAGGCGATGGCGAAGTTCACCCAGATGCTTGAGGACGCAGGTCTGATCAACAACAAGGAGGGTTCCCTCGAGCTCACTCCCCGTGCGTTGCGCAAGATCGGTCAGAACGTCCTCGATGACCTCTACTCCAAGCTCACGGCAGAACGCCTCGGCCGTCACAACACCGCCGTGTCCGGCGTGGGCCACGAACGCAACTTCGAGACCAAGGCCTATGAATTCGGCGATCCGTTCTCGCTGAACATCGAACGCACTGTCCGCAATGCGATTCGTCGATCGGGCGGTGGTACCCCGGTGCAGCTCACGCCCGACGACTTCGAGGTCGAGCGCACCGAACGCACGACCCGTACGTCGACCGTCCTCATGCTCGATCTCAGCCTTTCGATGCCCATGCGTGACAACTTCGCGCCGGCCAAGAAGGTGGCCCTCGCCCTTCAGGCCCTGATCTCCGGGCAGTACCCGCAGGACTACCTGGGAATCGTCACCTTCAGCGAGGTTGCGCGTGAGATCCCGGCGAAGGATCTGCCCGAACTGAGTTGGGACTACGTGTACGGGACGAATATGCAGCATGGGTTCCAGCTCGCCCGTCGAATGCTCGCCCGGCAGAGCGGCACGAAGCAGATCCTCATGGTCACCGACGGCGAGCCCACGGCGCACATCGCCGCCAACGGTCGTCCGGTCTTCAACTACCCGCCCACCCGCGAGACGATCGACCTCACGCTCGCCGAG
This sequence comes from Acidimicrobiales bacterium, assembly GCA_051011575.1. Classification (GTDB taxonomy): domain Bacteria; phylum Actinomycetota; class Acidimicrobiia; order Acidimicrobiales; family SHLQ01; genus SHLQ01. The sequence continues at coordinate 3,361 of JBPCTR010000149.1, read as the reverse complement.
GTGAACCGGTGCACCCGCGATCAGGTCCGGATCAATATCTTCATGCTCGACGCCACCCCGTACCTCACGTCGTTCATCGAACAGATCACGCGAATGAACGGCGGCCGAGCCTTCTTCACCGACAACCAGAACCTTGGCGATTTCGTCCTTGTCGATTTCGTGGAGCAGAAGCGCAAAATGATCCGTCGGGCGGGCTAGAACCCGGTCGGGGAAACGAACGACGGAGCAAGGGGGGCTGGGGTGAGCGAACGGGTCGAATACGACGAGTTCTCCATGTTCCGCGAGAACGCAGAGGAGTTCGGAATCGCGTGGGAGGGTCCACCGACGGTGCGTCGGGAGGTCGTTGGGCTCGGGGACGGCCGCACGCTGAGCGCACTCGTGTGGGGCGACGGACCGCCCGAGATGGTTCTCATTCACGGAGGTGCGCAGAACGCACACACCTGGGACACGGTGGCGCTGGCCCTGGCTCGCCCGCTCGTGGCGATCGATCTGCCCGGTCACGGTCACTCGGGCCCACCCGCCGAAGGACCCACCGATCTCGATACAAACGCTGCTGACATCGCCGTGACCATCGAGGCGCTCGCGCCGGAGGCCGGGATGGTTGTGGGAATGTCGCTCGGCGGGCTCACATCGATTGCCCTCGCCACCGCCCGTCCCGACCTCGTGTCCCGGCTCGCCCTCGTCGACATCACGCCCGGGGTGAATCACGACAAGGCGAAGGCGATCGCCGCGTTCGTGAACGGGCCGGCCAGCTTCGACAGCTTCGACGACCTCCTCGCCCGAACGATCGAGCACAACCCGACCCGCACCGAGACATCGCTGCGCCGGGGGATACTCCACAACGCCGAACAACTCGACGACGGGTCGTGGGTGTGGCGTCATGCAAGGCACCGAGTCTTCGCCGACCGGAACGTTCGACGCGATTATGGCGTTCTGTGGGATTCGATCGAGGAGTCGTCGGCGCCCCTCATGCTCGTGAGGGGCACGAGAGCACAGTCGGTGATCGACGACGCCGACGAAGCCGAGCTGCGGCAGCGTCGACCCGACGCGCGGGTCGAACACGTCGATGCCGGTCACAGCGTGCAGGGCGACGCTCCCATCGAACTCGCCCGGCTGATCGAAGATTTCGCGGCGCATGACTGACCGCGATCAGGTCGACGAGGTCTTCGCACTCTTCACTGCAGGTGGATCCAGTAGCTACGACGAGGCGGTGACCATGACCGAGCACTGCATACAGACGGCGGCGCTCGGGATCGTGGCCGACGCCGACCCGGAACTGGTCGCCGCGGCACTTCTCCACGACATCGGACACTTCCTTTTGGCCGACTCGCGAGAGAGCGAAGACTTCCTTCAGCCTGACTGGGACCATGACCAGGTCGGTGCGGTGTGGTTGCGCCCCCGGTTTGGCGAGCGGGTCGCCGACGCGGTCGGTTCGCATGTCGACGCCAAGCGATATCTGTGTGCCGTCGAGCCCGGCTATCACTCGATGCTCTCCGAGGCGTCGAAGGCGAGCCTCGAGATCCAGGGCGGACCGTTCTCGCCCGTCGAGGCGCAAGTGTTTGCGGCACTCCCGGGCGCGGCCGATGCCGTGAGCGTGCGCCGGTGGGACGACGACGGCAAGGTGGCTGGGTTGTCGATCCCGGACCTTGCAGACTTTCGTCCGATGCTCCTCGCCGTCGCCCGCGAGGCAGCCTCCGCTCGATGAGGGTCGTCTTCCTGATCGAGGACAGCCTGCCAAACGGCGCGGTCGGGCCGGAGCTCACGCCCACGTTGTGGAGTCTGATCGAGCAGGGCGGCTGGGCGCCGGGGGGCGGCACGTCGGTCCTGGCGTCATCGACGTATCCGAATCACGCGACCTTCGCCACCGGAACCGATGTTCAGGACCACCGGATCTTCACGAATCGAATCCACGACGGTGATCGATTCGTGTGTTCTTCGACGATCGGGCCGGTGGGGGAAACGCTGTTCGCGGCTGCCCGCGCCGCCGGTCGGACGACATCGGTGGTGCTCGGCGACAATACGATGATCGGGTCGATGGGGGCTGGCGAGGCCGATGTCTCGTGGCCACCATCGAACGGACCCCGTGACGACGTCGCCACCGACTGCCTCGGGTACCCGGCCAACGAGGTCGTCATTGAGCAGATCGACGAACTCGAAGCGCTGTCCGCCGACCTCGCGATCGTGCACATGAATGATCCCGACTCGACGCTTCATCTGCACGGGCCCGATGCGGCCGAGGCAGCGTCACGAATCAGGGCTGTCGACGACGATCTGGCGGCCGTCGTCGAACGAATTCGCCCGGCTTGGGACGACACGGTCCTGTTTGTCGTGAGCGATCACGAGCAGGAGGCGATCGACCCCGACCTGGAACCGGTCCGGTTCGCCGACGAGCTTGCGACCGCAGGCCTTCCGGGAGCGGCGCACGACGAGGGGATGGCCGGAATCGTGTACGGCGGCCCGGGCGCCGACCGGTTGCGCTCCCTTTCTGCAATCAGCGGTGCACTCGACCTCGATGTCGCCGAGGGTATCTCGCTCGTGTGGTCCGAGCCGGGCCGGGTGTTCGGCGGCGGACACAAGACGTTTCGCGGTCAGCACGGCTCGCCCCGTACGACCACTCAGGTCGCCGCCGTGGCCGGAGGCCATCCGGCCGTTCGGGCGATTGCGCGAAGTCTCGCCACGCGACAACCGCACGCGAGCGACTGGGCGCCGACGATGGCGGCCCTCCTCGGCATCCCGCTGCCGGCCGCAACCGGCACGCCGCTCGTCGCTATCTGACGAACGATTCTCACGGAGCATGGGGTGGGTGAGAGGTGATGAACTCGACGACGTCGAGGGGATCGTCAAGGACAGCGATCATGTCGGCGTAGGGGCGGTCGCCCGCCAGCTGACGTAGTAGCAGGGGGGCGGCCAGCCGATCGTCGGCCCAGTACTCGGAGTCGACAAAGACCATCGGCGAGATGACCGAAAACGTGACGTAGTGGTTCTGCGTTGCGTCCATGAACACCTCTTGCACGGTCCCAGCTGCTCCGGGTGTGTAGACGACGCCATGGGTGGCAATGGCGAGCAAGCCGTCTTCGCGGATGCTGTTCGAGAAGTACTTGGCCACATGCGTTGCAAAATCGTTGGTGGGTTCGTGACCGTAGAACCATGTGGGAACCGCAAGGCTCACATTTCCGTCGGCGAACTCGGCGGCGACAGCCAGCCCGGCCGCGGCGTAGTCGGGAGTCGAGTAGTCGACGGCGGCGCCGAGCATGGTCAGCGCCCGATCCACCGCATCGTCGGGGTGCGGCGCGAGCCAGGCACCGAGATTGCCTGCCTCCATGGCACCGGGACCGCCGCCGGTCACCACCAGGAATCCCTG